>NZ_VIVK01000003.1:300000-523868 GCF_007828865.1 Kribbella amoyensis
CGGTCGCGGCGTCGACGTCCTCGGCGCGGATGTCGTAGTCCATCATCACGTAGTTGCGGGCGATCAGGACGCCCTCGAGCCGGCGGACCAGCTGCTCCAGCCCGTTCGGCGGGGTGTGCGCGCCGTGCCGCTTGATGAGCACCGCCGAGGACTGCAGGATCGGCTCGCCGAACACCTCCAGCCCGGCCTGCCGCAGCGTCGCGCCGGTCTCGACCACGTCCGCGATCACGTCGGCGACGCCGAGCTGGACCGCGGTCTCGACGGCGCCGTCCAGCCGGACCACCGACGCGTCCACGCCGTGCTCGGCGAGGTGGTCCTGCAGCACCCCGGCGTACGAGGTGGCGATCCGCTTGCCGGCCAGGTCCTTCACCGACTCGGCGACGCCGGGCCGGCCGGCGAACCGGAAGGTGGAGGCGGCGAACCCGAGCTCCATCAGCACGTCCGCGTCCGCGTGCGAGTCGAGCACCAGGTCGCGGCCGGAGATGCCGACGTCCAGGGTGCCCTCGCCGACGTACACGGCGATGTCGCGGGGACGCAGGTAGTAGAACTCGACCTCGTTCGCGGTGTCGGTGAGCGCCAGGTCCTTGGTACTCCGGCGCTGCTTGTACCCGGCCTCGGTGAGGATCTCGGTGGCGGCCTCGCTCAGCGAGCCCTTGTTCGGTACTGCGACGCGCAGCATGGGGATACGGCCTTTCTGACGATGTGGTCCCGGGGAATCTGCAGGCGGCTCCTACAGATGTCGGTACACGTCGTCCAGGCTCAGGCCGAGCGCGTGCATCATCACCTGCGCGTGGTAGAGCAGCTGGCTCAGCTCCTCGGCGGCCCGTTCCTTGCCCTCGTGCTCGGCGGCCATCCAGGACTCGGCGGCCTCCTCGACCAGCTTCTTGCCGATCGTGTGCACGCCGGCGTCCAGCGCCGCCACGGTCCCGGATCCCTCCGGCCGTGTGAGCGCCTTGTCTCCCAGCTCGGCGAACAGCTCCTCAAACGTCTTCATCGCGGGCCCAGCCTAGAGGGCGCCCGGTAACGCCAGGTCAACAGGTCTCGCCCTCCGGACGTCGCGACCGGGACGGATCAGGTCGACTCGGGGTCGAACGGGGCGCGCTGGCCGACCGGGAGGCGTTGCGGGGAGTCGGCCAGGCCGTTCGAGGAGACCGGCTTGTCGTCGTCGTAGTCGTCGTCCATGCCCTCGAGCAGGTGCTTGCGGACGAAGCTGCGCGGGTTCAGGTCGCGGACGTCGAGGTCGGCGAACTCCGGGCCGAGCTCGTTGCGCAGGTCGTTCTGCGCGTTGTTGATCAGCTGCCGGCCCTGGCGCAGCAGCCGGCCCGCCGTCCGGACGAACTCGGGCAGCCGGTCCGGACCGAACAGGAGCACGGCGACGATTGCGATCACCACCAGCTCGAGAGGCCCGATGCCGAACATGTCCCCACCTTCTCCGGTCGCCCTGGTCTTGTTTTCAGCCCGTCTAGCACTGCACCGCGGACAGCGTAGCCCGCTCCTGGGGATCCCGCCCGCCGGGCCAGCAGTTCATCTCACGGAACAACCCGCCGGTGCCCGGATCCGGCCGGATCCGGGCACTCGCGGGGCCTTGGTTCAGCCGATCTGCGAGCCCAGCGTGACGTTCGCCTGCCGCGGCCGGCCGGCCCGTTCGTAGTCCAGCCGGACCGTCTCGCCGGGGCGATGGGTCCGGATCGAGACGATCAGCGCCTCGGCCGAGTCGACCAGCTTGTTGTTGATCTTGGTGACCACGTCACCGGTCCGCAGCCCGGCGCGCTGGGCCGGGGACCCCGGGTTGACCTCGCCGACCCGGGCGCCCTCGCCCTCGAACCGCAGGTCCACGTTCGCGCCGATCACCGGGTACGACGCCTTGCCGTCGGCGATCAGCTGCTGGGCGGTCCGGCGGGCCTGGTCGATCGGAATCGCGAAGCCGAGGCCGATGTTGCCGCTGCTGCCCTCCTCGGCGCCGCGGACGGTGGCGATCGCGGAGTTCACCCCGATCACCCGGGCGTTCATGTCGACCAGCGGGCCACCGGAGTTGCCCGGGTTGATCGCCGCGTCGGTCTGCAGCGCGTTGATGTACGAGATCTCGCCCTCGCCGCCGGCGGTGACCGGGCGGTTCTTCGCCGAGACGATGCCGGAGGTGACGGTCCCGGCCAGGCCGAGCGGCGAACCGATCGCGACCACGTCCTGGCCGACGATCGCCAGGTCCGACCGGCCGAACTGCACCGACGGCGCCTTCAGCCCGCTCACCTGCACCACGGCCAGGTCGTACGCCGGGGAGCGGCCGACCAGCCGGGCCGTCGTGCTCGCGCCCTGCTGGGTGACGACCTGGATCGAGCCGCCCTTGGCCGCGGCCGAGACGACGTGGTTGTTGGTCAGGATGTGGCCGGCCGTGTCGATCACGAAGCCGGACCCGGTCGCCTTCGAGTTGTCGGCGCCCTCGACCTTCAGCTGGACCACGCTCGGCAGCAGCGTCTGGGCGACCGCCGAGACCGAGCCGCTGCGGATCTTCGGGTCCGCGCCGGTACCGACCGGCGGGCCGGCCGGCTCCTCGATCGGGCCGCGGTTGTCCAGCGCCACCACGGTCGCGGCCGCCCCGGCACCGGCGACCAGGCCGACGATCAGCGCGACGATCGCGGCGATGGTGATGATCCGGTTGCCCTTCGGCGGCGGCCCCGGCGTGTACGCGCGGGCCTGCTGCTGGTGCCAGTCCACGGGCGGCGGCGGGACGTACGCGGGCTGGTACGTCGGCCAGGCCTGGCCCGGGTACACCGGGCGGAACGGCTCCTCCGGCTGCCCGAAGCTGCGCTGCGTCATCGACCGCTCGGACTGCCGGTACTGCGCGGTGCCTCCCGGGGGCGGCAGCGGCATGGCCCCGTTGCTCACCGGAGGCGGCGCCAACGCGGAGACCGCGGGCGATCCCGCCGAGGCGCCGGCCGCGCTCCCGCTCTGCGGTCCCTGCGGCGCCTGCTGGCCGGTGTGCGGTGCCTGCGGTCCCTGCGGGCCGGTGTGTGGTGCCTGCGGGCCGGTGTTGTCGGTGGTACGCCCGGCGTCAGCGCCTCCGCCCGCTACGCCTGGTGCGTGATCGCCGCCGGTCGTGGTCCCGGGATCGGTGGACCCGGGCTCGGCGGGGGGCGGTACGACAGGTCCTGCGGTGGGCCGGTCGGTGGGAAGCTCACGGGTGGGTTCCGGATCTGCCGGATCTCGCGGCATCCGCACGGTCGGCTCGGCGTCATCCCAGCTCACGGTGCCCGCCTCACGTAGTCGTCGTCGTGGTCGTGTCGGCGGAACCTCACCCAGGGTGCCGGCGAGAGGCTCCGGGTCCGATTATCCCAGTTTCCACGAGAGCGCACTCATCGGAGTGAGCCAGGTGGCCATCCGGGCCAGGCCGGTCCCCATCCGTTCGAGCGCGGTGAGCTGGGGTGGCTGCTGGTGCGGGAACGCGGCGACGACCTTGTCCATCAGGTCCGAGGGCAGGTCGCCGACCACCGTGTAGACGATGCCGCCGGACGACCACACGGCGTACGAGGGCATCCCGTACCGGACGTGGACGCCGGGGATCGCGCCGGCCGAGTACCCCTGCACGGCGGCCGGGTCGAGGGCGCCGCGCTGCTCGAAGACGGACACGGTGAACAGGCCGTCGGAGTACGAGAACTGCAGTGACCCGGACGCGCTGTCCTGGTGGACCTCGTACAGCTTGAGCGACGCGGGCAGGTCCGCCGCGCAGGTCCAGCCCTGGGAGCGCAGATCGCCGACCTGGCCCATCCCCACCGTCTCGGTGTCCCCTGGGGCCATCGGCGGCAGGTGCCCGAGGAACTCGGACGTGTCGATCGACAACTCGGTGAACACGGTCGCCCGGACCAGCGTGCGCCCGTCCGCGCTGAACAGCTGCCGCTGCAGGAGCAATCCGCTCGCCTGGTCGATCCAGAACCGCGCGGCCAGCGTCTGGTCGTCCCGCAGCGCCTCGACCAGGACGGCGACCCGACCGATCGTCTCGGTGCAGCACTTGTACGCCAGCTGGTACGTCGACTTCAACAGGTCGAGCGGTCCCCCGTCGACGGCCGGTCCGGCCCCGTGGGCGGCGCGTTGCACGAACGACTTCGCCCCGGGCGCGGACGACGAGCCGACCACGCTGATCTCGGTCCCCTGCGACGCGGCGTGCACGATGCCGAGCATCGCCGAGCTGGACCCCTGCGGTCCCCACGCGGTGATGATCTGCGTGCCGTGGTACGAGATCCGCTCCGGAGCCAGCGCGGCGCGTTCGAGCCAGCTGACGGCGGACGGCGAGTCCTCCCGCGAGGACGTGGGTGCGGGAGCGGCGACCGCGGTGGGCAAGGGCAGGCCGAGACCGATCAGCGCGGTGCCGACCAGCACGGCGAGCCGGGAGAGGCTCACAGCTCAGCGTCCCGTCAACGCCACCGGCTGGTACGACGGTGGCAGTCCGGCGAACCCGGTGCCGTTGTACCCGTTCAGCAACGCGACCGGGTCGGCGAACGGGCTGCCCGTCGTCGTCGCTGCGTGGTCCGCCGAGAAGCTGGCCACCGGCGGCTGCACGATCGGCGGCTCCTCGCCGCGGGCCGGGTCACCGAGGACGAAAGCAGTACCGAGCAGGGAGGCGACCGCTGCCGCCGAACCGGCCGCACCGAGCACCCCGGTACGACGGCGCGAGCGCGGCGTGGACCTGGTCCCCGGCCGGGTGGCGTCGTTGCGGGCCGCCGGGAACGCGGACCGTTGCGGGCTGAGCGAGACGACCGGCGTCACCACCGAGCGGACCTCCTCGCGCGGCTCCAGCGAGAACGCGGGGACGCCCATCAGGCGCTGCATCAGGTCGTCCGACGGGCCGGGCGCCTCCAGGGCGGCCAGCTGGCCCTTCAACCGGCGCTGCGCGTCCACCTCGGCGCGGCAGGAGTCGCAGCCGACGAGGTGACTCAGCACCTTGTCCCGGGAGTCGTGGTCGAGCTCTCCGTCGACGGCGGCGCTGAGCCGGTCCAGCGGGTGCGAGGTCACCGGTCGTCACCCCCGCCGAACAACGGCGCGTCGACGGGTGGGCCGCTGATGCGCGAGTGGCCGGACCGTGGTGCGCGGTGCTCGAGGTGCTTGCGCAGCATCGAGCGGCCGCGGTGGATCCGGCTCCGGACGGTCCCGAGCTTGACGCCCAGGACGTCGGCGATCTCGTCGTAGGTCATGCCCTCGATGTCGCACAGCACGACCGCGGCCCGGAAGTCCTCGGGCAGCTGGTCCAGCGCGTGCTGCACATCGTGGTCGAACTGGCCGGAGTCCAGCTTCTCGGCCGGGCCGGCGCCCTTGGCCGGCAGCCGGTCGTGCGCATCCTCGGGCAGGCCGTCGAAGCGGATCCGCTGCTTGCGCCGGGCGCCGTCGAGGAAGAGGTTCGTGGTGATCCGGTACAGCCAGCCCTCGAACGTGCCCGGGGTGTAGCCGGACAGTGAGCGGAACACCCGGACGAAGACCTCCTGGGTCAGGTCCTCGGCGTCGTGCTTGTTGCCGGTCAGCCGGTACGCGAGCCGGTAGACCCGGGCCGAGTGGGTCCGGACGATCTCGTCCCAGGACGGCAGTACGTCGGGCTGGTCCTGCGGCTGCTGCCGCGGCGGCTGCTGGACCGGGGCAGGGATGACGGAGGTGTCGACCGGCTTCACGGCAACGCCTCCCTGGGTCCTCTCGGCAACGAGCGTGACCACCATGGTGCCGCGTTCACCGTCCTCTGCGCACGTCGGGGACACCCGGGCTGAACCCTGAGATGCCGGTACGTCCGGACCAACGGTGCACGCGGACGGGAAGTTCCCCGGTGGTTTCCGCCTGCTTCCAGTAGACGCCCGCGTCGGCGCCTCCGGTTGGCAGTGTGGCCTATTTCTCCTCGATCACCGCGATCGGGTCGCCGTCGCGGACCACCTCGCCGGCCACCACCTTCACCTCGACGATCGTCCCGGCCACCTCGGCCAGCACCGGGATCTCCATCTTCATCGACTCCAGGATGACGAGGGTGTCCTCCGGGCCCACCGTGTCGCCGGCCTGCGCGGTGACCTTCTGGACGTTCGCGACCAGCTCCGCCACGACGGTGTGACTCACGGTGCCTCCACTCCCTGGATGATCGGTGCCGATCCTAGGACTTCTCCGCCCCGGCCTGGCGGGCCCGGTACGACGCCACGCGGGTCCGGCTCGCGCAGGTCGGCCCGCAGTACCGCCGGGGTCTTCGCTCGGCCTGGTTCGCGAACACGCGCTCGCAGTCAGGCGCGGCGCAACCGGCCAGCGCGGCGAACCCGTGACCGGCCGCAAACCCGGCCAGCCCGAGCGCCGTCTGGGCCGCGAGCCACTCCGGCCACCCCGCCTCGGGCCGGGCCACGTGCAGGTGCCACGGCGACCCCTCGTGGTCGGACAGGTACGGGCGGACGGCGTACTCGGTCAGCAGGTCGTTGAGCGCCTTCGCGGCCACGGCCGGTTCCTCGTGGAACACCGGCCGCAGTCGCTCCCGGACCTCGCGGATCTCGTCGAGCTCGGCCTCGTCGATCGCGATCGGCTCGGGCTCGCCGTGGTCCAGCAGGAACCGGCGCACGTCGTCGGGCGTGACGAGCTGCTCCGGCTCCAGCGTCTTCGTGTTCACCAGATCCACCGCCAGCCGGACCAGCCGATCCGGCGTCTGCAGACTCTCCACCGTGCCTCCTTCCCAACTGGCGAAAGCGTAACGCCTTTGTTAGCGTAACGCGTAACTTACTGCTTTGCGTTACAGGGGGCATCGGAATGCGCGAACTGCTCAAGCTCCGCGGGATGCCGTCGTACTACTCCGCCGCGACACTGGCCCGCCTCGGCGACGAGATGGTCGCGTTCACGCTCGTCCTGCTCGTCCTCGACCGCACCGACAGCCCGGCGCTCGCGGGTGCGACCGGAGCGGCGTACGCGTTGCCTGCAGTACTCACTGGGCCGTTGCTGGGCGCGTGGCTGGACCGCACCGCCCATCGCCGGATCGCGCTCGGCGTCAATCAGGCGGTCCTCGGCGCGGTGATGCTGACGATGCTCGCCGTCGTCGGCCATACCCCGTCCTGGGTCACGCCGGCGCTCGCCGCGATCGCGGGGACGACGCTGCCGATGGTGAGCGGCGGCTTCACGAGCATGCTGCCGTCCCTGGTCCCGGCGAACTTGTTGCCCAAGGCCAACAGTTGGGAGGCGGCCAGCTTCGGCGCGGCCACGATCACCGGCCCGGCCGCCGCGGCCACCCTCGCGGCCGCCGTCTCGGTCGAGGCCGCCGCGACGGTGATCGCGGTGACGGCCACGGCCAGCATCTTCGCGATCGCGCGGCTGCCCGCGTTGCCGGCGGCGATCGCGGCCGGCGACCGGGACCCGTTCGCGCGGTCGGTGGTCGAGGGACTGCGGCACCTGGCCCGGACGCCACCGTTGCGGGCGTCGACGGTCACGACCACGGCGCTGATGGGGATGATCGGGATGCTGCTGATCACCCTGCCGCTCCACATGGCGTCCGTGGGCGCACCGAAATCGGCGGCCGGGTACCTGTGGACCGCGGTGGAGTTGGGCAGCGTGACCACGGCACTTCTGCTCGGCCGACTACAGACGCGGTGGCGACCGGAGTACGTGGTGATGGCGGCGTGCGCGGGGTACGGCCTGGCGATGACGACGTGGCCGCTTGCTTCCAGCTTCGCGGTGCTGCTGTTGCTGGCCGCGGTGGCCGGGCTGGTGGAGGGGCCGATGTTGCCGGCGATGTTCGCGGCCCGGCAGGTCTACAGCCCGGTGGCGTTGCAGGGCCGCGTGAGTACGACGGCAGCCAGCCTCCGCGTCGGAGCCGCAGCCCTCGGCCAAGCCACCGCCGGCCTCCTGGTCCCAGCAATCGGCACCCGAGCAGCCCTCCTCACTATCGCCCTCGGCCTGATCACCGCCGCAGCCCTAGGCACCCTCACCACCCTGCGCCCCGCCCCGACCCGGCGACCCACGCCCCATCCGCACGACCGAGCCGGGACTGCAAACCCCCACCCGGGACCGTGACCACCCACCCGGGACCGTGAACACGTCCTGCACTGTCCCGGGCCCCCGGTTGGTGACCCAAGACCCCGGTTGGTGACCCAGGTGCCGAGAGGGCGACCGCGGCCCTGGTCGAGGTGGTCAGTCGAGGATGACGGAGCGGCTGAGGCTTCGGGGCTGGTCGGGGTCGAGGCCGTGGGCGAGGGACTTGGCGACGGCGACTCGTTGGGCGATCACCAGGGACGCCATCGGGTCGAGGTCGGCGTGGTGCACGATCGTGGCGCCGGTGGCGGCGACGTCGTCGAGGAAGCCGGCCGGGGCCTCGCCGAAGAGCCAGACGCCGCGGCCGGGCTGGGCGATCGCGATCGGGCCGTGCCGGTAGTCCATCGCCGGGTACGCCTCGGTCCACGCGGACGCCGCCTCGCGCTGCTTCAGGCCCGCCTCGTGCGCCAGGCCCACGGTCCACCTGGTCCCGACGTAGGTGACCTGCTCCAGCTTGGCCAACTCGTCCACGTCCACCGTCAGCGCGGACTCGGCGTCGGTGGCGGCCTGGGTGAGGTCCTGGCCGAGGGACGCCCGCAGCAACGCCAGCGTCGTGGTCGCGAACCGGGTCTGGACGACGGACTGCTCGTCGGCGAAGTCCAGCAGGATCGTGGTGTCGGCCAGCTCGGTGATCGGCGAACCCGGGGTGGCCGTGATCGCGATCGTGGGCACCGTGGTCCGGCGGATCAGCTCGAGCACCTCGGTCGTCGTGCCCGACCGGCTGATCACCACGATCGCGTCGTACTGGCGGCCGTAGGCGAACTCGGATCCGGCGAACGCGTCGGTCTCACCCTGGCCGAGGTCCTCGCGCAGCGCGGCGTACGCCATCGCCATGAACCAGGAGGTGCCACAGCCGACGGCGGCGACCCGCTGTCCCGGCTGCGGGAGTGCGCCACCGTACTGCGCGAAACCGGCCGAGACTTGTCGCCACAACGCCGGCTGGGTGGCGATCTCGGTGCTCACGAAGGGGGTGTCGGTCATGTCGTCTCCGGAGATGTAATGGTCGAAACTGCTCGAACGTGATCGAATGGTGCCAACCGACCAGCGGTCGGCTGACTGATTCTGTGAAGGAGGAGCGCTGGGTGAAGCGTTATGAACGGCTGAACACACTGCTCGAGTCGCTCGCCGAGAAGGGCGCGATCGACGTCGACGAGCTCGCCGACCAGCTGCACGTGTCCGCGGCCACGATCCGGCGCGATCTGGACCACCTCGGCAAGCAGCAACTGCTCACCCGGACCCGGGGCGGCGCCGTCGCGAACGCGGTCTCGTACGACCTGCCGCTGCGCTACAAGACTGCGCGTTTCGCGTCGGAGAAGCAGCGGATCGCGCAGGCCGCGGCCACGCTGGTCCGCCGCGGCATGGTGATCGGCATGAACGGCGGCACCACGATCTCCGAGGTGGCCCGGACGCTGGCGACCCGGCCGGAGCTGTCCGCCGAGCACGGCGAGCCGGCCTTCACCCTGGTCACCAACGCGCTGAACATCGCCAACGAGCTGATCGTCCGGCCGCACGTCAAGATGGTGCTCACCGGTGGCGTCGCCCGGCCGCAGTCGTACGAGATGATCGGCCCGCTGTCGCACCGGATCCTGGCCGACCTGTCCCTCGACATCGCCTTCCTCGGCGTCGACGGGATCGACGAGACCGGCGCCACCGCCCACCACGAGGGCGAGGCGAACATCAACCAGCTGATCGTCAGCCGGGCCTCGAAGGTGGTCGTCGTCGCCGACTCCAGCAAGCTCGGTCAGCGCGCCTTCGCCCGGATCTGCGAGCTGAGCGAGATCGACACGCTCGTCACCGACGCCCAGGCCGACGAGAGCCAGCTGGCCGTGTTCAAGGAAGCCGGGATCGACGTCATTCGCGCCTGATCCCCCGTCTCGTCGCACTCGGCACCTCCCTCAGGTGATCCCTGCCTCATCACGGCGATCATATCTGACAAATGGGAGCGTGTTCTGAACAAGACTGCGCAATCTTGGCGCGGGAGGCAGGGAACGCGGCCCGGGGGACGCTAGGCTCAGGCCAGATGAACACCGCAGCGGCAGGAAAATGGGAGGGCATCATCGCCACCGGCATCGACTCCGCGTCCTGGGCGTACGCCGAGGACTACACCGGTGAGGACGACGTCGTCGCCGGTGCGCGAGCGAGCGCCGACGACAGCGGGGTGTCCGCGATCGGCCCCGGCGCCGCCGCCGCGCTGACCGTGCTGGCCGCCGCGGTCGGCGCGAAGTCGGTCGTCGAGATCGGCACCGGGACCGGGGTGTCCGGCCTCGCCCTGCTGCGCGGCATGCGCCCGACCGGCACGCTGACCACGGTCGACCTGGACGCCGAGAACCAGCGGCTGGCCCGCAAGACGTTCCTGGACGCCGGCATCCCGTCGAACCGGTTCCGGCTGATCGCCGGCGCCGCTCTGGACGTCGTCACCCGGCTCACCGACGGCCACTACGACCTGGTCTTCTGCGACGCCGACAAACGCGAGTACACCGCGTACCTGCACGAGGCGCTGCGGCTGCTCCGTCCCGGCGGCGTGGTCGCGTTCGACAACGCGCTGTGGGAAGGCCGCGTCGCCGACCCGTCCCGCCGTGACCCGGACACCCAGGCCATCCGCGACCTCATCCGCGCGATCCGTGAGGACGACGACCTCGTCTCCGCCCTCCTCCCCTGCGGCGACGGCCTCCTCACCGCCGTCAAGCGCCCCTGACGGCGAGCTCACCCCGGCGGACGTGATCCGCCGTCCCCAGAAGGCGGCGGTGGTGACGTGCTCTGCCGGCGGCGCAGGAAGTACCCGGCGATCGCGATCACGATGAGCGTGCCGATGATCGCGCTGAGCAGCCCGCCCCAGTCGAAGATGTCGGTGTCCCCGATCCCCAGTCCGAGCGTGAAGATGACGTAGCCCAGCAACGCGCCGGCCAGCCCCAACCCCAGCGAGACCGCCCACGACGTCGGCCCGCTCATCCCCCGGAACGCGTCCCGCGGCATCAGCATCCGCGCGATCACACCACAGACGAATCCGAGCAGCAGTGCTCCCACCATGATGTCCCTCCCCCTTTCCCCGAGCGTAACGCCAGGGCGGGGGGTCAGCTGGTGAGTCTGGTGAGCTCGGTGATCAGGACGTGCCAGGGCTCCTCGGACTCGGGGTCGATCAGTTCGTAGTGGCCCTTCTCCGGGAGCAGATGGAGACGGGCGGTCGGGTGGGCGCGCAGGTACGCATCGGTGACTTCGAGGGGTACGCGCTGGTCGGTGGCACCGTGGATGATCACGATCGGCGCGATCGCGGCCGGCAGGGTGGCCGGGTCGAGGTCGGTGCGGGGCTCGTCGCCGGCGAAGTCGCGGACGGCGCCTTCGTCGAGGTTGAGCTTGTCGGCCAGGGCCAGGTCCGCGACCGGGGCCAGCGCGACGACACCGCGGAGGCGGACCGGGTTCAGGGTGGCGGCGGCCCAGAGCGCGAGGTGGCCGCCGGCCGAGTGGCCGACCAGGACGTACCCGGCGTGCACGTCGAGCAGGTCGGGCAGCCGGTCCAGGGCGGTCCGGATGTCGGTGGTGGTGGCGTCCGGGTTCCCCGGCTCGCGGCGGTACTCCAGGGAGGCCACGGGCCAGCCTTCCGCGGCCAGCGCCTCGCCGAGCGGGCGGGCGTGGGTCCGGTCGTACTCCGGCCGCCAGAACCCGCCGTGGACGATCACCACCAGCGGGCGGTACTCCTTCGCGTGCCAGACGTCGATCACCTGGTCCGGGTGGTCGCCGTAGCGGAGCTCCTCGTCGGGCTCACGGGACTCGCGGGTCAGGACGGAGCGGTCCTCGGTCATGCAGACCTCCGATAAAACGCATCGCGTTCGTGGACAGCAGTTTGTGCTGCTGTCCATCGGACAGGAAGTCGGCCGTTCGCACCACCTTTCCGACCGGTCGCTCACCGAGGGGATACGGGTAGTCACTGCCCACGATCAGCTGGTCCTCACCCAGAGTATCCACCAGCAGCCGCAACGCGGCGGACTCGAACACCACCGTGTCGACGAAGAACCGGTCCAGATAGTGGCTCGGGGCATGCATCGACGCACCCCGGACCACGTCGCCGCGGCGGTGCCAGGCGTTCTCCAGCCGGCCCAGCCAGAACGCGAAACTCCCACCCCCGTGGGCGAAACAGATCCGCAACGACGGCGGCAACCGGTCGAACGCGCCGCCGAGGATCATCGCCAGCACGCTGAGATGCGTCTCGGCCGGCATCCCGGTGAGCCAGCGTGCCATCCACCGGTCCAGCCGCGGACCGCCGGGCATGTCCCACGGATGGACCAGTACCGGCGCCCCGACCTCGGCGCAATGGGTGAGGAAGGCAACGATCCCGGCGTCGTCCAGGTCCCGGTCGCCGACGTGGTTGCCGATCTCCACCCCGGCATGTCCGGCGGCCAGGCAACGATCCAGCTCGGCGCAGGCGGCGTCCGGATCCTGCAACGGCACCTGGCAGAACGGGATCAGCCGGTCGTCACCGGCCAGTGTCTCCAGGGTCAGGTCGTTGAAGATCCTGGCCAGCTTGACCGCCTGGTCGGCCGGCCGGTCGTAGCCGAAGAACACCGGCGTCGGCGACACCACCTGAAGATCGATGCCGTCGGCATCCATATCGGCACGCCGGGTGGCCGGATCCCAGGTCTGCGGGCCGATCGGGCGGAACTCGGTCGCGCCGATCATGATCATCGCGGCCCGTTCGGAGTCGATCCGCAGCCACGGCCAGCCGTCGCCCCCGCAGGCCGCGGCCAGGTCCGGCCAGCCCTTCGGGACCAGGTGGGTGTGGACGTCGACGGTCGGCGGCATCAGCCCTTGCCAGGGTGCAGGGTGCCGCACTCCGGGCAGGTCCGCGCGTCCTCACTGGCGTAGAAGGCGTTGAACACCGGCGGCAGGTCCGCCACGATGTCGGTCACCTGCAACTCCACCTCGTGCACGACACCGTTGCAGTTCGCGCAGTACCAGCGGAACTTCTCCAGCGTGCCCGCTTCCCGGACCCGCTCGATCACCAGGCCGATCGAGTCCGGCCCACGCTGCGGGGAATGCGGCATGTTGCGCGGCAGTACCCACATCTCCCCTGCGTTGACCTCGACCGTCGCGGGGCCGTCGTCGGTGATCACGTTGATCCTGAGCTCGCCCGAGATCTGGTAGAAGAACTCCTCGTACGGGTCGACATGGAAGTCGGTGCGCTGGTTCGGTCCGCCGACCACCATCGTGATGAAGTCGTCCCCGGTCGGGAACATCTGCTTGTTGCCGACCGGCGGCTTCAGCAGATGCTTGTTCGCCTCGATCCAGCCCGGGAAGTTCGTCGACTCCAGGTTGACCATCTCGCTCACTCCTCCTCGTCGGAACCGTCCGGGATCGCCGCGACGGCTTGGATCTCGATCAGCAGCTGGGGATGCGGCAGCTGATGGACTGCGACCGTGGTCCGGGCCGGCCCGCTCTCGTCGAAGAACTCGCCGTACACCTCGTTGTACCCGCCGAAGTCGTTCATCGACACCAGGTACGTGGTCACGCTGACCAGGTCCTCCAACCCGGCCCCCACCGCGGCGAGGAGGTCCCGGATGTTCTCGAGGACGGCCCGCGTCTGCTCCCGGATGTCGAGCGTCACCGTGCCGAACTCGTCCGCCGAAGCCCCGGCGATCGAGTTGTCCGGCCGCCGGCTCGAAGTCCCCGAAACGAAAGCGAACCCACCCGAAACCTTCACATGCGGAAACCGCCCCCGCGGCACCGCCTTCCCCACCACCACTTTCGAGGTCATGACAGCTCCACGCAGACGTTGGTGAGTTCGGAGTAGAAGTCGAGGGAGTGGGTGCCGCCTTCGCGGCCGAGGCCGGAGAGTTTGGTGCCGCCGAAGGGGGTTCGGAGGTCGCGGAGGAACCAGGTGTTGACCCAGACCAGGCCGACGTCGAGGGCGGTACCGGCTCGGTGGGCGCGGCCGACGTCGCGGGTCCAGACCGTGGCGGCCAGGCCGTACGGGCTGTTGTTGGCCTGGGCGAAGGCCTCGTCCTCGGTGTCGAACGGGGCGACGTGGCAGATCGGGCCGAAGATCTCCTCGGTGGTGGTGCGGGCGTCCGGGGGCAGGCCGGTCACCACGGTCGGTTGCACGTAGCAACCGTTGTCACGGGCGTCGCCGAAGCTGGGTACGCCGCCGCCGGCCAGGACCGTGGCGCCTTCGGTGCGGGCGAGGTCGTAGTAGCCGAGGACCTTGTCGCGGTGTTGCCGGGAGATCAGCGGCATGTTCACCGTCGACTCCTCGGACGGCCAGCCGAAGGTGAGGGCGTCCGCGCGGAGGGCGAGCCGCTCGCAGAACTCCTCGTACACCGGGCGTTCGACGTACAGCCGCTCGGTGCACAGGCAGACCTGGCCGCCGTTGGTGAACGTGGACCGGACCGAGCCCTCGATCGCGGCGTCCAGGTTTGCGTCGGCGAAGACCACGCCCGCGTTCTTGCCGCCGAGCTCGAACGAGACCGCCTTGACGCCGTCCGCGGCCGCCTTCGCGATCGCAGTCCCGGTGGCGGACTCGCCGGTGAAGGTGATCGCGTCGACGCCGTCGTGCCGGGTCAGGAACTCACCCGCCGAGGCGGGGCCGAAGCCGTGCACGAGGTTGAAGACACCCGGTGGTACGCCGGCCGCGGCCATCGCCTCGGCGAGCACGGTCGCGGACGCCGGGGTCTCCTCGGACGGTTTCACCACCACCGCGTTGCCGCAGGCAAGCGCCGGGGCGACCTTCCAGGTGAGCAGCAGCAGCGGGAGGTTCCAGGGGACGATGATCGCGACCACTCCAGCCGGTTTGCGGACCGCGTAGTTGAGCGCGCGCCGTCCGTCGGGGAGCACGGTGGTGTACGACTCGGTGGGCGTCGTGGTCGCGAAGTCGGCGAACGCGCGGAAGTTGGCGGCCCCGCGCGGGATGTCGAGCGTGCGGGCTTGGCTGATCGACTTGCCGGTGTCGCCCACCTCGGCCGCGACCAGATCGTCGAACCGGCGCTCGAGCTCGTCCGCGACGTCCCGCAGGACGGCGGCGCGCTCCTGCTCGCTCATCCGTCCCCACGGGCCGTTCAACGCGGTCCGGGCGGCGGTGACAGCGGCGTCCACGGTCGCCTCGTCGGCCTCGCAGACGTCGAAGAGGTGCGCACCGGTGACGGGACCCAGCTTCGGGAACGTCGTACCGGTCTCGACGAACCCGCCGTCGACGAAGTTGCGCAGCAGCCCCGGTGAAGAGGACTCACCGGACAACAACTCGGGACGCCAGAGGGTGGTCATCTTCTCCCCCACTTCCTGAGGGCCGTGCTGATCAGTCCGACCCCGATTCCGGCGGCGACCACACCGAGCAGCTGGTGTTGGCGGCGGGTGCGCGTCCGGACCTCGGCGTACGGGGTGGTGGTGAAGGAGACCAGTTCGTAGCGGGAGACGTAATGGCCGGGGAGGAGGCGTTCCAGGGTGTGTTCGATCTGCTTGCCGAGGCGGAAGACCGGGGACGCCACCTTGTCGCGCATCTCGACGAAGTTCGCCAGCGCCATCTCCGCGATCGCCTCGGTGTTCTCCCGTCGGCGGGCCTCGAACAGCGGCAACGACCTGGCCCACGATCCGCCGGTCGCGTCCAGGCAGCGGTCCAGCTCGACCACGTCCTCGAAGGCACAGTTCGCGCCCTGCCCGTAGAACGGCACGATCGCGTGCGCCGCGTCGCCGATCAGCGCGGTCCGGCCGTGCGCCTGCCACGGGCTCGCGTGCACCGTCCCGAGCACGCCGACCGGGTTGTTCAGGTAGTCCTCCACCAAACCCGGTGCCATCGGCAACAGATCCGGGTAGTGCTCGGCGAAGTACCGTTCGATCGAGGCCGGCGTGGTCAGCGCGTCGAACGAGCCGGCCGGCCAGAACAAGGTACAGGTGAACGAGCGGTCCGGATTCGGCAGCGCGATCATCATCGACGTACCGCGTGGCCAGATGTGCAAGGCACCCGGGTCGAGCGCGAACTCCCCGTCCCGCGCCGGGATCGAGAGCTCCTTGTACCCGTAGTCGAGGAAGTCCACGTCCTCGGTCAGCGCGCTCTCGGCCAGCAGCTGACCGCGGACCGCCGACCCCGCGCCGTCGGCCCCGAGCACCACGTCCGCCGTCGTCTCCACCCGACCGGCCGGGGTGTCGAACACCAACGCGCCCGCCTGCGAATCCAGGCCGACCAGCCGATGCTCGAACACCACGTCCACGCCGGGCGCCTTCGCGGCCGCGTCCAGCAAGGCGTTGTTCAGCGCGCCGCGGCTGATCGAGTTGATCGCGCGGTCCCGGGTCGCGGAGTACGGCTGGAAGTCCAGCGGACCCTCGACCGGGTGGATCATCCGGCCCTTCATCGGCAGCGCGTCGGCCATCACCTGGTCGACCAGGTCGATCCGGCGCAGCGCGTCCAGGCCGCGTTCGGAGATCGCCAGGTTGATCGACCGGCCGCGCTCGGCCTGGCCGGTGCGCGGGTCAGGACGCCGCTCGTACAACGTCACCCGGACCCCGCGACGGGCCAGGAAGCAGGCCAGCAGACTGCCGGTCAGCCCGGCTCCGACGATGGCGACGCGCTCGCTCATGCGTTCACTCCCGCGCTCTTCGGGACCACCTCGGCCAACGCCGTCACGGCCCGCCAGCAGTCGTGGTACGACGAGTACAACGGCACCGGCGCCAGCCGCAGGACGTCCGGCTCCCGGGTGTCCGCGACCACGCCGTACTCGTACCGCAGCCGCTTGGCCACCTCCCCCGCACCGGCCGGACCCGCGATCCGCAACGACAGCTGGGCCCCTCGTCGCTCGGGATCGGCGGGCGTGATCACCCGCAACGGCCGCCCTGGCGTGATCCCGCCGAGCAACCGCTCCAGGTACGCCGTGAGCCGGGCACTGCGTTCGCGAAGGACCCCGATGCCGACCTGGTCGAACAGCTCCAGCGACGTCCGGACCGGGCTCATCGAGAAGATCGGCGGGTTCGACACCTGCCACGCGTCGGCGGACTCCGGCGGCCGCGACTCCGCCGCCATCTCGAACCGGGTCGCCGCCTCGGTACTCCACCAGCCCTCGAACCGTGGCAGTCGCGCGTCGCCCAGATGCCGCTGGTGGACGAAAGCGCCCGCCAACGCGCCCGGGCCGGAGTTCAGGTACTTGTACGAGCACCAGGCCGCGAAGTCGACCTCCCAGTCGTGCAGGCACAACGGCACGTTGCCGGCGGCATGCGCCAGGTCCCACCCGACGACGGCGCCCGCTTCGTGCCCGGCGGCCGTGATCGCGGGAATGTCCATCAGCTCGCCGGTCAGGTAGTTCACCCCGCCGAGCAGGACCAGCGCGACCTCCTCGTCCAGCCGCGCGATCACGTCCGCGGTCCGCAGGCAGTCCTCGCCGTCGCGCGGGGTCAGCCGGACCACGGCGTCGTCGGGATCGTGGCCGTGGAACCGGGCCTGCGAGCGGACCGCGTAGCTGTCGGACGGGAACGCCGAGTCCTCGATGACGATCCGGTACCGCTCGGCGGCCGGGCGGTAGAACGAGACCATCAGCAGGTGCAGGTTGACGGTCAGCGAGTTCATCACCACGGTCTCGCTCGGCAACGCACCGACCAGCCGGGCCGCCGGACCGGTCAGCAGTTCGTGGTACGGCAACCAGGGCCGGTCGGCCTCCAGGTGACCCTCGACGCCCAGTTCCGCCCACGCGTCCAGGTCGGCGAGCAACTCGGCCGGGGTCGCCTTCGGCCGCAGCCCGAGCGAGTTGCCCGCGAAGTACGCGACCTGCGGGTACGGGCCGCCGGCCGCGGGTGGGACGTCGAAGAGGTCACGGTGTCCCGGGTCGGCCGCGTCCAGCGCCAGCGCCTCCTGCTCGCCGGCGGTCCGGGTGGGCTCGTCCGGGGTCACGACTCGATGACCTGCGCCTTGCCGAGTACGGTGACGCCGCCCTTGGACACGGTGAACCCGCGTTCGCGGTCCCGGTCCGGGTCGACGCCGATCTGGCAGCCGTCCGGGACGACGACGTTCTTGTCCAGGATCACGTTGCGCAGCACGGCGTTCGCACCGATCTTGCAGTTGTCCATGATCACCGAGCGCTCGATGGTGGCACCGGCGCTGACGATCACGTTCGAGCCGAGTACGGAGTGGTCCACGGTGGCGCCGGACACGACCGAGCCCTGGCAGACGATCGACTCGCCGACGGTCGCGTTGTCGGTGAACTTCGCGCCCGGCAACTGTGGGTGCGAGGTGAAGATCGGCCAGTCCGAGTTGTACAGGTTGAACACCGGCTGGATCGAGACCAGGTCCATGTGCGCCTCGTGGTACGAGTCCAGCGACCCGACGTCGCGCCAGTACGAACGGTCCCGGTCGAGCGCGCCGGGCACGTCGTTGTCCTTGAAGTCGTACACCCCGGCCTTGCCCTCGGCAACCAGCATCGGGACGATGTCGCCGCCCATGTCGTGCCGGGAGGCCGGGTTCGCGGCGTCCTTGCGGAGCGCCTCGACCAGCACGTCGGCGCTGAACACGTAGTTGCCCATCGACGCGAACGTCTCGTCCGGCGAGTCCGGCAACCCGGGCGGATCGGCCGGCTTCTCCAGGAACTCCTCGATCGTGTGCCCGTCCTCGCCGGTCTTGATCACGCCGAACTCGGTCGCCTCGACCCGCGGGACCCGGATCCCGGCGACGGTGACGCCGTTGCCGCGGGCGAGGTGGTCGGCGACCATCTGGGACGCGTCCATCCGGTACACGTGGTCGGCGCCGAACACCACGATGATGTCGGGCTTGTGGTCGTTGATCAGGTTCATCGACTGGTAGATCGCGTCCGCGCTGCCCTGGTACCACTGCGGGCCGAGCCGTTGCTGGGCCGGGACACAGGTGACGAAGTTGCCGAGGAACGTGGACATCCGCCAGGTCACCGTCACGTGCCGGTCCAGCGAGTGCGACTTGTACTGCGTCAGCACGCACAGGTTGCGGTAGCCGGCGTTCACCAGGTTGGACAGGACGAAGTCGATCAGGCGATAACTGCCGCCGAACGGTACGGCCGGTTTGGCCCGGTCCGCCGTCAACGGCATCAGCCGCTTCCCCTCGCCGCCGGCCAGCACGATTCCGAGAACTCTGGGCGCCTTTGCCATGTCCGCACCTTAACCGCGCATCCCCCTCCGCATAAGACGGTTGCGAGTGTCGCGACACTAGAGGTATGCCAACACTCGTCGAACCGACCACCGCTGTTCACCGTTCCTTCCTCGCTGCTTGGGACGAGTTGGAACCGCAGGAGGAGCGGTGGATGGGTGCCCGGGGCCTGTGGGAGGACTGGACCCGCGAACAGGTGGAGGATCCGGCCGAGTTCGCCCGCCTGATCGAGGCGATCCGGAGCGAGGCACGGCCCGAGACCGAGATGCCGGCCGACCTGGTCCACCAGACCGTTCTGTGGTTCGTGGAGGACGACGAGTGGCTCGGCCGGTTGTCGGTCCGGCACCGGCTCACCCCGCACCTGCTGGAACTGGGCGGCCACATCGGGTACGTGGTGCGGCCGTCGGCGCGGCGCAAGGGGTACGCGACCCAGATGCTGGTCCAGTCGCTGCCCTACGCGGCCAAGCTCGGCATCGATCCGGCCCTGGTGACCTGCGACAACGACAACGTCGCGTCCCGCAAGGTGATCGTGGCGGCCGGCGGCGAACTGGAGGACGAACGGCACGGAAAGCTGCGTTTCTGGGTGCCCACCCGGCTGGTCTGACTTATCGTCGGCTCATGAGAGTCGCGATCCTGACGCGGGAGTTCCCACCGGACGTGTACGGCGGGGCGGGGGTGCACGTGGACTTCCTGGTCCGCGAGCTGCGCCGCCTGGTCGACGTCGACGTGCACTGCATGGGCGAACCACGCCAGGGGGCCACCGCGCACTCCGAGGACGACGAGCGGATGCCGGCCGCGAACGCCGCACTCCGCATCCTCTCCACGGATCTCACCATGACCGCGGCGATCGGTGACGCGCAGCTCGCGCACTCGCACACCTGGTATGCGAACATGGCCGGCCACTGGGCGAAACTGCTCTACGACGTACCGCACGTGGTGACCGCGCATTCGCTGGAGCCACGGCGCCCGTGGAAGGCGGAGCAGCTCGGCGGTGGGTACAGGCTGTCGAGCTGGGCCGAGCGCACGGCGTACGAGGCCGCGGACGCCGTGGTCGCGGTGAGCCGGGGCATGCGGGACGACGTGCTCGACTGCTACCCGTCGATCGACCCGGCCAAGGTGCACGTGATCTCGAACGGGATCGACGCGGACTTCTACCGCCCGGACCAGGCCACCAACGTGCTGGAACGTCTCGGCGTGGACCTGACCAGGCCGTACGTCACGTTCGTCGGCCGGATCACCCGGCAGAAGGGCGTCCCCCACCTGCTCCGGGCAGGTCTCCAGCTCGACCCCTCGGTCCAGCTCGTCCTGCTCGCCGGAGCCGCCGACACCCCCGAACTCAAGGCCGAGACCGACCGCCTGATCGACGACCTGAAGGCGGCCCGCGACGGCGTCTTCGTGGTCTCCGAGATGCTCCCGCGCGAAGAGGTCCGGCAGGTCCTGACCCACGCGCTGGCCTTCTGCTGCCCCTCGATCTACGAACCCCTCGGCATCGTCAACCTGGAGGCGATGGCGTGCGAGACGGCCGTCGTGGCGAGCGCGGTCGGCGGCATCCCCGAGGTGGTCGACGACGGCGTCACCGGCACCCTGGTCAGGTACGACGAGCAGGACCCGGTCGGCTTCGAGCGAGACCTGGCCGCCGCCGTCAACCACCTGGTCGCCAACCCGGCCCAAGCCGAAGCCCAAGGCAAAGCAGGCCGAACCAGAGCAGTCCAAGAGTTCAGCTGGGACGCCGTAGCCGACCGAACCGTAAACCTCTACAACAGCCTGCTCGGTGACGTCCGGCCGGCTTCGGGGTAGGTGCCTCAGTTTGGTGGGCTGACCCACCGGACGGCGGGTCAGCTCACCGTACGCGGTTAGCCATCCCACACCGCGGTGGGTCAGCCTGCGAGAGGGGTACGGCGGGAGCGGGTGAACGCGCCACGGATGCGCATCGCCGTGCGAACGGGGTGATCGAGGTCGCTCCAGGTGATTCGCACGACCTGCAGGCCCCTGGCGCGAAGGCGATCCTCCCTCAGCTTCTCCCGGATCAGGATCCCGCGTGACTGATCGGCGTACTTCATCATGCCGTCGAACTCGACGACCGTGTCCTCGTCCGGGAAGAGAAAGTCGACTCTGCCGATCGGTCCCGCGTCATCCTCGAACACCGCCTGGAGCGTCGGCACGGGCAGGCCTTCGGTGCGCATCAGCACCCGGAGACGGGACTCACCCACGGATTCCGCGAGCGGATCGGCGAACGCCAGCGCTGAGCGGATCGTCGGACCGCCGGCCCAGTGCTCGGTCAGCTCGAGCAGGCGCCGCAGTTCTTCGTGATCGAAACGGGGGTGCCGCATCGCTGCGTCCGCGCTCACGACAGCTGCCTCGAACGAGCCCAGCGCGGCGGTTTCGACGGTGGCTCGTGCCAGCGAGGTCACTGCCAGCCCGTCGATCTCCGCAATGTGCTGAGGATCGAGCGTGCCTCGATGGTGCCGCACGCCGGCCTTTACGCCGCAGCGACCCGTCGTACGCGTGAGCTGAGCCTCGCGGAGATCGGCGCGCCAGATCGGTACACCATGCAGGATCAGCGCCGAGTGATGACTGACTATCGCCGTTCCGCGCTTCATCGAGTTCACCGCGGCGTGGACGAGCTGTCGATGGTGGAAGATCTGCCGGTCCCACGGTGCCATCCCGCTGAGATCGACACGCTCGGCGTACTGTCCGTACCGGATTCGCACCCACCGGCCATCCGCCAGCCGCTCACGAATCTGCTCGACGGAGTAGCCGGCATCGGCAGCTTGCCTGCTGCTGACCACGCCACCTTGCCGAGCCGCGACTCGCCTCAATTCCGGATTCACCCGAACAGCATCGCGCCCCTCCCCCACCTGCCGCTCCCCGTTCCCCGTCCCCTGTGGACAACGCCTCGTTGGTCAGCACACCGGACTGTGGGTTGGCTCACCGGACTCCGGCTGGCCAACCCCTCATCGGGTGGGTCGGCCCACCCGAGGTGGCTCATCGGGGGCAAACCGCGTTCTTCCGGCCCGCTGTTGCCGCTTAGGCGAGGCCTGCGGTGGGGGTTTCGGAGGTTAGCCAGGTGGTGAGGAGGCGGGCTCCTGCTCCTGTTGCGCCGAGGGTGTACTCGTGTTCGTCGCGGGGGGACTCGGCGATGCTCGAGAGGTCCAGGTGGGCCCACGGGATGTCGCCCGCGAACGCCTTGAGGAACAGGGCGGCCGTGATCGAGCCCGGGCCCTTGGAGCTGTTGACGGAGTCCGCGATCGGGGTCGAGATCAGGTCCGCGTACTCGGCCGGCAGCGGCATCCGCCACAGGCGCTCGCCCGACACCTCACCGGCCGCGGTCAGGTTCGCCGCCAGGGTGTCGCTGGTCGCGAAGAGGCCGCCGTACAGCATCGAGCCGAGGGAGACCTTGATCGCGCCGGTCAAGGTCGCGATGTCGACGATGACGTCCGGCTTCAGCTCCTTGACCGCGTACGCGAGCCCGTCGGCGAGCACCAGGCGGCCTTCGGCGTCGGTGTTCTTCACCTCGGTGGTGCGGCCGCCGTAGTGCCGGATCACGTCGTCCGGCCGGTACGCCGTGCCCGACGGCATGTTCTCGGCCGCGCAGACCAGACCGGTGACCCGGACCTTGGCGCCGAGTTCGCGCAACGCCGCCATCGTCGCGATGACCGAGCCACCACCGGTCATGTCGCGCTTCATCGACACCATGCCCTCGCGCGGCTTCAGCGACAGGCCGCCGGTGTCGTACGTGATCCCCTTGCCGACCAGCACGACGTACGGCGTGTCGTCGCCGGCGCCGTCCGGGACGTAGTCGAGCCGGACGAACCGCGGCGGCCGGGTGGAGCCCTGGCCGACCGCGAGGATGCCGCCGAACCCGTCCGCGGCGAGCTTCTTCTCGTCCCACACCGTCACCTTGAGACCGCCGTGCCCGGCGAGCTCGGTGGCCCGGGCGGCGAGCCAGGCCGGGTCCTTCTCGTTCGACGGGGTGGTGGCGAACTGGCGGGCCAGCCAGCCGGTGCGGCCGACCACGACGCCGCGCGCGACCGCCTCGGTCCGGTCGGCGCTGGAGCCGTCGGTCACGGTGACCCGCTCGACCACCGGCTTGCCCGGGTCGACAGTCTTGCGGTGGAACGTGAACGACCCGAGCACCAGCCCCTCGGCGAACGCCTGGAGCGCGTCGTCATCGATGCCTTCGGCAACAACCGTGGTGAGCTCGGCCTTGCCGCGGCCGAACCGCGCGATCGCGGCCCCGGCGTGTCGCAACGCGGCCGCCGACCCGTTCCCGGCGCCGACCAGCAGCACCTCGGCCACCTCGCCGGCCAGCAGCGGGTACGTCGCGGTGACGCCGGCCGCGGTACTGAACCCGGTGTCCGTCTGCGCCGTCAGCAACCGGTCGAGGTCGACCCCGAGCCGCTCGCCCGTCTCCTGCGCGGCGGCCGGCAGCCCGGCCTCGCCGACCACGACGACCCAGCTACGGGCACCGTGCACAGGGAGCCCCGGCTGCCAGGTCACGGCCGGCAGGGTGGGAAGGACTGTCTTGCTGGTGCGGCGAGCCACTGGATGACCTCACTGGAGTTTGATCAAAAACTGCCTGACTGTGTCCGGGCAACCGTAACGACCCCGGCCGGTGCCGCAGCAGGCACCCACCGGGGTCGTCCAATGTCAAAAGGTGCGCCGGCGTGGGAGCACCCCGCGGAGACGCTTCAGCCCACTACGGCCTTGAGCGCGTTCCCCAGCTCGGTCGCCTCGTCGGCGTTCAGCTCGACGACCAGCCGGCCGCCGCCCTCGAGCGGAACCCGCATCACGATTCCGCGGCCCTCCTTGGTGACCTCGAGCGGACCATCGCCCGTCCGCGGCTTCATCGCCGCCATGCGCGCACCCCTTCCCTCATCGGTTTTGAGCGACGACACCGCGCGGTCTGCCGTCGCCGGCGCCCACGCGGTGATGCGCCGTCGGCGCGTATCGCAGTGTTTATCGCCACCCATTATCCCCGATCACAGGCCGAAGCCGTGCACCATACGGCAGACTCGGGGGCGTGCACGCCCGTTCGGCCCTTTTCGACCTGTACGGCGACCACCTGCGCGCCCGTGGTGCGCGCGCCCCGGTGGCCGCTCTGGTACGCCTGCTCGCACCCCTCGGAGTGCAACCACCCGCGGTCCGGACGGCGGTGTCGCGGATGGTCCGGCAGGGCTGGCTGGAGCCGGTCCGGACCGACGGCCAGCCGGGGTACGCGTTGACCAGCCGGGCGCGTCGCCGGCTCGACGACGCGGCGGTCCGGATCTACCGGACGCAGGCCGCGCGCGGTGCCGCCGAGGAGCCCGCCGACCGACCTGGCGAGTGGGACCGGCACTGGCATCTCTGCATCCTCCGCGAGGTACCGAACGCCCGCCGCCGTGAGCAACTGGCGAGCCAACTTTCCTTCCTGGGTTGGGCTCCGCTGTCCGACGGGGCCTGGGTCGGGCTGCGCGACGACGCCGAGGTGGACCAGATCCTCGCCGTCGAAGGACTCACCGCGGACCGGTTCCGGGCACCCGTCGACGAAGGGGCCACGGAGTTCGCCCGGCGGGTCTGGCGCCTCGACGACCTCGGCGCGGCGTACGACGCCTGGCTGATCGAGGCGAAGGCCCTGGCCGAGCGCGCCGGCGACGACGTCAGCGACGAGCAGGCGTTCGCCGTCCGGTCCGAACTGCTGCACGAATGGCGCAAGTTCCTGTTCGTCGATCCGGGACTGCCGGACGACCTGCTGCCCGACGACTGGGCCGGCACCAGGGCCGCCGCGTTCTTCGATTTCCACGCCCAACGACTGGGCCACGCGGCCGGGCGTTTCGTGGACGACTGCCTGACCGTTCACTGATTTTCCTCACCGACTGTTGGGAGACTGCAACGATGAGTGACTCCGTCCGCTACGACGTGGCCGCCGGCGTCGGCACGATCACCCTGGATCGGCCCGAGGCGATGAACTCCCTCGACACCCCGACCAAGGTGGCGTTGCGGGACACGGTCCGGGCGGCGGCCGAGGACGACGCGGTCCGCTGTGTCGTGCTCACCGGGACCGGGCGCGCGTTCTGCGTCGGGCAGGATCTGAAGGAGCACATCGGGCTGCTCGAGGCGAACGACCTGGACGCGCTGTGGTCCACCGTGCCCGAGCACTACGCGCCGATCGCGCAGGCGCTGGCCGAGATGCCGAAGCCGGTGATCGCGGCGCTGAACGGGGTCGCCGCCGGGGCCGGGGCGTCGATGGCGTTCGCGTGTGACTTCCGGATCCTGGCCGACACCGCCGGGTTCAACCTGGCGTTCACCGGGATCGCGCTGTCCTGCGACACCGGGATCTCGTGGACCCTGCCGCGGTTGATCGGCCAGGCGAAGGCGACCGAGTTGTTGTACTTCCCGCGCACGATCCCGGCCGCGGAGGCGGCGGATCTGGGGCTGGCGACGCGCGTCGTACCGGCCGGTGAGCTGGAGTCGGTGACGGCCGAGCTGGCGACGAAACTGGCCGCGGGTCCGACGCTCGCGTACGGGGCGGTGCGGCAGGCGCTGAACTACTCGGCGTCGCACACGCTGCACGAGTCGCTGCAGTTCGAGGCGGACAAGATGGAGTCGACGGGCAGTACTGCGGACCACCGGAACGCGGTCGCCTCGTTCGTCGCGAAGCAGAAGCCGACGTTCGAGGGCAAGTAGTCGCCTCGTTCTGATCGGCTCATGACATCTGTCATGTGTCGGGCGGCCGGGCGGGGCTTACGGTTCTCCCGATCCCCCACGATCGCGCGGCCGGCTGGGGCAGCCATCCCCCACAGTCGGCCGCGCAACCTCGACCGCGCGACCTCGGCGGGTCAGCGGGCGATGCAGTCGGCCAGGTGGTCGTTGACGATGCCGGTGGCCTGCATGAGCGCGTAGCTGGTGGTCGGCCCAACGAAGACGAACCCCTTCTTCTTCAGGGCTTTCGACATCGCTACCGACTCCGGCGTCGTGGCCGGTACGTCGGCGTTGGTCTTCGGCGCCGGGTGGTCCACCGGCTGGAAGGACCAGAGCAGGTCCGCGAACTCGCCGGGCGCCAACTCGAGCAGGGCGCGCGCGTTGGTGACGGTCGCGGTGATCTTCGCCTTGTTGCGGATGATGCCCGCGTCGGCCATCAACCGATCGTGGTCGTCCTGGCCGTACCCCGCGATCACGGTCGGATCGAACTGCGCGAACGCCTTCCGGAAGTTCTCGCGTTTGCGCAGGATCGTGATCCAGGACAGCCCGGACTGGAACCCTTCCAGCGTCATCCGCTCGAACAGGCCGTGGTCGTCGCGGATCTGCCGGCCCCACTCGTGGTCGTGGTACTCGACGTACTCCGGGGCCGAGGTCGCCCAGGTACAGCGCGGGCGGCCGTCCGGGCCGGGGACCGTCATGCGGCGACCACCTTGGCGAGGCGTCGCAGCGAGATCCGCATCGTCAGCTCGAAGCCCGGGCGGACCACGGCCCAGCCGAGACGACCGACGCGGCCCAGCGGCGGGACGACGTCCTCGGACCAGGTGAACCGGCTTCCGGTCGCCGTCGGCGACACGGCGAACGTCCCGGTGCCGCTGACGACGGTACCGAGGTGCTTCACGGTGCACTCTCGGGGTGGGTCCCAGTGGGTGATGACCATGTGGTCAGTGAACCCGAAGGGACCGACAGAAGTCCGCGCCGCGACTCCCCCGCCGACGCCCTGGCCGTCCTGCGCGGTCGCCCGGACCCGCGTCAGTACCATCCACGCGGACTGCGCGTCCCAGTCGACCACAGCGGCCCAAGCCGCCTCGGGTCCGACCGGAAGCTCCACCGACGCCTCCGCATGACACCCGGACGCCGGCGCGTCACTCATCGCCCCGGCCGCCGACTCACGTCAAGATCCGGAGCCGCACTGTGCCGCCCCCGCGGCCGCTCCCCACCCTCGTCCTTCCCCTCGAAGTCAAAGGCTCCCTGCTCGTTCTCGGCGGCATCAGGCTGGTACTCAGCGGCCGGCTGCTGCGCGGCGGGAGGCTGCTGCGCGGCGGGAGGTTGCTGTGCGGCGAGCGGGTCGGGCCAGGCCTGCCCGGACGGCTGCCGCGGCGGCGCGGCCGGAGCCGGGGCTTCGGGCGGAGTCTGAGCAGGCTCCTCCTGCGTGGGCAGCGGCTGGCTGAGGGCGTCGACCGGCGGGCGCGGGGCAGATTCAGACTGCTGGTCAGCCTGTGCCGGTACCTGCTGGTCCGTCGGCGCCGGTACCTGCTGGTTGGTCGGCGGTTGTGCCTGCTGCTCGGCGTTCGGCTGCTCGGGCTGTGCCGGGCTGGGGTCGGCCGGTTGGGCCGGCTCCGAGGTGGTCTGGACCGGCTCCGGTTGCGTCGGCTCCGGCGTGACCGGCTGCGCCGCCTCCGGCGAGACCTCAGGTGCGGGCTGCTGCGCCACACCGTCAGCCTGCTCCGGCGCGACCGCGGGCTGCTCGGCCGCGGGCTGCTCGGCCGCGGGCTGGTCGGTTGGGGTGGGGTCGCCTTCGGGGAAGTCGCCGCCGACGAGGATCGGCTTCTGGTAGCCGGTGTCGTCGAAGTCGTCGGCGGTGTACGACGGGCCGGAGGTGAAGTCGGCTCCGCCGGGGCCGGCGACGATCGGGCTGACAGCTCTCTCGAGGTCGGCGATGCGGCGGTCGCGGTCGGCGAGTTCGCCGGCGACGCGGTCGAGCAGGCCGTCCACCTCGTCCATCCGGTAGCCGCGCAGGCCGACGCCGAAGCGGGCCCCGCGCACGTCGTCGGCGGTCAGCGCCTGGCGGGCCGGGATCGAGACGTCCGGCCGGTCGTCGTAGGCCGCGCTCATCCCGCCCCAGCGCCCGGAGGCGACCACGGCTACCGCGCCGATGAGCAGGACGACAATCAGCCCGAAGAACCACATCACGGGACCGATCGTGCCACGCCGGGGTAGCTCAACGCACAACCGCTCCGGGTTTCAACTTCCGTCGGACCCGAGCCGGTGCTGCTCCCGCCGCTCCCGGGCCTCGGCGCTGTCCGCCTCGGCGACGTCCAGCGCCGCCTGGGCCGCGGCCTCCTCGGCGGCCGCGTCGGCCAGCTCACCGGCCTTGACGATGTAGCTGATCGCCTCGTCCACGTCGTCGGTGACGGTGAACATGTCCAGGTCCGCGGCCGAGATCTTGCCGTCGGCAAGCATGGTCTCGCGCAGCCAGTCGACCAGCCCACCCCAGTACGACGTGCCGAACAGCACCACCGGGAACGACGTCACCTTGCGCGTCTGGGCCAGCGTCAGCGCCTCGAACAGCTCGTCCAGGGTGCCGAACCCGCCCGGCATCACCACGAACCCCTGCGCGTACTTCACGAACATCGTCTTGCGGGTGAAGAAGTACCGGAAGTTCATTCCGATGTCGACCCACTCGTTCAGCCCGTTCTCGAACGGCAGCTCGATCCCGAGCCCGACCGAGACCCCGCCGGCCTCGGACGCGCCCTTGTTCGCGGCCTCCATCACGCCGGGTCCACCGCCGGTGATCACCGCGTACCCGGCGCCGACCAGCTTGTGGGCAAGCTCCTCCGCCGCGGCGTACATCGGGTCCTCGGGCCTGGTCCTGGCCGAACCGAACACGCTGATGGCCGACCCGAGCTCGGCGAGCATGCCGAAGCCCTCGATGAACTCCGACTGGATCCGCAGCACCCGCCAGGGGTCCGTGTGCACCCAGTCCGACGGACCGCGGCTGTCCAGCAACCGCTGCTCGGAGGTGGACTGCTGGACCTGCTTGCGCCGCATCACGACCGGGCCGCGCTGTTGTGACGGCTGCGGCCGGTCGGGGTGGATCGAAGGTTCTGCCATGCCCTCCACAGTAGTCGGCGGGACCACCTCGGACCGCCGGAACCGCGTCGCGGCTCAGGCTGTCAACCAGCTCCTCAACCGCTGTTCACACTGTTCGATCTCTGCTTCCGGTACGTACTCCTCCTGCTTGTGCGCCAGCAGCGGGTCCCCCGGCCCGTAGTTCACCGCCGGTACGCCGAGCAGGGTGAAGCGGGCCACGTCGGTCCAGCCGAACTTCGGCTGCGGTGTTCCGCCGACCACGTCCAGGAACGCGGCGGCCGCCGGCCGGCTCAGTCCCGGCAGACCACCCGGTGCCGAATCGGTCACCCGGAGCTCGAACCCGTCGAACACCTCGCGCAGGTGCGCCTCCGCCTCGGCCTCCGACCGGCTCGGCGCGAACCGGTAGTTGATCGTCACCGTGCACAGGTCCGGGACCACGTTGCCCGCGACGCCCCCGCTGATCCCGACCGCGTTCAGCCCCTCGCGGAACTCGAGCCCGTCGATCGGCACCCGGCGCGGCTCGTACGCCGCCAGCCGGTCCAGCACCGCGCCGGCCGCGTGGATCGCGTTCCGGCCCATCCACGAGCGGGCCGAGTGGGCGCGCTCGCCGCGGGTGGTCACCTCGATCCGCATCGTGCCCTGGCAGCCGGCCTCGACGGTCGCGTTGGACGGCTCCATCACGACCGCGAACACGCCGTCGAGCAGTTCCGGGTTCGACCGCGACAGCAGGTACAGGCCGTTGCGCTCGGCCTCGATCTCCTCGCAGTCGTAGAAGATGTAGGTCACGTCGCGGTTCGGCTCGGCCAGGGTGGCCGCGAGCCGGAGCCCGACGGCGACGCCGCCCTTCATGTCGCAGGCGCCGAGACCGTGGATCAGCCCGTCCGCGCGCCGGGCCGGCAGGTTGTCGTTCAGCGGGACGGTGTCCAGGTGGCCCGCGATCACGATCCGCTCGGCACGGCCGAGGTCGGTCCGCGCCACCACCGTGTTGCCGTGCCGGAACACCTTCAGGTGCGGGTACGCCGAGAGCGCGGCCTCGACCGCGTTCGCCAGCTTCTCCTCGGTCCCGCTGACCGAGGGGATGTCGACCAGCGCCGCGGCCAGGTCGGGACCGGGTTGGGTCAGGTCGAGCTTGGCCATCGAAGGTCCTCTACTCCTGGATCGGCGTCGGGGGAAGGAACACGCAGAACTCGTTGCCCTCGGGATCGGCGCAGACGTGCCAGCCGATCTCGTCGTCCTTGGGCCGCAGCAGTGTCGCACCCGCCGCCAGGACCGGGTCCAGGTCCGCCGCGGTGACGTCCCAGTGGATCCGGTTCTTCACCGTCTTCGGCTCGGGCACCGGCACGAACACCCAGTACGGGAACGGCAGCCCGGGCACGTTCTCCAGCCAGTACCACGGGTTCGCGTCGTCGTGCCCGAGGTCACCGCCGACCACGCCCGCCCACCACCGGGCCTGCGCCTCCGGGTCGGCCGAGTCGACCACGAGTTCCATCAGCCGGTACGCCGGGACGCCGTCGCGGACGAATCCGCAGAGCTCGCCACCCTCCGGGTCCTCCAGCACGGCCCAGTGCTGCTCGTCGGTGATCGGCCGCTGCACCGTCGCCCCGAGCCGCTCGAGGTCCGCGATCGCTCCGGTGTGCACGTCGAGGTGGACCCGCTGCTTCACCGTCCGCGGCTCGGCCACCTGGTTGATCCAGACGGTCTTCTCCGGCGTGTCCCCGACCAGGACCGACGGGTTGTCCGCGGGTGCGGTCAACCCGAGCGCCTGCCCCCAGAACTCGGTCATCGCGCTCAGACAGTTGACGTCGACACACAAGTCCTTGAACCTCGCCACGGCCATCCCAGCAGCCTATTCCCCACCACCCCACCCCACCCGCCCGCACCCCGCCCACCCCGGCGCCCCCGCACCCCGCCCCCGGGATGCGTTTGCTGGGTTAACCCATCAGGTGCAGGGTTGGCCCACCGCATTTCGATGGGCCAACCCTGCACCTCGTGGGTTAACCCAGCAGATGCGGCCGGGGCGCCCGGGCAGCAGCCGGGCGGGGCAGTGGGTGGGCGGGGCGGTCAGGTTCGGTTGCGGTGGTAGTGCCGGTTGACGCGTTCGCGGTTGCCGCAGGTGGGTGAGCACCAGGTCTGCCGGGGATCTTCCTGCAGGAAGTACTTGACGCAGCGTGCCGCCGGACAGGCGCGCAGGCGAGCGCGGTCCGGCCCGGTCAGGAAGTCGATCGCGGATCGCCCGATCGCGCCCAGCAGCAGGTCGGCCGCGGGCTTGCCGGACCCCGCCCAGCGGACCACCGGTTCACCGTCGTCCGGCCAGTCGAGCCGCCGGCTGCCGAGGACAGCGGCCGCCTTGTTGAGCCGCGCCACCGCGATCGCCGGATCGAGCAGCCGGGTCGCGTCCGCGCGGCTGGGCGGTGCCGGGCTCACCGCACGGGCGAACAGCGAGCGCACCGCCCGCCGTACCTCGCGCACCCGTGGCCCGATCTCCTCCGGATCCACCGAGCCTGGTGCGAACGGCTGCCCGATCACCTCGGCCACGCCGGCCGCGTTCCGCTCGATCCAGGTGGCGACACCGGTTGCGGACTCCAGCTCGTCCAGGACGCCGCCCCGGCCGTCGTGCCGGATCGTCGCCGCCACCTCGAAAGCCACTGCTGCCATACCGGTCATCCTAATGGGAATCCCGCTTGCTGCCATCAGTCGCCGTCTCTAGGATCTAACGCGATCAGCTTGATCTACCGTTAAGGAGTGCCTGTGAATCCCCGTCCGAGCGTCGCAGCAGCCGTCGAACGCCTCACCGCGGTCATCGCACCGGTGGACGAGGAGGCCGCCCGGGCCGCGTCCGGCCTGCCCGGGTGGTCGCGCGCCCACGTGATGGCGCACCTCGCCAACTTCAGCCTCGCGATGACCCGGCAGGTCGACGAGGCCCGGGCCGGCCGGCTGGTGGAGATGTACGACGGCGGCCGCCCCGCGCGGTCCGCCGCGATCGAGGCCGACTCGGCGAGGCCGGCCGAGGAGCTCAAGGACCGGGTGAACGCCGCGACCGCGGACCTGCTCGCGGCGTGGGCGCAGGTGGACGACTGGAGCCGCCCGGTGAGCCACCGCAACGGCGATCTGGCCTCGACGGTCTTCACCGCCTGGCGGGAGTTCGAGGTGCACACCGTCGACCTGGCGCTCGCTGCGACCAGCGACGACTGGAGTCCGGAGTTCTGCCTGCACCTGCTCGACTTCCTGCGGCCGCGGACACCCGAGGGGATCCGGTTGCGGCTGGAGGCCGAGGACGTGGTCTGGGAAGAAGGCGGCGGCCAGGTCCGAGTCGTCAAGGGCAGACTCACGGACCTGACCGCCTGGATGGCCGGACGACAGCCGGTCAGCTCCCTGGTGGGTGAGCTGCCCGAGCTGTCGCCCTGGCCATGACCGGGGCCGCGCCTACTCGACCGTGAAGTCGTCCGGCTGGATCCAGGTGTCCGTGCCGGGCCCGTTGAAGCCGGCGAACACCGTCACGTCGTGCACCCCGGCCGGGATCGTCACGGCCACCTCGTGCTGGACGTACCCCGTGCTCGCGCCGAACGTCTTCTCGCCGAGGACGGTCGACCCGTCGGCGCCGAGCCGGACTCCGAACCGGCCCTGACCGGCGGGCAATCCGGCCGACGCGTTGATCCAGGACCCGAAGGTGTACCGGGTGCCCGGGACCACCGGGACCTTCTGGGTCAGCGCGCTCCAGCCGGTCCCCGAGGTACGGATCCAGCCGTTGTTCGCGCCGGAGTGGGCGAAGCCGAGACCGCGGTCGACACCGCTGGCCGCGGGACCCTCGGAGACCCAGGCCGGCTTGCCGCTGCCGAACGCCTCGAACCCGCCGTCGGCCAGCTGCGCCACGTACTTGACCGCCAGCTCCGAGACCGAGGTGTAGCTCCTGGTCCCACCGGGCAATCCGATCACCCGGATCCCGTCCGTCTCGACCGCCGGGAAGGTCAGCGTGTACGTCTTGTTCGCGCCGGCCGAGGCGTCACCCGGGTACGCCGGGGACACCGACTGTGCGCCTACCTCGGTCCACGCGCCGTCCACCTTCACCTGGACCCTCGGCCGCCCGGTGAAGTACCCGCCTTCCGCGGACACCGCGCCCGAGGTGAAGTCGACCCGGTTGATCTTCTGCCGGGACGGCCACTCGTAACCCCACCACGACGCACCCTTCACCTCGTCGTCGAAGTCGGTCTCGCTCCCGGTCGTCGCACCGTCGTTCAGCAACGCGAGGCTGCCGGACTTCGAGGACTTCGAGATCGCCACCGCACCGCTCGACGGCGCCGCCAGGTTGTCCACCGACGGCAGGTTGTCCGCCGCGCCCGGGACCGACGGGGTGAGCACCAGCTTGCGCAGGTTGAAGTTGTAGACCGAGGTCCCGATCCCACCGCCCCCACACGGACAGACGTTCGCCTGCAGGTACATCGTCCTGCCGTCCGGCTGGACGAACTTGGACGGGATCGTCACGCCGTACCCGCCGTACTTCGAGGTCGACCACGGGTAGCCGCCGAAGTCACGACTGAGGAAGTGCTTCCACGGACCCCACGGGCTCGGCGCCTCGTAGAACTCGAACGTGTACTCCGTCCAGGACGTGTAGACATAGCGCTTCTGCTGCGGAAGATAGGTGACACCGCCCTGGCTGATCACGCTCAGGTTGCTCGCGTTCGTTCCGTACGTCTGCGCGTACAACCGGCGCTCGTCGGTCAGCACCGGCTTGCGGTCGGCCACCTTGCGGGACCACTCCGGCCGGCCCTTGTCGTTGCTGCCGGCAAAGAACTCCCAGGAGCCACGGTCCTGCACCTTCTGCTTCGGCACCCGGGCCAGGAACACGCTCTGCGGATCCGCGACCGTGTCGTCGAAGGAGTCCCGCCAGTTCCCGTCCAGGCCGTACGCGTAGACGTACCCGTCCGGCGCGGCCGCACCGCCCTTGCCGAAGTCGGCGAACCAGATCGTGGTGAAGACGTGGTCGCCGAACATCGGCTTGCTCTTGTCCCACGTCCAGGTCCGGCCGTGGTCGGTGGACTTGAGGATCGTGGCGGCCGGGACGTCGTTGAAGTCGAGCGCGAGGTCCTGGACCGCGAGGTACATCGTGTCGCCGACGCAGACCATGCCGGTCGGCTTACGGTTGTACCCGCCACCGCTCCAGATCGGGCCGACCTGGTCGCCCTTCGCGATCGTCTTCCCGGACAGGCTGCCGGGTTGCCCCTTGATCTCGTTGACCGCGATGTCGGCGAACTCCCCGTCCAGGCTGAAGCCCTTGCCGTCACCGTTGGCCGAGTACAGGTCGCCGTTGCCGGCCCAGCAGGACGGCCAGAGGTCACCGTCGCTCGCGCTCGGCGTCCCCTTCGTCTCCACGGTGCTGGTGCCGACGTACGTACTCGGGCCGGCCGCGGGCGCCGCCGTACCGCTGGACGAGGAATCGGTCAGAACGGCGGCCGAGCCGAACACCAGGGGCAGCACGGCCAGCAATGCGCCAGTTTTCACGGGAACTCCCTACCTACAGTCGGGCGGAGACCGGCAAGAGCGCGAGCGGCTTGCCGGGCAGGGTCTGGTACCAGTACGCGACCGAGGACCAGTCGTCGGAGCGCTTGTTCGCGTGGCCGTGCTCGACGGTCACCCGGATCGACCGTTCGAACGTGATCGGGTCCTCGATGTGGAACCGGTAGAGCGAGATCTCGCCACTCCAGTTCGGGCCGCCGGGCAACGTGATCCCGTGGTACGGCGCGGAGTAGCTCTCGCTCGGGCACCAGGCGGTGTTGAAGTAGTCCTCGGTCCCGGTGCCGTGCAACGACGGCGGGAACGGTTCGCCGTCGATGAAGATCATGTCGTCGCCCTCGCCGTACCAGTTCCACTCGGCCGAGTCGCGCAGGTTGCGCACGTTGACGACACAGCCGACGTAGTGACCCTTGCCCTCGGCATCGAGGATCACGTAGTTTCCGGCACCGTCCAGGTTCGTCCCCTCGACCTGGTACTGCCGCAGCGTCTCGTCGCCCTGCGGCTGTCCGTCGGTCGGGTTCTGCCGGTGCCAGGACGCGTGGAAGTAGCCGAGATCGTCCTGCGCACCGTCGAACAGCTCGTAGTCGATGTAGAAGTAGAAGAACACCGGCACCTCGGACAGCTCCGAGATCAGCTCGACCCTCGCCCGGGACCCGAACGGCATGTGGAACCAGGAGTTGAACCCCTTGCCGTCCTGCGGGCTCATCTGCAGCGGCGCGCTGACGAAGTTCACCGTCTTGCCGAAGCCGACGCCGAAGAAGTCGCCGAGCGGAACCAGCACGCTCGGCCCGGGCTGGTCGTCCCAGGTGATCTTCAGGACCAGCTTGCGCAGGTAGTCGCCCTCCGCCTCGTCCGGTCCCCACGCGGTGTCCCGGGCGACCGTGCACCAGATGTGGTTGATCGAGCCTGGCCCGGTCAGGTCGGCCAGCACCGCGGTCTCCCCCGGGCGGACCGTCAGCCGGTCGTCGTTGCCGCCGGAGCGGTCCCAGGAGGACGCCCGCCGGCGGCGCGAGCTCCGCAACCGCGGGAGATCACGCAGACTGCTGCCGTAGTCGCCGTACATACGCGCCTTTCGTCACTTGAGGCCGGTGGTCTTCATCGCGTCGACCAGGCGCTTCTGGCCGGCCACGAACACCACGACGGTCGGGATCGCCGCGATCACCGCGGCGGCGAGGATCAGGTTCCAGGCCGAGGCGTACTGCCCCTGCATGCCGGAGATGCCGAGCTGGATCACCCGCAGGTCGGGATTGCGGGTGATGGTCAGCGGCCAGAGGAACGCGTTCCAGTTGGCCAGGAAGAACAGCACCGACAGGGACGCGAGCACCGGCCGGCTGAGCGGCAGGATGACACTCCAGTACCGCCGCCAGTAGCCGCAGCCGTCCAGGTCGGCGGCCTCCTCCAGCTCCCGCGGGATGTTCAGGTAGTACTGCCGGAGCAGGAAGATCCCGAACGCGTGGAAGATGCTCGGCACGATCAGGCCGGCGTAACTGTCCAGCAGGTTGAGCTGCTTGGCCACCAGGAACAACGGCACCAGGATCACCGGCAGCGACACCAGCAGCGTCGACATGATGCCGGAGAAGATGATGCCGCGGCCGGGGAACCGCAGCCGGGCCAGCGCGTACGCGGCCATCGAGTGGAAGAACAACGCCACCACGGTGACCACCACCGAGACGATCGCGCTGTTCATCAGGAACATCGGCAGCGGGATCTTGAACAGGACGTACCGCAGGTTCTCCAGCGTCCACGCCGACGGCCAGCCGAACGAGAACACGTCCTCGGCCGGCTTCAGCGCGCTGATCAGGATCCACAGCAGCGGAGCGACCGCGATGCTCGCCAGGACGTGGGCGAGGAGCGGGAAGAAGAACTTAGTCCTCATCGAAGCGGCCTCCCTTGGTGAAGGCGAACATCAGGCCGGTACACGCCACCAGGAGCGCCACGACCACGGTGGTGAGCGCCGCCGCGTACCCCATGTTGTTGAAGGTGAAGGCCTGCTCGTAGATGTACAGCACGACCGTACTGGTCGCCCGCGCCGGACCGCCCTTGGTGAGGACGAAGACCAGGTCGAACGCCTGCAGGCCGGTGACCGCGCCGATGGTGGAGTTCACCACCACGAAGAAGCTGGTCGGCCGCATCAACGGCCAGATCACGTACCGGAACCGCTGCCAGGTGCTCGCACCGTCGATCTGCGCGGCGTCCTCGAGCTCCTTCGGCACGTCCTTGAGGCCGGCGAGCAGGACCAGCATCTGGTACCCCATCACGAACCAGACGCTGATCACCACATAGGTGCCCAGAGCAAGCGATGGAGTGCCGAGGAAGGACACGTCACCGAGTCCGAGCGGTGAGAGCAACCGGGAGATCGCGCCGCGCTTGTCGACCAGCAGGAACTGCCAGATCAGCGCGACCACAACGAGACTGACGACGTGCGGCAGGAAGAACGCCGACCGGACCCAGCCGATCCCGCGGAAGTGGTTCCGCACCAGCATGGCGAGCGCGAAGCTGATCACGAACGCGATCGGGACGAACGTGACGACGTAGATCGCGGTGATCTTCAGCGACGACCAGAGCTGGTCGTCGGATCCCATCAGCTGGTAGTTCGCCAGGCCGACGTACTGGTAGTTGCCGAAGCCGTCGACCTTGAAGAAGGCGACACCGAAGGCGAGCACCATCGGCACCGCGACGAAGGCGAGCAGACCGAGGACGTCCGGCGCGAGGAAGGCGTACGCCGCCAGCGCCTCGCGCCGCTTCTTCGTCATCGGCACCTTGGGCCGCGGCGCCGAGGTCTTCGCCCGCGGCTTGGACGGGGCTGTTGTCGTGGTGACCATCAGCTGATGGGCGCGCCCTGGTAGGTCTTCAGGAACGTGTCGATCTTGGCCGCCGCGTCCGCCGCCGCCTTCGCCGGGTCGGCCGCGTTCAGCTGGCAGGCCTGGATCGCGTCCGCGACCGGCTGGTACACCTCCGGTGGGAACCGCGGCTCCGGCTGACCGGTCGGCGCGATCTCGGTGACGAACTTCTTCAGCACCCCGGACTCGAAGGTGCCCTTGGCATCGGCGGCCTTCTGCACCGACTTGCGCGGCGGCACGTTCGTCTTCACCACCGTGTTCCACTGCCGCTGCCGTTCGACGCCCTCGGCATCGGTCGAGCCGAGCGCCCAGGCGATGAACTTGGCCGCGGCCTCCGGGTTCTTGCCCTTGGCGTTCGCGACGAACGCCCAGCCGCCGAGGTCGGTGGCCGGCTTGCCGCCGGACGGGGTCGGGTGCGGGATGATGCCGTACTTGAAGTTCTTGGCCTTCGCCTGCATGTCCGCGACCGCCCAGATCCCGCTCTGCTGCATCGCGGCCGCGCCGGAACCGAGGTTCGACACCACGTCGCCGCCGCCGTCGCCGAGGGCCTTGCGCGGGGCCACCTTGTTCTTGATCGTGTCCTGCCAGAACTTCAGCGCCTGCACCGCGGCCGGTGAGTCGAAGGCCACCTTGCCGTCCTTGATCACGGCGCCGTCGCCCTGCCAGAGGAACGGGTACCAGGTGAAGTTCTGGTAGTAGCCGGGCAACGTCTCGAACATCACCCCGTACCGGTCCTTGCCGGTCAGCTTCTCCGCCACCGCCAGGGTCTGGTCCCAGGTCTTCGGCAGGTCGGCCTCGGACAGCCCGGCCTTCTCGAACGCGGTCTCGCTGTAGTACAACGCGAGCGGCTCGATCTCCATCGGCAGGCCGTACACCTTGCCGTCCACCGAGCGGGCCTCCAGCAGGCCGGGCAGGTAGTCGGCCTTCGACTCGTCGGGCAGCGCGGACGACAGGTCCTGCAGCACTCCGCCGTTGTAGTAGCGCAGGAAGTCGCCAGGGCTGATCAGGAAGATGTCGGGTCCCTCGCCGGACTGGAACGCGGTCTGCAGCGTGGTCCCGTTCAGGTAGTCCTTGCCGGGGATGTAGCGCAGCTTGACCTTGACCTCGTTGTTGGCGTTCCACTTCTCGGCCAGGTCGACGAACCACTTGCTCTGCGGACCCTGGTCGTCGGACGGGCCGTAGAAGTTCCAGAACGACATCTCCTTGCCGTCGCCGCCACCACCGGCGTCACCTCCACAGGCGGTCAGCAGCGGGCCGGCGACCGCCGAGGCCGCCAGCGCGCCGAGACCACCGCGCAGCACGGATCGCCGGCTGACCGGCTGGGAGAAGAGAGGAGTTGCGGACATCAGGGGCTCCAGGGGTCGCGTGTCCGGGAGTGGATCCGGTGGGCAATCGATTTCTCGCAATCTACGAGGGACGGCGTGAACGGTCAAGAGTCGGCCGCCCGCGAATTCGCACAGTGGGCCGGTCCGCCTTGTTTTACGCAGATTTCACCCGTTGACACCGCTCGGTCCGGCTGCCTACTCTTCGGAAATCGATTTCTGACCACCTGACCGGAAAGCGGGTCGAGGATGCCAGTAGTGCCGAACCGTGCGGAGCGCCCCGCCGCCGAGCGGCAACAGCTCGTGGAACTGCCCGGAGACCTTGTCACCCAAGGGCTGGCGGCCGCCCGGACCGCGATCGAGACCGAGGCCGCGGCGGTGTCCGCGCTGGCCGATCGGCTGGACGACGTTTTCCTGGAAGTCCTCACCGCGATCGCCGCGTGCGAGGGCCACCTGGTCGTCACCGGGCTCGGCAAGTCCGGCCTGGTCGGGCGCAAGATCGCCGCCACGCTGGCCTCGACCGGTACGCCGGCCACGTTCATCCACGCCGGCGACGCCCTGCACGGCGACTCCGGCGCGGTGACCGAGCGGGACCTGGTCCTCGCCCTGTCCGCGTCCGGTGAGACCGCCGAGGTGTGCGCGTTCGCCCGGATGCTCGGCGACCGGCGGATCCCGGTGATCGCGATGACCGGGCGCGAGGACTCCACGCTGGCCCAGTTGGCGACGTACACGCTGGACACGATGGTGCCGCGCGAGGCCGACCCGTTGAACCTGGCCCCGACCGCGTCGACCACGGCCGCGCTGGTGATGGGCGACGCGCTCGCCTGCGCGCTCGTCGTCCTGCGCGAGTTCACCCACCACGACTTCGCCCGCTTCCATCCGTCCGGGGCGCTCGGCCGCAAACTGCTGGGAGAGCAGGTATGAGCGGGTACGACGTGTGCGTGCTCGGGTCGTTCATGAAGGACCTGGTGGCGACCGCGGAACGCCGGCCGCTGCCCGGGGAGACGTTGCACGGCACCGGATTCGCGGAGTTCCTCGGCGGCAAAGGCGTGAACCAGGCGATCGCCGCGGCCCGGATGGGTGCGCGCACCGCGATCGTCGGCACCATCGGCGAGGACCGGTACGGCGAGGAGTTCCTCGACCTGCTGAGTACCGACGGCGTGGACACCGGCTGGGTGGTCCGGCACCCGGAGCTCGGGACCGGCGTCGGCCTGCCGCTGGTCCTGCCCGACGGCAGCAACTCGATCATCATCGTGTCCCGCGCGAACGCGGCGATCACCCCGGACGACATCGCGGCCGCCGGCGAGGTGCTCACCGGCAGCCGGGTCCTGAGCGTCCAACTCGAACTCCCGGTCGAGGCGAGCCGAGCTGCCCTCCAGCTCGCCTCGACCGCGGGGGCGACCACGATCCTCACCCCGGCCCCGGTCGGTCCGGTCGACGCCTCGCTCGCGCGGTACGTCGACATCCTGGTACCGAACGAGGTGGAGGCCGCGGCGCTGACCGGGCTCGATTGCGACGACGAGTCGCAGGTCCCGGTGATCGCGCGCAAGCTCGCCGAGGAGTGGGACCTGCGCGGTTGCGTGGTGACGCTGGGTTCCCGCGGCGCGTTCGTGCTCGACCGGGAGCGGGACCTCGAGCTCCGGGTCGCACCGCACCGGGTCGCGACCGTCGACACGGTCGGCGCCGGGGACGCCTTCTGCGGGTCGCTCGCCGCTTCATTGGCCGAGGGCGCCGCCCTCGCCGACGCGGTACGCCTCGCGAACGCCGCCGGAGCGCTGTCCACCACCGTCAACGGCGCCGCCGACTCCGCACCGAACCGGTCCGACGCCCAGGCTCTCCTGGACGCGACGGCCGCCAACGCCTCCTCAATGGCCGCCGCTCCGCCTGAGGCGTGAGACGCTAGTGCCGTCCAGACGGCAGGCGGCGAACACCAGGCGGGGAGCGAGCATGACGACGATCTACGACGTCGCGCGTAGATCCGGGGTGTCTCCGGCGACCGTTTCGCGGGTCCTGAGCGGCCGGCGCAACGTGGACCCGGAGCTGTCCGAGAAGGTCCGCGCGGCGGTGGCCGAGCTCGGCTACCGCCCGAACGGCGTCGCCCGGAACCTGCGTCGCGCCAGTACGAACCTGTGGGCCGTGGTCATCTCCGACATCGAGAACCCGTTCTTCACCTCACTGGTCCGCGGTCTCGAGGACGTCGCGCAGACCGAGGGGTACCACGTGGTGCTCTGCAACTCCGACGAGGACCCGGCCAAGGAGGCGGCGTACTCCTCGGCGGTGCTGACCGAGCAGATGGCCGGCGTGGTGATCTCGCCGACCTCGACCGCCGAGGGCGTCCAGCAGCTCGCCGACGCGAAGACCCCGATGGTGCTGATCGACCGCCGGGTGGAGGGCGTCGAGGCGGACACCGTCCTGGTCGACAACGAACACGGTGCCGCCGAAGGCGTGAAACACCTGATCGACGGCGGGTACCAGCGGATCGCCTGTATCACCGGCCCGCGCCGGGTGAGTACGGCGATGGACCGCCTGGCCGGGTACCGCGCGGCCTTGCGCAGCGCCGGAATCCGGTACAGCAAGGACCTGGTCCGGCACGCCGACTTCCGCGAGGCCGGCGGGTTCGCGGCGATGGAGAGCCTGCTCGACCTGCCCGAACCCCCCGAAGCCCTCTTCGTCACGAACAACCTGATGACCGTCGGCGCCCTGGAAGCCCTGGCCAAACGCGGCGTCCGAGCCCCCGACGACATCGCCGTGGTCGGCTTCGACGACATCCCCTGGGCCGACCTGGTCGTCCCCAGCCTCACCACCGTCGCCCAACCCACCTACGAACTGGGCCGAACCGCGGGTCTCCTCCTCAAAGACCGCATAGCAGCCCCAGGCCGCCCCCCGTCCACAGTCACCCTCCGCACCGAACTCCACATCCGAGCCACCTCAGCCCCGAAGCGCTGACGAATTGGCGGACGCCCAGCACTCACCAACTCAGCGGACAGCCTGTACCTAGGCGCCGGCGACGCTCACGCCGCGGTCGACCGCGAGGTTGGTAAGTGCTGCAGGTTCAGTGGAGTGGGGTGCCGCGAGCATGAGTACGGCCGCGGGATCGTGCGGCACGTTGGAATCGGCGGCGGAGAACTGCCAGTACTGCCGCATCTCCGCGGCAAGCAGTTCGCCCAACGCGTTTGGTCAGCGGCCCGACCGCGATCACCGTGGACGATCCGGCGAGCAGGTCGATCGCGTCGGCGTCGCTGATCCGCTCGCGCTCGAGGTCCGCGAGCAACGCGCCCTCGTGCCCGGCCCACCAGACCTCGGCCCCCGACCGCGGCTGCCCACGTCCCGGCGCGATCGGGCCCACGTCACGACCCGCGACCGCGGCGACCCGGGCCGCCATTCGCGCGCGCAGCACCACGTCGCCGTACCCGGTGGTCACGCCGGTCAGGGCGAGTTCGGGCGATCCGAGGACGACGACCAGAGCGAGGACGCCGTCCACGTCCGAGCCGAGATCGGTGTCGAAGACCAGAGACGTTGCCGTCAGCATCCTTCCGCGGGAGCGCCGGGGACCTGTGACCGAGCCTTCCCAAACCGGACGGGCCCGGTCAAGGCGCCGACCGAGGAGCGGGCGGGCGACGGCGGCCAGGGCCGGATCTGGCAGGCTTGGCGGCATGACTGAGACTCCCGCCACCCAGGCCTGGGGCTTCGGCCTGGCCACCGTGACCGCGTCGGGCACCGTCCTCGACGTCTGGTACCCCGCGCCCGAGCTGGGCGCCGCGCCCGCCGACGCGAAGGCCGCGGCCGAGCTGATCGCCGCCGAGGGCAACGACGACCTGCGCCGGGTCCGCCGGGTCGTGGTGCGCGCGGAGATCACCCTCGACGCGGCGCCGGCCGACACCGCCGACGCGTACCTGCGGCTGCACCTGCTGTCGCACCGGCTGGTCCGTCCGCACGGCGTCAACCTGGACGGCATCTTCGGCGCGCTGCCGAACAATGCCTGGACCTCGCACGGCCCGGTCCCGGTCGAGGACGTCGAGCAGGTCCGGCTCCGCGCCCGCGCCGCCGGGTACCACCTGAGCGTGACCAGCGTGGACAAGTTCCCGCGGATGACCGACTACGTCGTCCCGGCCGGGGTCCGGATCGCCGACGCGGACCGGGTCCGGCTCGGCGCGCACCTGGCGTCCGGGACCACGGTGATGCACGAGGGCTTCGTGAACTTCAACGCCGGCACCCTCGGGACGTCGATGGTCGAGGGCCGGATCGTGGCCGGGGTGGTGGTCGACGACGGCAGCGACATCGGCGCCGGCGCCTCGATCATGGGCACCCTGTCCGGCGGCGGCAAGCAGGTCATCTCGATCGGCAAGCGCTGCCTGCTCGGCGCCAACGGCGGGATCGGCATCTCGCTCGGCGACGACTGCGTGGTCGAGGCGGGCCTGTACGTGACCGCCGGCACCAAGGTCACCCTTCCGGACGGCAGCGTGGTCAAGGCCCGCGACCTGTCCGGCCAGCCGGGTCTGCTGTACCTGCGCAACTCCGTCACCGGTGCCGTCGAGGCGCGGCCGCGGCAGGGTGAGGGCATCACGCTGAACGAGGCTCTGCACGCCAACGCATGACGGACTCGATCCTGGGGTCATTCCTTCGGACCATTCCGGCCGCCGGCGGAAACCCGGCGGCCGTGCCGATCGTCAACTGTTCGTGATCGTCTCCACGGAACCCGGCAACCGGTCCCGCACGTTGGGACCGGTATGCCGTTGAAGAAGGGCGCCGTCGTCGCCGTAGGGGCCGTCGGCGCGCTCGGCCTGGCCGTCGCCGCCGGAATCGCCTCGATCGGCGGCAAGAGCTTCGGTCCGCTGCTGCCGCCGCCCGAGGAGTGCCGCGCGACCGTCAACGGCAACACGGTCGTCCTCGATCTCGAGCAGGCGGAGTCGGCGGCCGTCATCGCGGGCATCGCGGTCCGCCGCGGACTCCCGCCGCGCGCGGCCACGATCGCGCTGGCCACGGCGTACCAGGAGTCCGGCCTGCGCAACCTCAACCACGGTGACCGGGACTCGCTCGGCCTGTTCCAGCAGCGCCCGTCGATGGGCTGGGGGACGCCGGCGCAGGTCCGCGACCCGCACTACGCGGCGTGGAAGTTCTACGACGCGCTGGTGAAGGTGAAGAACTACCAGCAGCTCGCGGTGACGGTCGCGGCCGACAAGGTCCAGCGCAGCGCGTTCCCCAACGCGTACGCGGACCACGAGAACGACGCCCGCATCCTGGCGTCCGCGCTCACCGGGCAGTCGAAGGCCGTCTTCAGCTGCACGGTCGACCTGGCCTCGGCAAGCGTGGAGGCGGTCGGCAAGAACGGCCTCACCCCGCGCGCCGACGCGGTCCGCCGGGACGTGCTGAAGACCTTCGGCCCGGTACCCACCGGTGGGTACGCCGCGGGCGGGATCCGCTCGGGGCACATGGAGGGCTCGGCGCACTACGAAGGACGTGCGGTCGACCTCTTCGTCAAACCGATCTCCGCCGCGAACACGACCCGCGGCTGGGCGCTCGCGCAGTACCTGGTGGCGCACGCGGATCGGCTGAAGATCCGCACCGTCATCTTCAGCGACCGCATCTGGACCGCCGGCGGCCGCTCCGACAACGGCTGGCGCGAGTACACCCCACCGGACCGCCCCGGCAACCGCGACACCCTCCGCCACCTCGACCACGTCCACGTAGACGTCATCGAGGACTAGAACGACCCCTCACCCTTACCCTCGCCCTCTCCCCCGTAGCCGGTGCCGTGCGGGTGAGGCCGACTTTGGGCACCCACCAGCCACCGTCGAAGCCGCGAACCGCCTGACCCACGCACAAGGAAGCCTGCGGCGGGCGGCAAGCGCCTTGGAGTCTCGGGGCGCCGAGGCGGCGTGGCCGCCGTACGCGGGGGTGAGTGGCGAGGGTTAGAAGACCGCGGCGAGGCAGCGGGGCGGGGATACGCGGGGTGGATGGCTGCGGCGCGGCGGGGTGTGTTATCTCTGGCGAGTTCTTTGGTGGTCGGCGGGGCTGTTGCGTGGTTGGCGTGTTGCGGGACGTGCAGCGGTCGAACGACCCGCCAGCGGACCGCGTGCACTGTGCCAGCTCCTCACCTGCAACGCCCGCCATGAACCACGAACGCCTGGTCCCTGCCGCAGCGCCCTGGGTGGGAGCTGGGCTGGGCCAGGCGTTTCTGGTGGTGCTTTGGTTACTCGTCGTGCTCCTGCGGGGGGAGGGCGGCGACGAAGGGGTGGTCCTTGTCGATCTTGCCCATCTTGGAAGCGCCGCCGGGGCTGCCCAGGTCGTTGAAGAACTCCACGTTGGCCGTGTAGTAGTCCTTCCACTGATCCGGGGTGTCGTCCTCGTAGTAGATCGCTTCGACCGGGCAGACCGGCTCGCACGCTCCGCAGTCGACGCACTCGTCAGGGTGGATGTAGAGCATCCGGTTGCCCTCGTAGATGCAGTCGACCGGGCACTCCTCGACGCAGGCGAGGTCCTTGAGGTCAACACACGGCTGCGCGATGACGTAAGTCACTGGTACTCCTCCTATGGCCAGCAAGCGCAGCGGACTTGGGATGCTGCGTGCGGTGGTGCTCGGGTTCTCTAGTATCACGGTATAACTTCGCCCACTCTGCCAGGAGTCCGCATCGTGTCAGGCCTCAGTGCCCGTGATATCGGCCACCGTGTCGTGGTTCGGCATGCGCTCGGGGGTGGGCAGCTGACCGATGTGATCGGCGTGCTGCAGAGCCTGGACGCCGAGACCCTGGCCGTGAGGCACGCCGACAGCACCGTGCACCGGGTCCGGCTGACCGACGTCGCCGCGGCCAAGCCGATTCCGCCGATGCCGCTGCGGCCCGTGGACGTGGACCAGCTCTTCCTCACCACCGCGCTCGGGCGGCCCGCGGCCGAGACCCGGTACGTCGGGCAGTGGTTGCTGCGAGCATCCGCGGGCTGGACGGGCCGGGGCAACTCGCTGCTGCCGGCCGGTGACCCCGGGATGCCGGTCGTGGACGCGCTCAAGCACACGCGAGCCTTCTACGAGGAGCGGGACCTGCCCGCGCTCGCGCTGGTCCGGCTCGGGAGCGCCCAGGAGGAGGAGTTCCGGCGGCTAGGCTGGATCGAGGCGCGCCCGGACGAGGCGGACGTACGGGTCATGCACACCACGCTCGACCTGGTGAACGGCGAACCGGCGTACGAGGTGGCCGTGACCGACCGGCCGGACGCCGACTGGTACGCCGCGGCCTCCGACGCGCCGCTGCCGGCTGTGGCGGCCACGGTGATGGAGGGCGCGCCGAAGTCGGTGTTCGCCTCGATCGCGCTGGACGGCCGGACGGTCGCCGTCGCCAGAGGCGCCATGACGGGGCATTGGGTCGCGGTGGACGCCGTGCGCGTCGACCCGCGGTACAGGCGCCGTGGGCTCGGTACGGCGCTGCTGCAGGGGATCACGCGGTGGGCGGGCCCGCTCGGTGGCCGGCGGGCGTACCTCGAGGTGGTTGAGGACAACGCGGCCGCGATGGCCACGTACACGCGGCTCGGCTACGACACGGCGTACAAGTACCGCTATCTGACCGTTCAGTGAGCCCTACCCGCCGGCAGCCGGGGCGCTAAGGTCGGGCGTTATGGCGGATCACGTGGCCGAGCGGCCGGAGTACGCGGGTGACTACGAGGGAACCGTGCACGTCGAGTACACGCCGCACCCGGACGACGGGGTGGCCGACCCGGGCGAGATCGTCTGGACCTGGGTGCCGTTCGAGGAGGACCACAGCCGCGGCAAGGACCGGCCGGTCCTGGTGGTCGGGTCCGACGAGCCTTACCTGCTCGCGCTGATCCTGACCAGCAAGGACCACGACCGGGACGCCGCCGACGAGGCGCGCTGGGGCCGGGTCTGGTTCGACATCGGCAGCGGCCCGTGGGACAAGGAGAACCGGCGCAGCGAGGTCCGGCTGGACCGGGTACTGCGGATCGACCCGGCGGAGGTCCGCCGGGAGGGCGCCGCGATCGGGCCGGAGCTGTTCGGTCAGGTGGCCGAACAGCTCCACACCCTGCGGCGGGCCTGACTCAGGCCGGCGGACGCGCCGTCGTCGACGGGTTGGCGCCGGGCGGGGTCGGCGGCGTGGTCTCCGGGGTGCCCGGGGGTTTGGTGCCCGGAGGCTTGGTGCCCGGCTTCGGGCCGCAGCGGATGTCGTCGGCGGCGTTGTAGTTGGTGGTGAACGTCTCGGACTTCACCCGCTGGCCGTTCTTGGCGAAGTACCGGTAGATCTTGATGTCGAACCCGGCGGTCGGCGCCTGCGGCCGGCAGCCGGCCTCCTGGCTGTAGACCGTCTTCGGCGCGCGCGGGTTGTACTTCGCGGACTGGCCGGCGGTGATGTCCCAGACCTTGGTGCCCCAGATCTTCACCGTGATGCTGCCCTGGTTGCCCGGCGTGGACGAGGTGAACAGGGTCTGCACGAAGACCCCGTGCCCGGAGTCGTTCTGGAACTTCAAATCCACGGACGGCCAGGCCACCGTCGCCTCGCGGCCGATCGGGTACCGGCTGATGTAGACGCTGTGCGCCTTGTGCTCGACGTCCTTCAGGCCGGCGAAGAACGCGGCGTTGAAGGTGGTGGTGGCCGACTGGGAGACGCCGCCGCCGAGGTCGAGGACGAACTTGCCCCCGTTGATGATGTTGCCCTCGGTGAAGCCGTTCTCCTTGGTCCGCTCGCCGACGATCTTGTTCAGGCTGAACGTCTCGCCCGGCTTCAGCAGGGTGCCGTTGATCTTGCGGGCGGCGGTGCCGATGTTCACGTTCCGGTACTCGGCGTGCGGGAACTTGGTGGTGAACTGGCCCATCACCTCCTTGATCCCCAGCGCCTGCGCGGCCTCGGTGGTCAGCTCGGCCTTCGACTGGGCCAGGCCGACCGCGGCCTTCCGGTCGCCCTCCGGCTTCGGCAGCAGCGACAGGATCGCCGGCACCACCTTGTCCCTGGCGACCACCTGACCGTCCACGGCCGGGACCACCTGCGGCTTGCCGCCGACGATCTGGATCGAGGCGTCCTTCGGCTGGGTCTCCAGCTCGGCGAACCGCTTCTTGAACAGCGGCTCCAGCTTCTTGCCGTCCAGGCTCGGGGTGAACTTGCCGTCCTTGGCGGTCAGCTTCAGCGCGGGCGCCAGCTCGGACGGCTGCAGGTTCACCCCCTTGTCGCCGACGGTGAGCCGGACCGGACCGGACATGGCCGGCTCGGCGTACTCCTTCATGGCCTGGTCGATCACGTCAGACCCGGCCTGCGGCTTGGTCACCTGGACCGGGAGGTCGGTCGCCTTCCCGTCGGACGGGTACGCGGCGACGATCGTGTCGCCGGCCGCGGCGTCGTCCAGCTGCAGCCCGTCGGCGGACGGGTGCTTGACCGCCTTGGCGTCCGGGAACGTGATGGTGCCCTCGGTGGCCGGCCGGTTCACCTGCTTCGACAGGCGCTCGACGGCGGCCTTCAGCTTCTGCTCGTCGGTGTTCACCACCGGCTCGACGGCGTGGCCGCCGGTCAGCGCCTGCCACATCCGGGCCGGGTTCAGGCTGCGGCCCACCCCGGCGTCGGCGACGGTGGCGTCCACGTCCAGCGTGAGCCCGGCGTCGGCCGGCTTCACCTGGTACGTCGACTCGCCGGCCTTGAGCTTGATCGGCTGGTTCAGCCGGTCCTTGACACCGGCCGCGAGCTTGGCCTTCGCCTCGTCCTCGGAAAGACCGCCCAGCTGGACGCCGAGTACAGTCGTGTCCCCTGGGACCTTGTCACCGGTCAGCGCGAAGGTCACCCCGTAGGCGACCACGACCACGCCGAACCCCGCCGCGGCGATGATCCCCGCGAGCTGTTTTCTCCCCACCGGACAGAGTCCTCCTGCTCAAGCCAGACGACGGACGCCCCATCCTACGGGACGCCACAAGGTTCACCTCGCGCCGGAGTTCCCCTCGTTGCCGCGCAACTCCCCATACCGGCCCGCGTAGTACATCAGGGCGGCGGGGTCATCGGTCTCCTCCGCGCCGAGGCTCAGCACCTCGCCGACCACGATCGTGTGGTCGCCACCCTCGTACGTCGCCCAGGTGCGGCACTCCAGCCAGGACAACGCCGCACCGACCACCGGGCACCCCGTCTTCGGCCCGGGCGTGGTCGCGATCCCGTCGAACTGGCTGTAGAGGTCGCGGCCGGACCTGGCGAAGCGCTCCGCGATCGGCTGCTGACTGTCCGCGAGCACCGACACGGCCCAGTACCCGCAGTCCAGCACGGCGTCGTGCATCCGGACGCCCTTGTCGACACAGACCAGCACCAGCGGCGGGTCCAGCGACACGGAGGTGAACGCGTTCGCGGTCATCGCGTGCGCGATCCCGCCCTGCAACGTGCTCATGATCGTGATCCCGGACCCGAACCGGCCCAGCACCCGCCGGAACTCCCCAGGCGAGACGCTGCCACCGGGATCCGAAGTCACCCCAGCAGCGTAAGACTCCCCGAAGGTTGATGCCTCAACTCGCCCTGTGGAACAGATCACTCCCCCGCCCGGCCACCGGAAGCGGCCGGGCGGACAGCGCGATCAGAGGCCGGCGAAGAGGTCGTGCTCGAGGCCGTCCGGACCAGGGGCCGCGGTGCCCTTGACCAAGCGGTACGCCTCGTCGCCCCAGATCTCGTTGCCGTTGTTGTTCGACAGGGCGAAGAAGGGGCCGTCGACGGTGATCTGGGTGGCGTGGGCCTTCATCGCGTTCATCTTGCGGTCGACGTACCCCGCGGCGGGGACGACGCAGTCGATGAAGCGGTCCGGGGTGACGAACGGGCCGAGCGGGCCGTCGGGGTCGAGGCCCTCGAACGTGGTGGTGTCGCCGGAGTCGCGGAGTTTGCGGAGGCTGGTCCGCAGCGCCGACTCGGCCATCGCGGTCCAGTAGATCTTCGCGACGTCCCAGGCCGGGCCGAGGTCCTCGCGGTACGACCGGGACGCGGCCAGGGCGGCGGCGTACGTCGCGACGCGGTGCGCCTTGACGTGGTCGGGGTGGCCGTAGTTGCCGAACTCGTCGTAGGTGACCAGGACCTGCGGGCGGATCTCGCGGATGACCGGGACCAGGTCGTTCGCCGCGGCCAGCAGGTCGGCCTGCCAGAAGCTGTCCGGCCGGGTCTGAGGCGGGACCGCGGCGTTGCCGGCGTCGTCGTAGATCATCCCGGTGTCGCGGTACTTGCCCTGGCCGCCGAGGAAGCGGTGGTCGGTGACGCCGAGCTCGGCCATCGCGTCGGCGAGCTCGCCGATCCGGTGTGGGCCGAGCTGGTCGGTCTGGTCGGCGGCGAGATGGGCCAGGTCCGGCACCAGCACCTCGCCCTCCTCGCCGAGGGTGCAGGTGACCAGGGTGACGTGGGCGCCCTCGGCCACGTACCGGGCCATGGTCGCGCCGTTGTTGATCGTCTCGTCGTCGGGGTGCGCGTGCACCAGCAGCAGCCGGCGGTCGGGAAGCTCGCTCATGCGGTTCAGCCTACGTGGCAGGTCCGACAGGCCGAGCGCTCGACGAGTCCGGCCGCCGGCTGCCCGCCGGAGCCGCGATCAGGCCCCCCGGCCGGCGACTCCGTCCTGGTGCCGGTCAGCCGAAGCGGCGGACCAGCAGGCATCCGGCCTGGAACCGCGAACGGGCTCCGAGGCCGGCGATCAGGGCGCTGATCTCGGACCGGACGGTGCGCAGTGACAGACCGAGCTGCCGCGCGATCGCGGCGTCCTTCGCGCCGGTCGCCATCAGCCGCCCGATCAGGACCTGCCGGCTGGTCAGCTCCTGGACCGGCACCGGCGTCCGCCGCCGCGAGCCCAGCTCGTAGACCTCACAGACGACCTCCGGCGCGAAATCCTCCATGCGCACCGCAGGCACAGCCTGGTAAACCGACATCCAGATCTCCTCCCCAGTCCGGTCTCAGCCCAGCACATTGTTCCGGGTGGTCCAGACCGGTCACCAGGTACAACCCATACAGTTCACCCATACATTTGTCGGAGTGCGCGGGGGTGATCGAGCGGTGGAGTCGCAGTTCGCGGCGCTGCTGCGGCGGCACCGGATCGCCGCCGGGCTCACCCAGGACGAGTTGTCGATCCTGTCCGGCATCAGCGTCCAGGCGATCAGCACCCTGGAGCGAGGCACCCGCCGGTACCCCCAGCTGAGTACCGTCCGCGCTCTGGCCGGCGCCCTCCGCCTGGACCCCGACCAGAAGTCCGCGCTCGACGCCGCCGCCTCCCGCCGCGGCCGCGCCAAACCACGGAGCCCTGCCGCCGAAGCCACGGAGCCACCGGAGAGCACCGAGGACGAGACCGAGGACGAGACCGAGGTCCAGGCTGTCCAGGAGGCGGCGGAACCAGGACCGCCGCAGCAGAACCGGGAAGCTGTTTCGCCGCGGCAGTTGCCGTTCGCGAGTGGGGACTTCACCGGGCGGGAGCAGGAGATCGAGGACCTGCGGCGGTACCTCAGCGCGAGTCCAGGGGTCAGTGTCACGACGATCACCGGGATGGGCGGGATCGGGAAGACCTCGCTCGCGGTCCAGGTCGCGCACCGGGTGGCGGAGCACTACCCGGACGGGCAGCTCTATCTCGACCTGCGCGGGTTCGGGCTCGGTCCGCCGATGGAGCCGCTGGAAGCGCTGACGTACCTGCTCGAGGATCTCGGCGAGGTGCCGCCGGTCGACCTGCCGACCGCCGCCGCCCGGTACCGGACCGCGCTCGCCGAACGCCGCCTCGTGCTGCTGCTCGACAACGCCGCCAATCACCAGCAGGTCCGACCGCTCCTCCCTGGCTCCGGCGGTTGCGCGGTGCTGGTGACCAGCCGCCGCAGCCTGACCGGACTCGGCGGACGCCAGTTCTACCTCGGCGAACCACCGCTGCACGAGTCGATCGACATGTTCCGGCGGATCTCCGGCCGGTACGACGCCCCGGCGGACGACTGCGCCGAGGTGGTCCGGCAGTGTGGCGGGCTGCCGCTCGCGATCCGGATGGCCGGCGCCCGGCTGGCGTCCCGGCCGAGCTGGCCGGTCGCCCATCTCGCCGAACGTCTCGCCGACGGCCGCCGCCGGCTCGACGAACTGCAGCTGGACGATTCCGGGGTCCGCGCCACCCTCAACCTGAGCATCGAGCAGCTCGCCGGCAGCGACGACCCGACCGACGTGCAGGCCGTGTCCCTGTTCGCGATGCTCGGTCTGGCCGCGGCCGTCGACCTCTCGGCCCCACTCGCCGCCGCCCTGGCCCAGCTCCCCGAACCAGAGGCGGCCACCGTTCTCGAGCGACTCGTCGACGTCCATCTGCTGACCACGCCCGGTCCAGGCCGGTACCGTCTGCACGATCTCGTCCGGGTCGCGGCCCGCGAGTTCGCCGAGCAGACCCTGACCGAGGACGAACGTCGCGCGGCTACCACCCGCTGGCTCCAGCGCGTCGCCGCGGTCGTCTGGAAGGCCAGCGAGTTCGCCGGGCACGGGCTCACCCGGGAACGCTGGCTCGACCCCGGCCGGCTCGACGCGGCCGACGACCTGCCACGGCAGGAGGACGTCCTCAGCTGGCTCGACCACGAACGCCCGGCCCTGGTCCCGACGATCCAGCAGGCCGTCCGTGATCACCCCGGCCTCGCCGTCCAGCTCGCCGTCGGCCTGAACGCGTACTACGCCCGCCGACGGGCCTGGCTCGACTGGCTCCTGGTCACCGAGGCCGTCCTCCCCCTCGTCGAAGAAGGCGCGGACCGTATCGCCGAGGGCCTGGTCCTGCACGACCTGGGCGCCGCCCACGCGGAGCTGAACCAGTACGACGAAGCCGTGGCCCCACTGCGCCGCGCGGTCGCCGCCGCGGACGCGTCCGGCGACGAGAACCTGCAGTCCCTCTGCCTGAGCAGCCTCAGCCACGTCCTGGAAAGGGCCGGCCGCAGCACCGAAGGCATCCCGTACGCCGCCCGCGCCCGCGAGATCGGCCTCCGGCTGGGCGTACCCGCCCGCGCCGCCTGGGCGTGTCTGGCTCTCGGCATGCTCCATCTCAGGACCGGCGCCGCCGAGACCGCGGAGCGGCTCTTCGCCGAGGCGCTGGACCTCCTGCCGGACCCCGGCCAGCGCCGGCAGCGAGGCTTGGTCGCGCAGAACGTCGGCGTCGCGTACCGCGAGGCCGGTCAGTACTCGCTCGCCGACCGCGCGCTCCGGCACGGCGTCGAGCTGTACCGTGCCGCCGGAGCGGACGTCCAGGAGGCGGTGGTCCTCACCGAGCTCGCGCGGCTCCGGCTGGCCGAGGACAGCCTGGACTCCGCCGCCCGTCATCTCGGCCAGGCGCTCGCGATCGCGGGCCAGCACGGCGACCGGATCTGCGAGGCCGACGTCCGTCGCCTGCTCGGCGAAACCCTGCACCGGCAGGGCGAGCTCGCCGACGCCCGGCGGGAGTGGCGGCTCGCGTACGCCATCCATACCCAGCACGCGATCCCGATCCCCGCCGACCTCCAGGCGAATCTGGAGTTCGGCTGAGGCTCAGAGCGACGACAACAGCTGTCGCGCTTCCTCAGCTCTCGCGCCGAGACCTCGCTCCCGATAGACGGCCAGTGCCGCGGTCAGCTCGTCCCGTGCCTCGTCCCGCTGCCCGGCATCGGCCAGAATCTGCCCGCGTCGCACCCGGACACTCGCCTCCCGATCCCAGAGCTGGAACTTCTGGGCACCGGACAGCGCTTCCGCCAGTGACCGCAGCGCGGCTTCGGTGTCGCCCGACAGGTGGCGCAGCCAGCCCAGATCTTCCTGGATCTCGGGCAGGTACGGTCCCGCGTCGTCCTCCTGATAGATCCGCAGACTCTCCTCGAGTGGTCCGACCGCGGCCGACAGATCGCCGCATTCACGGTAGGAAAGGCTGATCTGCTGCAGCACGGTGGCGAGTCCACGCGGTGGACCGGCGGACCGCATCGCGTCGACCGCACCCGCGAAGTACTCGTGCTGCGCAGCGTCACCCAGCCCGCCCGAGATCATCCCCAGGACCAGCAGCGCGAGTGCCTCGTCCTCACGGTCGCCGATCGATGCCGCCAGGTCCCGGGCCCGGAGCCCGTACCGCAGGCCTTCCTTCAGCCGACCGGAACGCTCCAGAACATGGCTGAGGTTCACCAACGTCGAGATCTCGAAGCTGGGATTGTCCACCGCGGCCAGGACGTCGACGGCCTGGACGAGTGGCTCGGCGGCGTGCTCGAAGTCGCCGAGTTCGGAGCGGGCCAGGCCGTGGTCGGCGAGCAGCATCGCCCGCGTCGCGGCGTCGGTGGCCAGCGGCGCCGTCAGGGCGGCCACGTCCCGCCACTCCGCCCACCGCTTCCGCGCGATCCCGTAATAGCTCATCGCCACACCGATCCGTACCGACAACTCGCGCTCGGCCGCCGACCCGTTCACCGCCCAGCGCAAGGTGGCCAGCAGAGCGTCTCGTTCGTCGTCGAGCAGATCCAGTACCGCGGCGCGGTCGGCCAGATCCGTCGCGTCCGTCGCCCAGTCAGGCTGCCCCCAGGACTCGCGCAGTCGCGGTGAACGACGGGCCGACAAATCCTTGACCCGCCAGAGCAGGGCGCTGTGGGTTCGGAGAACGGCCATCCGGATCCGGCGCTGCTGCGACGCGGTGGTGCGTTCGCCGAAGTACGAAGCGATCAGGTCGTGCAGGTGGTAACGCGTCGGCGTCCGCGCCTCCAGCAGACTGACATCGGCCAGCCGGTCCAGCAGGCGATCGGCGAGCTCCGGGCTGACACCAGCGACTCGCGAAGCCGTCCGGACCGAGAGATCCGATCCGTCCACGACGGCGACGAGAGGAAGGATCCGGGCCGCTTCCACGTCCAACGGGTCGTCCGAGGCAGCGAGCCCTTCGACCGAGACGGCGATGCTGCCGCGAACACCACGGCCGTGGTCGTCCAGGGCATCCATCCGCCGGGACTCGTCGGCCAGCCGATCGGCGAGATTGCGCACGGCCCTGGCGGACCGGCCGATCAGCCGTACCCCGGCCAGCCGGACCGCGAGCGGCAGACGGGCGCAGTACTCGACGATTCGCTCGGCGGCCGCGGGTTCGGCGGACACAGCGGGACCGCCTACTTCGGCCAGCAGGCGGACGGCCTCCGCCCGCGTGAGTCCGGCCAGTTGCAGCCCACGAGCAGAAGGGAGACCGGACAGCACCCGACGGCTGGTGATGACGACCGCACTGCCTGCCACACCGGGGATCAGCGGCTCGACCTGTGCACTGTCCGCGGCGTTGTCGAGCACGAGGAGTACCCGCCGACCGGCGATCGCCGACCGGTAGAGGGCGGTGGCCTCAGCCAGTTCGGACGGCACCTGGCCGGCCGGCGTTCCGAGGGCTCGGAGCAAGATGCCGAGCGCGGCCGGCGGTTCGATCGGACCGGACGAGCTGAAACCCCGGAGGTCCAGCATCAGTTGGCCGTCGGGGAACTGATCCGCCACCTCGTTCGCGACCTGCAGAGCGAGCGTGGTCTTGCCGATCCCGCCCATACCGGTGACGGCCGCGACCGGCACAGCGGGCGAGGTGACGCCGGCCCGCAGGTGCGTGGCCAGTACATCCAGCTCGCTGTCCCGGCCGGTGAAGTCGGTCAGCGGCGGTGGCAGTTGCCGCAGCGGTTCGCTGGTCCGCGCTGCCGCCGCCTCGAGCATCGACCGTTCGGCGGGTGTGCACCCGAGCGCATCGGCCAAGAGAGCGACCGTCGACGTCCGGGGGAAGCGGCGCCTGTTCCCCTCCAGCGCCCGGACCGCCTCGATGCTCACCTTCGCCGAGTGGGCGAGCGCTTCCTGGCTGAGGGACCGCTCACGACGGAAGCGGCGGAGCAAGCCGCCGAAGGTGGTGTCCATCCTGATCGTCCTCCGGCTCCGGGTCACTCGCACACGGACGGTCAGCCTAGCGAGCCCGAAACGCGCCAGGGGCGGTACCGGGTGACCCGGTACCGCCCCTGCGGTGTTGCTGTTCAGTTCGTCAGATCAGCCGACCTTCTTGAGGCCGATCTTGGTGAGGTCCGGCAGGCCGCCGACGTCGGGGTTGACGGTCGCGCCGGTGATGTTGCTGCCGAGGACGTAGACGTTGTTGTCCTCCGAGATCGGAACCAGCGGAGCGGTCTTCATGACCTCGTCGTGGATGTCCGCCCACGCCGTGATGGCTTCCTTCTGGTCCTTGATGTTCGGGATCTCGTTCATCCGGTCCCAGCCGACGTTCGACCGCGAGTAGTTGTTCTGCGCGGCCTTGCCCGGGGCGGTGTTGTCCGGGCCGAGCACCGGCGCCACGATCGTGGAGACCGAGGCCCAGTCCGCGCACCAACCGGCGGTGATCAGATCGGTCGCCGAGGCGTCGTTCTGCTGGGTCGAGTAGTAGTTGTCGCCCGGGATCTTCTTGATGTCGACGTTGACACCGATCCGCTTCCAGGCAGCCTGCGCGGCCTCGGCCGCCTTGACGGCGATGTCGGTCGCGTCCGAGGCGCCCAGGGTCAGCTTCTCACCCTTGTAGCCGGACTCGGCCAGCGCCGCCTTGGCCTTGTCCAGGTCGCCGGTGAGGGGCGCCTCGAAGGTCTTCTGCTCGCGGTAGCCCTCGTACTCCTTCGGGATGATGGAGTCGATCGGCTTGTTCAGCCGGTCACCACCGCGGGCGGTGATGTAGGCCTGCTTGTCCATGGCGTAGGTCAGCGCCTCACGCAGCTTCTGGTTCTTCAGCAGCGGCTTCTGCTCGTTGAACCCGATGTAGCGCTTGCAGACGTCCGGACCCTCGATGACGCGGTCCTTGACGTTCGCCTGGGTCAGCTTGGCCAGGTTCTGCGGCTGAACGCCGGAGAAGCTGACCGAGTTGGCGTCGGCGCCGGTGCCCTGGATCAGGCGCTGGTCGACGATCGCGTCGTCGTCACCGAACTTGAACTCGAACTTGTCCGGCAGCGCGGTCCGGATCGGGTCGGTGGCCTGGTCCCAGTTGGTGTTGCGGACCAGCGACAGCGACTTGCTCCGGGTGTAGGTCTCGACCTTGTACGGGCCGGACGAGAAGACCCGGTTGTCGTACTGGGTCTTGGTGTCCTTGGCCTGCGGCGTCGGCGCGAAGATCTTCATCGACGCGGTCATCGGGAACTCCGAGACCGGCTGGTTCAGCTTGAACTCGATGGTCTTGTCGTCGGCCGTCGTGATGGCCGTACAGCCCTTGCCACCGTTGTTGCCGGCCGGCTTGTACGGGCCCTGGTAGCCCTTGCAGTCCAGGAAGTTCTTGCCGTACGGCGCACCCTCGGACAGGTCGGCGGAGAACGACCGCTCGACGTTGTACTTGATGTCCTTGGTGGTGATCGGGCTGCCGTCCTCGTACTTGAGGTTGTCCTTCAGGGTGAAGGTCCAGGTCTTGAAGTCCGGCGAGGACTCCCACTTGTCGGCGAGGTCACCGACCAGTTCGACCTTCTTGCTCTCGGCGTTCCAGTTGAACGCGGTCAGCGTCCGGTAGAGCAACTGGCCGGCCATGCCGACGTCGGTGACGAAAGCACGGGCCGGGTCGAGGTGCTCGAAGTCGGAAGCGTGGTAGACGGTGACGGTACCGCCCTTGGCCGCTTCCTCTCCCCCCGTGTTGCCCGAGCTGCTGTTGTTGTTGTCCCCGCCGCATGCCGCCAGCGTGAGGGTCAGGGCCAGACCCGTGGCGACCACGGATCCGACGCGCTTGGCGTGTCTCATGCCATCCTTCTTTCTCTTCCTCCATCGGGCGCCGGATCACGGCCGACCCAGGTGACTGGATTGCCGGTCATCTACTCATGGCCGGAATATCCCTTCAACGGTTCTGGACCGCAGTAATCGGATCGTGATTACTTCAGTGCGGGACAGAGACCGATCGTTACTTTCGGTGATCGTCAGACAACGTCGCGTTCTTCCGGGAAGTGGCACGCCGACAGGTGCGTCGGCGCCCCGATCTGGACCAGCGGAGGCTCCTGTTCGGCGCAGATGTCCTGGGCCTTCCAGCACCGGGTCCGGAACCGGCAGCCGGTGGGCGGGTTGAGCGGGCTCGGCACGTCGCCGGTGAGCCGGATCCGTTCCCGCCGCTTGACCGCGTCGGGATCGGGCTCGGGAACCGCGGAGAGCAGCGCGTGGGTGTACGGGTGCCGGGCGTGGTTGTACAGCTCGTCGCGCTCCGCGATCTCGACGATCTTGCCGAGGTACATCACCGCGACCCGGTCCGAGATGTGCCGGATCACCGACAGGTCGTGCGCGACGAACAGGTACGCCAGGTCGAACTCGTTCTGCAGGTCGTCCAGCAGGTTCACCACCTGGGCCTGGATCGACACGTCCAGCGCCGACACCGGCTCGTCGCAGACGATCAGCTTCGGCCGCAGCGCGAGCGCCCGGGCGATCCCGATCCGCTGCCGCTGGCCGCCGGAGAACTCGTGCGGGTACCGGTTGTAGTGCTCGGGGTTCAGCCCGACCCGGGCCATCAGGTCCTGGACCGCCTGCTTGGTCCCGCCCTCCGACTTGATGCCCTGGATGTCGAACGGCGCGGCGATGATCGTACCGACCGTCTGGCGCGGGTTCAGCGACGAGAACGGGTCCTGGAAGATGATCTGCACGTCGCGCCGGAACGGCCGCATCCGGCGCCGGTTCAGGTGGGTGATGTCGGCACCCTCGAAGGTGATGGTGCCGGCCGTCGGCTCGTCCAGCCGGGTGACCAGCCGGCCGGTGGTCGACTTGCCGCAGCCGGACTCGCCGACCAGGCCGAGCGTCTCGCCGGCCATCAGCTGGAAGTCGATCCCGTCGACCGCCTTCACCGCGCCGGTCTGCTTCTGGAAGATGATGCCCTGGGTGACCGGGAAATGCCGTTGCAGGCCCTTCACCTCGAGCAGGACCTCGCCGCGGCCGGCGCTGGTCCGCTCGGACTTCGCCTTGGCCTTCGGCTTCGGCCCGCCCTTGTCCGTCGGGGTCGTGGTCACGTCGTCTCCTCGGGTGGCCGTGCTCACAGGGCCGGCTTGATCTGCTCGGTGAACAACCGCTGCCGTTCCGGACTGGCGATGTGGCACCGCACCGAGTGCCCGCCGGTCTCCACCTGCAGCAGCTCCGGGACCTCGGTGACGCAGGTGTCGCCGTCGACCTTGTCCCGGAACTCGCAGCGCGGGTGGAACGGGCAGCCGGTCGGCAGGTTGATCAGCGAGGGCGGCGAACCCTTGATCGACTTCAGCCGGTCGCCGCCGCCGGAGATCCGCGGGATCGAGCCGAGCAGACCCCAGGTGTACGGGTGCTCCGGCCGGTAGAAGATGTCCCGCACCGACCCGGACTCGACCACCCGGCCGCCGTACATCACGACCAGCTTCTCGGCCATCTGGGCGACCACGCCGAGGTCGTGGGTGATGATGATGATCGCGGAGTTGAACTCCTTCTGCAGATCGTTCATCAGGTCCAGGATCTGCGCCTGCACGGTGACGTCGAGGGCCGTGGTCGGCTCGTCGGCGATCAGCAGCCGCGGGTCGCACATCAGCGCCATCGCGATCATCGCGCGCTGCCGCATCCCGCCGGAGAACTGGTGCGGGTAGTCGTGGAACCGGGTGGCCGGTGACGGGATGCCGACCCGGTCCAGCAGGTCGATCGCGCGCTTCTTCGCGACCGCCTTGGACACGTCGTTGTGCACCAGGTACGCCTCGGTCAGCTGGTCGCCGACCCGGTAGAACGGGTGCATCGCGGACAGCGGGTCCTGGAAGATCATCGACACCTTGCTGCCCCGCAGCCGGCGCATCTCCTCCAGCTTCATCGAGACCAACTCGTCGCCGTCCAGCCAGATCTTGCCCTCGATCTGCGCCCGGGTGCCCTTGTGCAACCCCATGATCGCCAGGCTGGTGACGCTCTTGCCCGAGCCGGACTCGCCGACGATGCCGAGCGTCTCGCCCTGCTGCAGCGAGAAGCTCAGCCCGTTCACGGCCCGGACCAGGCCGTCGTCGGTGGGGAACCGGACCCGGAGGTCGTCGACCTCGAGGAACGCCCTACCGGTGGCCGGTACCGGCGTGCGGCCGGACTCGGTCGATGCTGCGGTACTCACTGGGGCTGCTCCATCCCGGTCGGAGTCATGACGCCGCGCGGCCCGGTCACGAGAGCCGGACCCGCGGGTCGATGAAGGCGTACAGGACGTCGACGACGATGTTCGCGAAGACGACGAAGAAGGCGGCGATCAGGACCACGCCCATCACCAGCGGCAGGTCGTTGCCGAGCACCGAGTCGATCGAGAGCTTGCCGAGCCCCTGGATACTGAAGATCCGCTCGGTGATGACCGCACCACCGAGCAGTGCGCCGAGGTCCAGGCCGAAGATCGTCACGATCGGCGTCAACGCGGCCCGCAGCCCGTGTTTGAAGACCACCTTGCGCTCGCCGAGGCCCTTCGCCCGGGCGGTCCGGATGAAGTCCTCGTTCATCGTGTCGATCATGTTGGCCCGGGTCAGCCGGGTGTACAGCGCGGCGTTGACCAGGGCGAGTGTGATCCACGGCAGCAGATAGAACTGCATGAACGGCACCGGGCCGGCCGTGAACGGACTCGCGTTCGCCTGATCCGGATACGGCAGCATCCCGCCCTTCACGATGAAGACGTAGACGAGCAGATAGCCGAGCACCAGGGTCGGGAACGAGACGCCGAACAACGCCAGCATCACGCTCAGTTTGTCGACCCATTTCCCCTTTCTCAGCGCGGCGATCAACCCCAGCAACACCCCGGTCACCAGCCAGATGACGGCGGCCCCGGTGGCCAGCCAGAAGGTCGGGCCGATGGCGTCGCTGATCGCGTCGGTGACCTGGATCCCGTTCTGCAGCGAGCGGTCCAGGCACGGCCAGGCGCAGTGCTCCTGGGATCCCTCGGTGCCGAGCTCGCGGCCGCTCGGGTTGACCAGGCCGCTCATGTACCGGCCGTACTGGACGATCAGCGGGTCCTCGAACCCGTACGCCGCGTTCACCTCGGCGACGCGCTCGGTGGTGCAGTTCCGGCCGCAGATCAGCAGCGCGGGGTTGGCCGGGGTGGCCCAGAACAGGAAGAAGGTGATCGCGCTGATCGCGAAGAGGATCATCACCATCTGCAGCAGTCGGCGAACGATGTAGTTGAACATGCGGGCTCAGCTCCGTCCGGCGCGCGGGTCGAGGGCGTCGCGAACCGAGTCGCCCAGCAGGTTGAAGGCGAGCACCGTGATGAACAGCATCGCGCCGGGGAAGAACAGGTAGAGCGGGTTGCCCTCGTACCAGTTGGAGGCGTCCGAGATCATCCGGCCCCAGGACGAGGTCGGCTCCTTGACCCCGACCCCGAGGAACGACAGCGCCGCCTCGGCGGTGATGTAGGTCGGGATGATCAGGGTCGAGTAGACCAGCAGGGTCGGGATCAGGTTCGGCAGGATCTGCCGGAAGATCACGTACCCCGGGCCGGCGCCGAGCGACCGGGCCGCCTCGACGAACTCGCGCTCCCGGATCGACAGCGTCTGGCCCCGCACGATCCGGGCCAGGTAAGCCCAGCCGAAGAAACCGAGCACGAAGATCAGTACGCCCATCCGCAACCCGTTGTTGTCGGGAATGCCGAAGGTGGCCTGCGCGCGGTCGGCGATCACCGGGGTGAGCGCCAGGATGAACAGCAGGGTCGGGAAGCTGAGCAGGATGTCCATCACCCGGCCGAGCACGCCGTCGACCCAGCCACGGAAGTAGCCGGCGATCATCCCGACGATGGTGCCGAGCACCACCGCCACGATGGTGCCGCCGAGCGCGACGAGCAGCGACGCGCGGGCGCCGTAGACCAGCCGGGCGAACACGTCGCGGCCGTTCTGCGGCTCGATGCCGAGCCAGTGCTCGGAGCTCATCCCGCTGCCCCACAGGCCGCCGGCCGGGATGCCGCCGTTGAAGGTGTCGAGCAGGTCCTTGCCGTTGGAATCCTTGAAGTTCGGCTGGTCCGGCGGGAAGCCGGAGATCTTCACGATCAGCGGCGCGAAGATCGCCATCGCGATGATCAGCAGGATGACGATCGCGCTGATCATCGCGATCTTGTCCTTCTTCAACCGGGCCCAGGCGATCTGGCCGAGCGAACGGCCTTCGATCTGTTTCGCCTCGGCGGTGTCGGCGATGTGATCGGAGGGCAGTTCGCCGTCCGGCGGGGTGGTTTCCACCGCACCCAGAGTCATCGTCTGTTCGCCCTCTCGATCGCGACAAATAAAGACTTCGCAGTCTGGCCAGGAACCCTACAAATCTCGCAGTGTGGACGCCACCGACCGGGCCTGCTCGTCGCTGAATCGTGACTGATCAGCCACCTCCCCGCAGGGTGGCCCGCAGCAGCGGCACGAACGGGCGGTCGGCGGGCAGCCAGTCGAGTTCGGACAGTCGCGCCACGGACACCCAGCGTGTCTCCGTGTGTTCGCGCAGAACCGGCGTTCCGGACATCAGTTCGGCCAGGTAGACCCGCAGCACGTACTTGTCGCCGATCGGCTGGTCGAGACCGAGCGACGCGCCCACCGTGACCCGCAGGCCGAGTTCCTCGTCGAGCTCACGCACGGCCGCGTCCCGGTCCGTCTCCCCCGGCTCGACCTTGCCGCCCGGGAACTCCCATCCGCCGTCCGGTCCGGGCCGCAGCGCCGCGAGCACCCGGCCCGCGTCCACCACCGCCACGCCGACGACCACCTGCCTGTCCGTCATGGCCCGGCACTGTGCCAGAAATGTCGGCAGCGCGCCGGAAGATGGTGGAATGCCACTGCAGAACCGGGTACTGCCCACCCAGGAGATCGTGGCCGCGCCCGGCCGCGGCCTGCTGATGGGGAACCGCGGCGCCTTGCACGGGACCGAGCGCCGGCTCGGCACGACCCGCTGGCGGACGAAGGCGTGGATCTGCTGCCTGCTCGACTTCAAGGGTGCTCAGCGCGACCCGATGCCGCCCGGCCGCTGGACGGCGCTGTTCTTCTTCGACGAGGCGGTCGCGCTCGCCGCCGGTCATCGGCCGTGCGCCTACTGCCGCCGCCGCGACTTCCTCCGGTACGCCGGTGCGTGGGCCCGTGGCCGTGGTCTGGACGAGCGCCCGCGGGCCGCCGCGATGGACGCGCAGCTCCACCTGGACCGGGTGGAGTCCCGGACGCGCCGGCAACGGACCACGATCGCCCCGCTCGGCGAACTGCCTGACGGCGCGATGATCCTGGTCGACGCGACCCCGGCGCTGGTCCTCGGCGGCCGGGTGTACAACTGGTCGTGGGAGGGGTATGCCACACCGGCCGATCCGCCCGCGCACCGCGAGGTCGTCGTGCTCACCCCGCCCGCGAATCTCGTTGTCCTGCAGGCCGGATACGCTCCCTTACTGCACCCGTCCGCGGTTCGCAACTGAGGGCAGCCTAACTGGAAACACGCCGTACCGAGGGGTCTTCCGTTGTGCGCCGCACGAAGGCAGAGTGTCCATACTTACAGCGACAAAACCATTACTGGAGTCGGTATGGGCGACGGCAACACTTCCCTGGTGGCCGTGCAGCGCGCACTCGAAGCACTGCACGCGAGTGTCGGCAAGTTGAGCCAGGAGTACGGTGACACCCTCGGCATCCGCCGGTTGGTGTCGGACGTCGCCAGGCTGAGCGACGACCTGGCCGAAGTCGGCCCTCCCGACCCCCGGCACAGACCCGGACCCGTTCCGGAGGAACTCGAGGAGATTTCCGACGTGGAGTATGACGCGTCCATGTGGACAGGCGCGGAGACCGAAGGCTTCGGAGCACCGGACCGGCGCGCGCCCTGATGACTACTGGAGTTGAGAGTCCCGGTCGCGCACAGATCGGGCAGAAGACGCTGCGAACCGACCGTTGGTGGCTGGCGCCGCTGCGGATCGGCGTGATCCTGCTCTTTTTCATCGTCTACGCGACGATCCGGATCTTCATGAACAAGTGGTACTGGGTCGACGACTTCCATTACCTCACCCCGCTGTACTCGCCCTGTGTGACCGCCTCCTGTGTCGAGGGGTCGAGCCATCTGGGCACCTGGTTCGGCGAGTTCCCCCGGGTGATCCCGTTCAGCATCATCACCTTCGCGGTGCTGGCCGGCTTCCGCGGCACCTGCTACTACTACCGCAAGGCCGGCTACCGCTCGCTGTTCTTCGCACCGGCCGCCTGCGCGGTCCCGGAGCCGCACAAGAAGTACACGGGTGAGCGGAAGTTCCCGCTGGTCGCGCTCAACCTGCACCGGTACTTCTTCTACGGCGCGCTGGCCTTCGGCCTGCTCAACGTGTACGACGGCGTCCTCGCCTTCCACGGGAAGGACGGCGGCTTCGGCATCGGCCTGGGCACCGTGATCATCTGGGTCAACCTGGTGATGCTGTGGGCGTACACGCTGTCCTGCCACGCCTGCCGGCACATCGTCGGCGGCCGGCTGAAGAACTTCTCCAAGCACCCGCTGCGCTACCGGTACTGGACCTTCGTGTCCAAGCTGAACCCCAAGCACGGCACGTTCGCGATGGCCTCGTTGTTCACCGTGATCCTCACCGACTTCTACATCATGGCGCTGTCGGCCGGCTGGTTCTCCGACCTGCGCATCATCAACTGATACAGGACTTCTGACTTCCATGACTGAGCTGGAACGACACACCTACGACGTCGTCGTGATCGGGGCCGGTGGCGCCGGTCTGCGCGCGGCGATCGAGGCCCGCGAGCAGGGCAAGCGCACCGCGATCGTGTGCAAGTCGCTGTTCGGCAAGGCCCACACCGTGATGGCCGAGGGCGGTTGCGCCGCGGCGATGGGCAACGCGAACTCGAACGACAACTGGCAGGTCCACTACCGCGACACGATGCGTGGCGGCAAGTTCCTGAACAACTGGCGGATGGCCGAGCTGCACGCCCAGGAGGCCCCGGACCGGGTCTGGGAACTGGAGACGTACGGCGCGCTGTTCGACCGGACCGAGGACGGCCGGATCAGCCAGCGCAACTTCGGCGGTCACACCTACCCGCGGCTCGCGCACGTCGGCGACCGGACCGGGCTGGAGCTGATCCGCACCCTGCAGCAGAAGATCGTCTCGCTGCAGCAGGAGGACTTCCAGGCCACCGGCGACTACGAGGCCAACCTCAAGGTGTACGCCGAGTGCACGGTGACCGAGCTGCTCAAGGACGGCGACGCGATCTCCGGGGCGTTCGGCTACTGGCGCGAGTCGGGCCGGTTCATCCTGTTCGACGCGCCCGCGGTCGTGCTGGCCACCGGCGGCGTCGGCAAGTCCTTCAAGGTCACCTCGAACTCCTGGGAGTACACCGGTGACGGGCACGCGCTGGCGATGCGGGCCGGCGCGACGCTGATCAACATGGAGTTCATCCAGTTCCACCCGACCGGGATGGTCTGGCCGCCGTCGGTGAAGGGCATCCTGGTCACCGAGTCGGTCCGCGGTGACGGTGGCGTGCTGAAGAACTCCGAGGGTAAGCGGTTCATGTTCGACTACGTGCCGGACGTGTTCCGGGCGCAGTACGCGGATACCGAGGAGGAGGCGGACCGCTGGTACAAGGACGCCGACAACAACCGGCGTCCACCGGAACTGCTGCCGCGGGACGAGGTCGCGCGGGCGATCAACTCCGAGGTGAAGGCCGGCCGCGGTACGCCGCACGGCGGGGTGTTCCTGGACGTGTCGACCCGGTTGCCCGCCGAGGAGATCACCCGGCGGCTGCCGTCGATGCACCACCAGTTCAAGGAGCTGGCCGACGTCGACATCACCGCGGAGCCGATGGAGGTCGGCCCGACCTGTCACTACGTGATGGGCGGCGTCGAGGTCGACCCGGACACCGCGTCCTCGGTCGTGCCGGGACTGTTCGCGGCCGGTGAGGTGGCCGGCGGGATGCACGGGTCGAACCGGCTCGGCGGCAACTCGCTGTCCGACCTGCTGGTGTTCGGCCGCCGGGCCGGGATGGGGGCGGCGTCGTACGTCGACCAGCTCGGTGCGGACCGGCCGAAGATCGACGAGGCCGACATCGACGCGGCCGCGGCCGAGGCGCTGGCCCCGTTCGAGCTGGAGGGCGGGGAGAACCCGTACACCATCCACCAGGAGCTCCAGCAGTCGATGAACGACCTGGTCGGCATCATCCGCAAGGCCGAGGAGATGGAGCAGGCGCTGGCGCGGCTGGCCGAGTTCCGCGGCCGGATCGCGAAGATGACGGTCGAGGGGCACCGGCAGTTCAACCCGGGCTGGCACCTGGCGCTGGACCTGCGCAACATGCTCACCGTGTCCGAGTGTGTCGCGAAGGCGGCGCTGCAGCGCGAGGAGTCCCGCGGCGGTCACACCCGCGACGACTTCCCGGGCATGAACGCGGACTGGCGCAAGCTGCTGCTGGTCTGCGGGCTGAACGCCGACGGCAGCGTCAGCGTGGTCAAGAAGGACCAGGTGCCGATGCGCGAGGACCTGCTGGAACTGTTCGAGCTGGACGAGCTGAAGAAGTACCTGACCGAGGAGGAGCTGCCCGCATGACGTACAAGGGAAAGTTCCGGGTCTGGCGGGGTGACGCCGAGGGCGGCGGCCTGCAGGACTACGAGGTCGAGGTGAACGAGGGTGAGGTCGTCCTCGACGTCATCCACCGGCTGCAGGCCACCCAGACGCCGGATCTCGCGGTCCGGTGGAACTGCAAGGCCGGCAAGTGCGGATCGTGCAGCGCCGAGATCAACGGCATGCCGAAGCTGATGTGCATGTGCCGGATGAACACGTTCGAGGAGGACGAGGTCGTCACGGTCACGCCGATGCGGACGTTCCCGGTGCTGCGGGACCTGGTCACCGACGTGTCGTACAACTACCAGAAGGCGCGGGAGGTGCCGGCCTTCACCCCGCCGGCCGACCTGAAGCCCGGTGAGTACCGGATGCAGCAGGTCGACGTGGAGCGGTCGCAGGAGTTCCGCAAGTGCATCGAGTGCTTCCTGTGCCAGGACACCTGCCACGTGATCCGGGACCACGAAGAGAACAAGGAGAGCTTCTCCGGTCCCCGGTTCCTGATGCGGATCGCCGAGCTGGACATGCACCCGCTCGACGCCGCCGACCGGCAGAAGGCGGCCCAGGAGCAGCACGGGCTGGGTTTCTGCAACATCACCAAGTGCTGCACCGAGGTGTGCCCCGAGCACATCAAGATCACCGACAACGCGCTGATCCCGATGAAGGAGCGCGTCGCCGACCGCAAGTACGACCCGATCGTCTGGCTCGGCAACAAGATCCGCCGCCGCGCCTGACCCCCGGATCCTGACGAGGGCCGCGTCCAGCTCAGCCGAGCCGGTCGCGGCCCTCTTCGCTGCGCTCACTCCACCGGGGGACGCGTGTCCCCTGACCGGGTGACGGTCGCCGGGCGGTTCCGCGCTTAGGGTTCCGGCATGGACGTCGTGGTGGTCGGGGTGCTCAACGTCGCCGTGTTCATGGCGATCTTCGTACCGGTGTCGCAGCGGCTGCTCGGCGTCCGGTTCGGGCTGGCCCGGTTGTTCCTCGGCGCCGGGCTCACGCTGGCCGTGTTCAGCCCGCTGATGAACGCGCTGACCGGGCCGCCGCCGTGGACGGGGTCGAACGGGACCGCGCTGGCGTTCCTGGCCCTGACCGCGCTCTGCTCGATGCTGGCCGGGCTGGTCTTCCTGGTCCTGTCCGAGGCGCTGCTGCCGACCGGTTCGTTGCCCAGGGCCCGCGATCTGCGGCGTGACCTGGGCGGCCGGATCGCGCGCACCCGGCGGTACCTGCAGATCCTCCGGATCGCGGTCCGGCACGGGCTCGGTCCGTACCTGCGCGGCCGCCGCCGGCCCGGGCGGGAGAATGCGGCCGGGCAGGCGGACCTGGCCAGGTCGTTGCGGCTCGCGCTGGACGAGGCCGGGGTCACCTTCGTCAAGCTCGGCCAGGTGCTCTCGACCCGCAGCGACGTGATCCCCGCGGCGGTCGCGGCCGAGCTGACCCGGTTGCAGGACCAGGTGACGCCCGCGCCCTGGCCGGAGGTCGAGGCCGTGCTGACCGAGGAACTGGGCGCCCCGCCGCAGAAGCTGTTCGCCGACTTCGGGACCGAACCACTGGCCGCCGCGTCGGTCGCCCAGGTGTACACCGCGCGACTCCTCGACGACGGTCTGCCGGACGGTCGCGGCGCCGAGGTGGTCGTCAAGGTGCAGCGGCCCGGCGTCGCGGCGGTGGTGGACCGGGATCTCGACATCGTCCGCCGGCTGGCCAAACTGCTGGAGCGGAACACCGACTGGGGCCGGTCGATGGGCGTCCGGGCGCTGGCCGACGGGTTCGCCGACGCGATGCGGGAGGAGCTCGACTTCACCATCGAGGCCGGCAACATGACCAGCGTCGCGGCCGGCCGTGCCGTTGCCAACAGCAATGACGTGGTCGTCCCGGCGTTGTGCCCACAGCTGTCGACGGCCCGGGTCCTGACCATGCAGCGGCTCGACGGGGTACCCCTCGGCTCGGCGGCCGGCGTCATCGCCGAACGCGGGCTGGACCCGGCCCGGCTGGCCCGCATCCTGTTCGACTGTCTGCTCGGCCAGGTCGCGCTGGACGGGGTGTTCCATGCGGACCCACATCCCGGCAACTTCCTGCTGCTGACCGACGGCCGGATCGGGATGCTGGACCTGGGTTCGGTCGGCCGGCTCGACCCGGCCACCCGGGACGCGCTGCAACGGTTCCTGCTCGCCGTCGACCACGGTGACCCGGTCGCCGCGACCGACGCGCTGCTGGAGATCGTTGACCGCCCGGACGTGATCGACGAGCACGGGCTGGAGCGCGCCGTCGGCCAGTTCATGACCCGGCATCTCGGCGCCGGTGCCGCGCTCGGTCCGGCGATGTTCACCGACCTGTTCCGGATCATCACGGCGCACGAGCTCGGGGTACCGCCGGAGGTGGCCGCGGTGTTCCGGGCGCTGGCGACCGTGGAGGGGACGATCTCGCGGATCTCGCCCAGCTTCGACCTGGTCGAGGCGTCCCGGCAGTTCGCGGCCGCCCAGGTGACCGAACGGCTCACCCCGGACACGTTGCGGCGGACCGCGACCGAGGAGCTGACCTCCCTGCTGCCGATGCTGCGCCGGCTGCCACGCCGGATCGACCGGATCGCGGCGGCGGCGGAGTCCGGCCGGCTCGGGCTGAACGTCCGGCTGTTCGCGGACGAGCGGGATCGCCGGCACGTCACCACGCTGTTGCACCAGACTCTGCTCGCGATCCTCGGGGCGACCGCGGGCCTGATGGCGGTGCTGCTGCTCGGCACACCCGGCGGTCCGCGGATCAACGACACGATGAGCCTCTACCAGCTGTTCGGCTACAACCTGCTGGTCATCTGCGTGGTCCTGGTCCTGCGCGTCCTGGTCCTGGTGTTCCGCCTGCCGGAGACCCGGTCCCGGCCGTGAAACGACGGACTTGACTTGAAGTGAAGTTGAGCTTCGAGGATGTCCGGCATGTCCTCGAACGATGTCCGCGCCGAGCCGCGCCTCCGGCTGTTCAGTGGTGACCGGTTGCCGTTGGTGCTGGGCGTGGTCGGCCTGGTCACGCTCGGCGCCTTCGAGAACCGCGCCGTCGGTACCGCGTTGCCGACGATGGTGCGCGAGTTCGACGCGCTCGGCAGCTTCGGTACGGCGAACGCGGCCCCGAACGCGAGCTACCTGGTCTCCCTCGCGATCGCCGGGTTGTGGGCCGACCGGCGCGGACCCGTTCCCGCGTTGCGCGTCGGCGCGATCACCTTCGCGCTCGCGCAGTTGCTGGTCGGCGGTGCGCAGGCGATGCCGATGGTCATCGCGGGCCGGCTCCTCAGCGGACTCGCCGAGGGGTTGCTCGACGTCGCGTTGATGGTGCTGGTCGCCCGGACGCTCCCGCCGGTCCTGCGGCCGCGGATGTTCTCGTTGTTCGCGGCGATGTGGATCCTGCCTTCGGTGGTCGGGCCCGTGCTCACCGGGGTCGTCACCGAGCAGTTCGGCTGGCGCTGGGTGTTCCTCGGCGCCCTTGTCCTGCTGGTACCGAGCTGGTTCCTGCTGCGGCCGGCGATGCGGCTGGCCGGTCGAACCCCAGCTCCGGAGCCGAGTCCGAAGGAAACCGCGGAACTCGCCACTGCCCGGGCCGCCTTGCCGTGGGCGCTCGCGGCGTCGGTGGCGCTGTTCGTGATGACGTGGTCGGGCGATCAGCTCGAGGCGCACCCGGTGCCGGCCGGGATCGCGATTCCGGTCAGCCTGGCCCTGCTCGCGGTGGCCGCGGTCCGGGTGATGCCGCGCGGGACGTTCGTCGCCCGGCGCGGCTTCCCCGCGGTCGTCGCGGTCCGCGGTCTCGGTGGTGCGGCCTTCGCCGGCGCCGGGGCGTACCTGCCGTTGTTGCTGACGTTGCTGCACGACTTCAGCCCTTCGCGAGCCGGCATCACGCTCTCCATCACCGGGGTCAGCTGGGCGCTCGGTTCCTGGCTCCAGGGCCGCGAGCACCAGCTGTCCCGGGTGACCGTCCTGCGGATCGGCCTCGCCCTGATGGCCGCCGGGCTGACCGTGACGTCGCTGCTGGCGTGGGCCGACGCGCTCACCTGGCTCGGCCTGATCGGCTGGACCGTGGCCGGGGTCGGGATGGGCCTCAGCTCGTCCAGCCTGTCGGTGCTCACCCTCGATCTGTCCGACGCCGGCAACTCCGGCCGGAACAGCAGCGCCGCCCAGATGGCCGGCACGATGAGCATCGCCACCGCGCTGTCGGTCAGCGGCACCCTGCTCGCGCTGAACGCGGACGACCCGCGGCCGTGGGTCTTCGGCGCGATCATCGCCACCTCGGCCGGCCTCGCCCTGGCCGGTTTGCTCACCTCGGCCCGGATCACCACCACCCGCTGACACCGACCCTCAGGCCAGCGTGCCCTCCTCGCTGGACACCAGCGCATCGATCGTGTCGAAGAACGCCTTGATGTCCGGGCGGTTCGGCCCCTTCGCCCGGGACGCGGCGAAGTCCTCGGCCGACCGCCAGTGCACGATGTCGAGCCACTCGTCACCCGGCAGGCGGACCAGCGTCGCCTGCAGGAAGCCGGCCCGGTCGGCCTCGAATCCGGCCACCATCCCCGGCCTGGTCCGCAGCAACTCCTCCACCCGCTCCGGCGCCACCTTGAACCGGGTCAGTTCCACCGTCGTCATCTCGCTCCTGAGGCTCGTGGGCGCAGCGCCCGTTTCCCGCTGCAACCCACCCACCGCCAGGTGCATTCCGGGGCTCCGCTGGGCAGATTTGCTTGGATGAGCTAAGTTTTGCTCGTGCAAGCAAAACGGTCGATGACGGAACAGGTGCGGCGGACCCAGATCGTGGCCGCCGCGATCGAGGTGATCGCGCGGGACGGCGGTGCGCAGGCGTCGTTCAAGGCGATCGCCGAGGAGGCCGGCTTGAGCAGTACCGGGCTGATCTCGTACCACTTCGCGAACCGGCAGGAGCTGATCGACGAGGTCGGCCGGGAGATCCTCGGCCGGTTCACCGAGTTCGTGCTGGCCCGGACCGAGGGGATCGAGGAGCCGGTCGCCGTACTGCACGGCTTCGTCGAGGCGAACGTCGAGTTCCTCCGCACCCATCGCAGCCACGCCACCACCTTGCTCCGGATCCGCCAGGAGCTTGCCCCGATCGAGCTGGCCCGGTCGGACCAGGCCCAGCTGGCCGAGGTGCTCCGGCTCGGCCAGCAGTCCGGCGCGCTGCGGGACTTCGACCCGGCTCTGGTCGCGGTGTTCGTGCTGTCGATCCGCGACGGCATCATCCGCCAGCTCGCCGTCGATCCCGAGCTGGACCTGGCCGCCGCCGGCCGGGAGTTCGCCACCCTCGTAGACCTCGCCACCAGGAAGGCCTGAGATGCTTCGCGGACCCCTGCTCCCGTTGGCCCTCTGCGTCACCTTGCTTGCCTCGTGCAACGAAAACACCGGCACCCCGGAGAGCACACCGGCACCGGTCGGGCCGGTGGTCCGCACCGACACCGGCGACGTCCGCGGTACCGTCCACGCCGACCGCCGCGTCTTCCAGGGCGTCCCGTACGCCGCACCGCCGGTCGGCCCGCAACGCTGGCAGTCCCCCGCCCCGGTGAAGCCGTGGACCGGCGAGCGGGCCGCGACCGAACCGGGCAGCCCGTGCCCGCAGAACAAGAACGCGATCGCCGACCTCGCCAGTACGAACGAGGACTGCCTGGTCCTCAACGTCACCACCCCCAGGTCCGCCACGCCGGAGCAGCGCAAACCGGTGATGGTGTGGATCCACGGCGACGGCGCGATCGGGTCGGGTGACCAGTTCGACCCGGCCCGGCTCGCGGTGGACGGGGATGTCGTCGTGGTGACCTTCAACTTCCGGCTCGGCGTCTTCGGCGGCTTCGGGCTGCCCGGCCTGGCGGGATCCGGCACGTTCGGTCTCCAGGACCAGCGGGCGGCGCTGGAGTGGGTCCAGCGGAACGCGGCCGCGTTCGGCGGCGATCCTGGCAACGTGACGTTGTTCGGCGTCTCGTACGGGGCGACGTCGACGAGCGCGCATCTGCTGGCGAAGAAGTCGCACGGCCTGTTCCACAAGGTGATCATGCAGAGCGGCTTCACCGTGATGGACATGCCCGCCGGGGTGACGTACCCGGGGATCCCGGCGCTGCCCTGGTACGGCTGGACGACCACGAAGGACGCGCAGACGCAGGGTCAGCTGGTCGCGAGCCAGCTCGGCTGCAAGGATCCGGCGAACACGGCGGACTGTCTGCGCAAGGTCCCGGTGGCCAAGCTGCTCGCGGTGCCGCAGGTGATGAACATCTTCCAGCCGATGGCCCTGGACAACGACGACCTGCCGCCGAATCCCGAGCAGGCGCTGGACCGCGGTGAGTTCGCCGAGGTGCCGGTCCTGGCCGGGAGCACCCGGGACGAGCACACGACGTTCGTGGCCTTCTTCCGCGAGCTGGCCGGCCGTCCGGTGACCAAGGCGAACTACCCCGAACTGCTCCGCACCGCCTTCGGGGCGAACGCGGCGAAGATCGCGGCCGAGTACCCGCTGACCGGCTACCCGACGCCCGCGCTGGCCTGGTCGGCGGTCGTCACCGACCGGCTCTGGGCCCGCGCCCAGCTCCGGCAGAACCAGTTGCTCTCGGCAAAGAACCCGCTGTGGTTCTACGAGTTCGCGGACCGCGACGCCCCGCTGGACATCCCGTTCCCGCCCGGCTTCGACCCCGGCGCCTGGCACGCGGGCGACGTCGGGTACCTGTTCCGGACCGCCGAGGAGGCCGGCAAGATGACCAACGACCAGGTCGCGCTGTCCGACGCGATGATCCGGTACTGGACCACGTTCGCCCACCACGGCGACCCGAACACCGAAGGCCTGCCGGCCTGGCCCAGGTTCGCGCAGCCGGCCGACGTCCAGTCCCTGGCCCCGAACGCGATCAAGCCGGTCGACTACGAAGCCGAACACAAACTCACCTTCTGGCGCGGCCTGCCGTAGTTGTGCCACTAGAGTGGGCGCATGGCTGAACTGCTGACGGACGACCAGATCGACCAGGCGATCCGCGACCACCTGCCGCTGTGGAAGGTCGAGGACGGTGCGCTGGCCCGCAGCGTGGAGAAGCCGACCTTCCTGGACGGGATCCGGCTGGTCGCCACGGTGGCGCAGCTGGCCGAGTCGATGAACCACCACCCGGACATCGACATCCGCTACACCACCATCACGTTCCGGATCCGCAGCCACGAGGCCGGCGGCATCACCGACGACGATCTCGTCCTGGCCCGCCACATCGACACCGCCGCCGGCTGACCCGGCGTGGGCTGACGCCGGCCTGACCGTTTCCCGTCATGTCGTGGGTCTGCCACGGTGAGTGCTGGCCTGGTGCCGAACCGGCCGCTTACAAAGAGGTTCATGCACACACTGCCCGCGTTGCTCCTGGCCGGCTCGCTCAGCTTCGGTACTCCGGTCACTCCTGGCTGGTTCTGGACGGTGCCGCACTGCGACACCGTGTACGGAGACGGCGGGGTGACCGTGACGGCGGACGACGGGGCCCAGCTCGCGCCGACCAAGGGCACGCTGCGGCCGGTCACGTACACCAAGGTCGCCACGTTGCCGGAGCCGAACGTGCTGATCGCGATCGGCCGGCAGTCGATCCAGCGCTCCGCGGACGCCGGTTGCAGCTGGCAACAGATCGACAAATCACCGGACGACCTGGCCACGTACGACGTGACCGCGGGACCCGGCGACACGGCGTACGTGCACAGCGTCAACGACCAGCCGATCCACCGGGTCAAGGGCAGCACGGTGAGTACGGTGGCCGGACCGATCGAGGGCAACGGGGTCGTCGCCCTGTACTCCGCGCCGGGGTCCCTGCGGGTGGTGGGCGGTGACGGGCAACTGTACGACTCGGCCGACGACGGAGTCAGCTGGCGCCGGGCCGGGCTCGCGCCGGGCCGGGACCTGTTCGCGTACGACGCCGTCATCGATCCGCGCGATCCGGACCACGCGGTCGTCGGGGTGATGTCGGACGGGGTCTACTCGACGTTCGACGGCGGCCGGACCTGGACGCACGCGGCCGCGGTCGAGCGGACGAACGCGTTCAGCCTCGCGATCTCCCCCGCCGATCCGTCGAAGGTGTGGCTGGAGGCGTACGACCGGGACGCGGCCGACCGGTTCATCTGGCAGTCCGACGACGGTGGCCGCAAGTTCCGGATCGTGCTCGACTCGACCCGGGCCACGCTCTACAACGGCAACCGGATGTGGCCCAGCCCGGTCGACGCCGACCTGCTGTACTTCGCGTACGGCACCTCGTTCGCGAACTACGGCTCCGACCTGTACCGGTTCCGCCCGTCCACCGGCGAGCTGAGCAAGCAGCACAACACCTTCGACGGCATCCCCGGACTCGCCTTCAACCCGGCCGACCCGAGCCTGTTGTACCTGGGCCTGGCCGAGGAACGCTGAGCGGGAACCGGAGTACCGCCGAAGCTCTGCGGCCGGTAAGGATCTGACATGCTGGGCCGGTGACGACTGCTGACGAGTACCGCCTGCTGGGCTTCACCGACGCCGATCGGGAGGCCGCCGAGAAGCTGGCCGTGGATCCGGTGGCGACCGCGGACTTCGCGGCCCAGCTGCGCAAGGTGATGGGTACGTTCCCCGCCGAGGGTGAGCTGACCGCGCCGGACGACCCGCTGGTGTCGGTGGCCGCGTTCCTGCAGACGCTGCCCGACATCCGGCGGTACCACGCGGAACGCGGGATCAGCGACGAGATCAGCTGGGCCACGCTGGCCGACCTCGGCCGGCAGCTGAACGTGAACCGCCGGACCCACGGCGACTTCGGGCTGGAGACGCACTGGTGGATGACGATCCACTGGGTCGGCGCGATCTTCGCGCTCGGCCGGCTCCAGTTCCTGCTCCACCAGGTGCCGGACGCACACCCGGTCCCGGGCGTCGCGTCGGGCGAGTGGGTGGTCGGCGTGCACATCCCGGAGAGCGGGCCGCTCACTCCGGAGGCGGTGGAGGACAGCTTCGCGCAGGCGCGGGAGTTCTTCCCCAAGCACTTCCCCGAGTACCCGGTGAAGACGGCGACCCTCGGCTCGTGGCTGCTCGACCCGTACCTGCTGGACAACCTCCCGCAGGAGTCCAACATGGTCCGCTTCGGCCGCCGCTTCACGCCGTACGGCGAACCACGCGACTCCCAGGACAGCGCGATCTTCTTCACCTTCCGCAGCCACGACCTCGGCAAGCTGGACGAGTTCCCGCAGGACACCGCCCTGCAGCGGCTGATCGTCCGCCGGATCAGGGACGGCGGCACCTGGCAGACCGCGTTCGGTTACACCACGCTCTAATCCCTTGACCTAGAGCCAACTCTAGAACCTAGAGTCCCCGGACATGCGTGTCACTTTGATCACCGGGGGCTCCAGCGGCATCGGCGCCGCCGCGGCCCGTCAACTGCTCGACCTCGGCCATCAGGTCACCGTCACCGGCCGGAACCCGGACCGGCTGGCCGCCTTCGCCGACAGCCTCGGCAGCCCGGACCAGGTGCTCCCGCTGGTCAGCGACGCCTCGGACCCGGCCGCGGTCGAGGCAGCGGTCGCCGAGACGCTGGAGCGATTCGGCCGGCTCGACAACGCCGTGGCCAACGCGGGGTTCGCCACCCATGACCTGCTCGACGACGGCGACCCCGAGGGCTGGCGGTCGATGATCCTCACTAACGTGCTCGGCCCGGCGGCCCTGATCCGGTACGCCCTGCCCGCCCTCCGCGAGAGCCGGGGCCGGATCGTCCTGGTCGGCAGCCTGGCCGGTCACGTCCACACCGCGGGCAACATCTACGGCGCGACCAAGTTCGCGGTGACCGGGCTGGCCGAGAACACCCGGCTGCTCGTCACCAAGGACGGGATCGGGGTCACACTGGTCTCCCCCGGCGCCGTCGAGACCCACTTCTCCGATCCGGTCGGCGGTCTGGAGCCGGGCCGGGAACGGATCACGGCGGACCAGTTCGCGGCCGCGATCGTGTGGGCGGTCGAGCAACCCGAGGGCGTGGACATCAACACCCTGGTCGTCCGGCCGATCGGCTCACCGCGTTAGCTCTTCGGGACGCCGTTCTTCTGCAGCCAGCTGACCAGCTCGGAGTTGCTCACGCAGCGGACGTCGGGCTGGGTGCAGGTCTCCTTGACGAAGGCCTGCATCGCGTCGGAGTACACGCTGTTGTTCCAGCGGTTGAAGTGGTTGCCGAGGAAGAGCGGCGGGTTCCCGGCCGCGCGGGAGCCGGCCAGCGCCGACCGGTACGTCGCGAGCACCTGCGCCTTGAGCTTCGGCGCCTGCGCGGCCGGGGCCTCGCGCGCCTTGTTCTGCGCGTACCAGAGGTTGTAGTCCATCGTCAGCGTGGTCCTGCCGGTCCCGGCGAGCTTGACCGACTGGAGCGGGAAGTTCCACAGCCCGTCCTCCTTCTTCGGCCAGGCGATGTACCCGGGCTCGGAGGCGTCGTACTGCATCCCGCGCTCCCGCATCACCTGCCGGTACGCGGTCCGGTTGCCCTCGAGGCACGGCGTCCGCATCCCTTCGACCGTGCTCGGGTCGAACGGCGCGGCCAGCGGTTTCCCGGCGGCCAGGGTGGGACCGCTCGTCACCATGCGGTCGAACGCAGCCAGCTCGCTCTTCCACTGCACCGCCGTCCAGCTGTTGATGCCCTTGGTCCCGCAGAAGTGCCCGTTCGCGTGGGTCCCGATCTCGTGGCCCTCGGCGATCGCCTGCCGCAGCACGGCGGCCCGGCGCAGCACCTTGTCCGGATCACCCCAACCGATGTCGGACGCGCCGGGCTTGAGCCGCGGTGGCCGGTAGTCGGTCTTGTACTTCTCCGGGTACAGGTACGGCCCGGAGAGGAAGAACGTCATCCGCGCATTGGTCTGCTGGGCGATCGTCCGCCAACGCGACCACAGCACCAGATCGCCGGCGCCGTCGAACGACACCACCACGAACAAGGGCGGCTTGCCGTTCGGAAGGCGAGCCGGGAACGTCCGACCGACCGGTGCCGCGGCCGGCGGTTTGGTCCCCGGGGTCAGCGTGTTCGACGGGTCCGGTTCGCTCGGTGACGGCGTCGTCGGCTGCTGGGTCGCGGACGGTGATCCGCTGGTCCTGGGCGGTGGACTCACGCCCGGACTCCCGGCCCCCTCAGGCGGTACATCGGCACATCCGGCCACCAGTACCGACGCCAGCACCGTCACACTCAGCAATCTCTTGGTCCCCACCACGTACCTACTGACGCATGGGTCCCGGTTCCGGTTGGGGTCTGACACGCCCTCGCCGGAGAAGCGGCCGGCCGATCGTTACCCGGCCGTGACCTTCGAGGCCTTCCGTTTGAGCGTGATCCGCCGGGTCGTCTCGATCACCAAGCCGATCGAGAACGCCAGCCCGAGGCTGAACCCGAGTGCCTTCAGCGAGTCGTGCGCGAACGCGTCACCACCCAGATACCCGAGCAGCGCGACGTAGGTGTACGCCACCGTGACCCCGGCCGCGGTGAAGATCACGAACTTCCGGAACGAGTACGCCGTGGCGCCCGCGGTCAGCGTGGCCACCATCCGCGCGCCCGGGATGTACCGGACCGTCATCAGGACCAGGCCGCCGCGGGAGTGCAGGGCATGCGAGACCTTCTCGTACATCGCCTGCCGCGCCTCCCGCCGGCGCAGCCAGCGGCGCAACGCGGGACCGGAGCCGCGTCCCATGAAGTAGCAGACGCACTCGCCGATCACCGAGCCGAGCATCGCCAGCACGATGACGAGGAGCAGGTTCTGGTGACCCGCGGCCGCGGCCATCCCGGCGGTGACCACCAGGCCCTCGCTCGGGATCACCGGGAAGACGGCGTCGATGGCCGCCGCCAGGAACAGCACGAGCAGCAGCCAGTGCGAGGCCATCGCCAGGCTGAGCAGTTCGCGGGCAGCGTCCAACAATTCGGTCACCCCAGGAAGCATGCCACCCACTGTCAAGCCGTCCGGACCGGAACGCCCTTGCCGCGCAGGGATTCCGGCGTGCGTTCACGCAGAGTTCACGACCCTGCGGGGTTCGGCAGGACGGGCAGCTCGCGGATCCCGTTCATCAGCAGACCCGCGTACCGCGGCGGGTCCTGGTCCGGATCGGCGAGCCGCAGCTCCGGGAACCGCTCGAACAGCAGGCCGAGCGCGATCCGCCCTTCCAGCCGGGCCAGCGGCGCCCCGAGACAGTGGTGGATCCCGTGCCCGAAGGCGAGGTGCTGGTTGTCCGGCCTGGTGATGTCGAGCTCGTCGCCGCGGCCGTACTTGGCGTCGTCCCGGTTCGCCGCGAACAGCGCCATCACAATCACGTCCCCCGGCGCGATCGACGCACCGGCGATCTCGATCCGCTCGGCGGCCACGTACGGGATCGCGGCCTGCAGTGGGCCGTCGTACCGGAGCAACTCCTCGACGGCCGCGGGCAGGCGATCGGGCTCCGACTTGAGCAGAGCGAGCTGGTCAGGGTGCCGCAGCAACGCGTCGACGCCGTTGGTGATCAGGTTGACCGTGGTCTCGTGACCGGCCGCGAGTAGCAGGAACACCATCGAGGTCAGCTCGTCCGGGCTCAGCCGGTCACCGCCGTCACGGACCGCGATCAGCTCGGACAGCAGGTCGTCCGCGGGGTCCACCCGCTTGTCCTCGATCAGTTCGCGGATGAACTCGACCATCGCCAGCGCGGACTCGACGTACACCTCGGGCGAATGCACGGCGGCGTTCACGACGACCGAGGACCAGCGGCGGAAGTCGGCGCGCCGGACCGGCGGGATCCCGATCAGCTCGCAGATCACCGTGATCGGCAGCGGGTAGCTGTACGCGTCCACCAGGTCGACCGGCTCACCCGCCGACGCTTGCCCGGCCAGGTCGTCCAGCAGGCCGGTCGCGATCTCGCGGATCCGCGGTGCGAGCAGCTCGATCCGGCGGCGGGTGAAGGCGGCCGAGACCAGCTTGCGCATCCGGGTGTGGTCGGGTGGGTTCGCGCCGAGCATGTGGCGGTCCATCGAGTTCACCAGGTCGTCGAACACGTGGTCCCGATGCGGCCCGTCCAGCGGCGACCGGACCACGGCCGGGTGGGCGAGCAGCGCCCGCGCCTCGGCGTACCCGGTCACCAGCCAGACCGGGACCCCGGTGAACAGCACGACGTACTGGAGCGGGCCGGCCGCCGCCAGCTCGGCGAATCCCTGCCGTCGGGCGGTCCCGCTGGTCTCGGTGAAAGGCGACGTCACGCTCGCCAGCCTACGGTCCGGCCGGTCCGCCCTTGACGCGACACTTCACCATCTGGTGAAGTATTGGGCGTGCTGACCACGACGTTCGCGGCGCTCTCCGATCCGACCCGGCTCGCGGTGGTGGAGCGCCTCGGCCAGGGCGAGGCGACGATGGGCGAGCTCGCCGCGCCGCACCGGATCACGCTGCCGGCGATGACGAAACACGTCGGCGTCCTGGTCGACGCTGGGCTGGTGACCCGGCGCAAGGTGGGCCGGACGGTGGTCTGCACGCTGCGGCCGGACCGGCTGTCCGAGGTGCAGACCTGGCTCGGCGACCTGACCGCGTACTGGCACAGCACCCTGGACCGGCTGGCGGATCTCCTGGAAGGCGACGGCGATGACGACTGACATCCGGATCGAACGGGTGCTCAAGGCAACGATCAGCAAGGTGTACGACGCGTGGACGCGGGCCGACCTGCTGGTCCGCTGGTACTGCCCGAACCCGGCGCTGGAACTGACCGTGGACGCCGACGTCCGGGTCGGCGGCGACTACGTGGTGACGATGGGTCCGTACATCGTCCGCGGACGGTACCTCGAGGTGGAGCCGCCGCACCGGCTCGCGTTCACCTGGAAGTGGGACTCCGACGACGGCGAGACCACCCGGGTCCAGGTGGACCTGGCCGAGGTCGAGGACGGGACCCGGTTGCGGCTCACCCACACCGGGTTCGCGACCGCGGAGTCGGCCACGAACCACCAGCAGGGCTGGGAGCCCGAGCTGGACCGGCTCGCGGACCTGCTCGCCGCGTCTGTCTGACCCATGGAAAAGCTCGAGCCCCGGGCGGCAACCCGGGGCTCAGATGGATGGATGGGCGGCGGAATCAGCTGCCGGACTTGCGCCGGAACTGGCGCCTCTGCTTGTCGTTGTGCGCGTCGCCGACACCCTCGCGGCGAGCCCCGGTCCCGGGGTGCGACTCGTGGTGCGCGTTCTTCTTGGCGAGCGCCTCGCGGAACTTCCGCTGCAGATCGTCCTCGGCCGGCTTGCTGGCGTTGTCGCTCATACCGTCTCCTTCAAACCGTCGGGCGTACAGGGTCTACCTAACCAAGGGTCGTGGTGCACCCGCCAGCCATTATCCGTCACGGTCCCGGGCGAGCGGCCTGGTGGTTGTTGTGTCCCGGCGTATTCTGGAGTCACGGTCGACGGAAGCGCCTCAGCCACCTGGGCTTCGAGGCAGAACCACCGGGCCGTACCACCTCCGGCCGCCGGCGTGCGGCCCCACCGACAGGTCAGGGTGCCGGGTGAGCTTCATTCCCCTGCCCCGGTACCCTGACCGCTCCACCTGGCGCGGCACTCAGCGTTTGCGGGCGACGAAGACGAACTCGCGACCGGGCCGATCGGGCGCACCACGGACCTCGTCGACCTCGTACCCCGCGGTCCGCAGCGACTCCTCCACCTCCGCGCGGGACCGGAACCGCAGCGTCGACTCCGAGGTGAGGACGGCCCCGTCCGACGCGAACACGTACGAGCCGCGGAACGAGACGAACGGCAACTCCACCGAGATCAGCTCGCCCCAGCTCTCCACCTGGCCGATCCCTGGGACCTCGGTGATCGCGTGGGTCTGGTCCCGCGTCCACTCCTCCCAGGCCCGCTGGGCCGGATCCCGCGTCTCGAACACCAGCCGCCCACCGGGTACCAGCGCGTCCCGGATCCCGACCAGCGTCTCGCCCCACTCCTCGTCGGTGAGGAAGACCTGCGCGACGTTCCCCGTCATCGTGGCCAGGTCGGCGGCCAGCTCGGGCAACGAGGTCGCGTCCCCGTGGATCCAGTGCACCCGGTCGGCGAATTCCTTGCCCTTCGCAACTTCCAGCGAGGCGCCGGCCGGATCCACCCCGGTCACCGCGATCCCCCGGGACGCGAGCAGACACGCGAACGTCCCCGTCCCGCAGCCCACGTCCAGTACCGACCGCGCCGCGAACTCCGCCACGATCGCGGCATACACGTCCAGGTCACTCCGGTCCGTTTCCAGCGGATCGTAGAGCTCCACCAGCCGCCGGTCCTCGAACAACGCATCAGCCATCCGAAGACCGTAGAACCTCTTCGCCCACGGTGACGACCGAATTACCGAGTACGGCCTCAGCTCGCCCTGGGTTCAGAGGACGGCGATCGGGTTGATCGGTGAGCCGGTGCCGTGCGGGAGCCGGAGCGGGGCGATGACGCACAGGAAGGTCCAGCGGTCCGCCTCCTCGCAGATCCGGATCAGGTCCCCGAACTGTAGGTAGTCGAGCAGCATCACGCCGAGTGCGTTGACGGCCAGGACGTGGATCGGGAAGTCCACCTTCTCGGTCACGCTCGGGGCGACGTCGTTGTTGCCGTCGCTGCCGAGCACCGCGATCTGCCGGTCGGCCAGCAGCGGCATCACCTCCGGATGCAACCCGGCCCGGTACGCCGCGGCGTTCCACGGCCCGCGTTCCCTCCGCCGACGGCGATGCCCCACCGCGACGAGCAGGATGTCACCACGCCCGGCCCGTACGCCCTGCGCCTGTTCCGCGGCGAGCAGGTCGTCGACGGTCACGTGCTCGCCTGGTTCGAGCCAGGGCACGCCGCGGGTCCGGGGGATGTCGAGCAGCACCCCGCGGCCGACGACCCCGTTCGCGGCCAGGCCGACGGTCAGCTCGGTCGCGCCGTTCGCGGTGATGGTGTCCACCGGGACCCCGTTGTACAGCTCGCCGTCGAAGCTCACGTGGCACAACGCGTCCAGGTGGCTGTCCGCGTTGCCGTGGATGTTCATCTCGATCCGGTCCATCCCGAACGCGACACCCCGGCCGGTCCCCGGGATCCCCTTCATCAGGTGCCGCGCGGGATCGGGGTTGTCGGGAGTCACGTCGCCCTCGACCGGCGCCGCGAGCGACACCGTCCGGCCCAGCCTGACCTCGCTCGCGGCGGCCTGGGTACCGGCGGACGTGAGGTGGTTCAGCGCACCTCGCCGGTCACCGGGTCCCCACGGCCGCTGGTCGCGCAACCGCCGGTACAGAGCACGGAACTCCTCCTCGCTCATCCGGGCCCGCGAGAGTTCGCTCGCCCCCGGGTCCGTCCGTCCCATCCTGGTCATGTCGTCAGCCTCCGAGTTCGTTGTCTGCGGGCGGCCCGTCGCCAGATGGCGCGTTGCGCGGGAAGTCCGGCGACCGCGACCCCCGCGAGGACGGTGACGTTGAGCAGGAGCTGGAGGGTGGATCCCCACGCCTGGCTGCCGTCGCCGAAAGCGAGCGACACCCCGATGTCCGAGGCGGCCGGGATCGTCGTGACCGAGATGAACACCCCGATCAACGTGCTCGACAGCGACTCGGTGACGGAGATGACCCCGACCATGCCGGCCAGCACCGCGACGATGACGGAGAACCAGTCCGGGGAGTCGATCAGGTGGGAGACCGGCCGGATCCCCAGCGCGTACGCCTCGGGGACCTGGTCCGCCCACCTGATCACCAGCGCCAGCACCAATGCCCCCACCACGGCGAGCCCGAACCCGACGGCCAGCGCCGCGGCACCCCGACCGACCCGGGTACGGTCCCGCCGGGTCACCCCGAACGCGAGGCTCAGGATCGCGCCGTACTCCGGTCCGACCACCATCGCGCCGACGATCAGGATCTGCGAGTTCGTCAGGATCCCGACCGCCCCGATCAAGCCGGCGATGACGAGCAACGCGAACCAGCTCGGCGGATAAGTCCCACCCCGCCGGATCCGCGCCTCCACCTCGACCCACACCGGCATCGACTGCTGGAACCGCACCCGCCGAGCCGACACCCGATCCGCCAACGTCGAAACCGCCGCATCGACGTTCTCCAGGACGATCGACCCGCGCTGATCCACCCCGAATCCCCGCAGCCGGGCGACCACCTCGTCCGCGAGCCCCTGCGGTACATCGAACTGCACCGCATCCCCGTCCGGATTACTGACCGCGGCCCGGAGCACACAAAGATTCATCACCGCCGGCTCAGCCCGCAGAACCGGCACCAAAGCCTCGGTCACCTCAGCCGGACTGACCACCCGCAAATGAATCATCCCGCCCCCTCCGCCACACCCCGTAGCGCTCCAGCCGGCGAATCAGCCCACCATCACACTCACCCCACGCCCGAGCATCCCCCGCCCAGGATGAACCGTCCCCGCTGACTGGGCCCGCGCCCGCGTCCTCGCCCCTTCTTGTCCACGAACGAGGACAAGGCGCCAGTGTCTCCGAACGCAGACACTCCAAAGGTTGACGACCTTGAACGTGCCAGGCCGGTTGCGCCGGTGAGCCGGCGGAGAACGGCCACCCCTGGTCAGGGGTGGATGCGGTGGGCGGCGGTGTGGATGTGAGACCAGTTCGTGGCCGGTTGGCGAGCGGTGGCGTGAGAGAGCCAAGTGGCGCGGTCCGCTTGTTCGGCGCGTAGCTGAGTGAGGTCGATGGCTACGTGCGGCGGCGGGGCGGCGATGACTTCGGCAACTCGGGTTTCCATGGCGGTGATGAGGGCCTGATGCAGGTCTCCGACGGCGGCGAGGAATTCGGACAGGCTGACCGTGACCTCGCCGGACGGGGGCGCGGTGTAGCGGCTGGGGTCGGAATCCTGCCAGCCGATCGTGACCTGGTCGCCGTGCCGCCAGCAGCGGATCGTGGGCGCGTTGCCGAGGTAGCCGACGTCGAGGAAGTGATCGGTGGACCAGGTGAGCACGGAATCGGTCACCGGGTCGTCGGGGTCGAGTTCGGGCCAGGTCCGCGGGTCAGACCTGAGCAGGTCGACCAGCGCGGCGGGGACGTCCTCGATCACCGCCGGAAACAATCGGAGCAGGTCTTCCCAGAATCGGGCGACGTAGTAGTCGACGGCCGGGTGTTCGTCACCGTCCTCGGGGAGGTGGCGCAGAAGGTCGACGTCGCCGAGCTCGATCCAGTACCAGCCGTCGGTCAGGCCGAACCAGCTCAGGTTCGGCCTGTCGCCACCCCACGGCGCAATCTCTGCCAACGGGCGGAGTCCGAACCGGAAGCGGATCATCGAACGGTCGCCCGGCGACACCAGTCACCGCCTTCCGGCGTCACGCTGCCGGCGAGCCCGCTCGAACTCGGCGACATCCGTCAGCCACGAGCCGTGGTGGTCGAGCGCGGCCCAGCCGCCGTTGACAAAGGCGCGGACCAGGATCCGATATCCGTCCAGCCCGTCGACCAGGCTGTACTCGACCCGGTACTCCGGGTCCGACCGGCCGTCGCCTTCGGCCACTGTCGTGATCCGGGCGATCGAGTCCGCGTAGAAGTGGAGCTGGAGTCCTTCCCCCAACTCTTCGTCCTCGATGGTGAACACCTCGTTGTCCGCGGTGGAACGACCGCCGACGAACTCCCAGAACGCCGTGGTGGCGGTGCGCGGACTGTCCGGCCGCCACGTCTCCTCGCCGCCCTTGTCATCGGTGAAGATCAGCTTCGACTTCCTCGTACTCCCGGCACCGCCGACCTGCTCATCGTCATCCTCGATCGGCCTGCTCCTGGCGCGGCCCGCGGCCTCCGAGCACATCAGGAACTTCACGGTGGCCACCGCGTCGTCGGCGAGCTCGGGGTGTGCCCGGCGGACGGCCGCATCGACCGTCGCCGCCATCCGATCCCAGTCACGCTTGTCCGTCGCCCGTCCTCCCCGGCGCGGATCACGCCTGATCCGCATCCCGGCGGACGCTCGCTCCGCGGTGGCGATCACCCGCAGGACGTCAGGCAGCAGCGCCGGGTCGACCGCATCGGGACGACGTTTCGGCATCGTCGCGCCGTGGAGGTACTGTCCGGTGAACTTCAGGATCGCGGCGTCGAGCGGAGCCAGCGTCACGCCGCGCTGGGTGCGTCGGCGATCCGCTGCGTGTTCCTGAACTCGATGCCAGTCAGCCGTCTCGGTCGCCGAGCTCATCGCGGCCCAGACCTGGCCACGATCGAGCAGGTCGACGTCGGCACCGTGGGCGACGAGCCGGCTCCTGTCCCACCGAATGCGCTGGAACAGCGCCTCGATGTCAGCAGGCGCAGCGAAGAGGATCGGCTCCAGCAGCGCGACGGCAGCCTCCTCGTCCAGCGGGCCCCGAGTCCCGGCAGCATCGCAAAGCGGCAGAATCGCACTCCACAGCAGCAGGTGCCTCGTCAGATCGTCCCGGATCACCGCAAGCTGGGCGTCGTCGATCGGGACCGTGAAAGTGCGCGGATCGTGGTTGGCGTCGGCCCCGGCACCGAACTCGATCCGGAGTACACCGTGATCCCGGACCACCTTTGGGATCCACCCGTTCTCACGGGCGAACACGACGTCTCTCATGACCACCGTTCGAGTTCGGCGTCGAGGCGTGGGTCCCGGCGTACCCAGACTTCGCCGTCGGCAGCCCCGGCCGGGGCGTCGCCTCGTTCGAGACCGAGGAACTCGATCAGGACGAGCAGTTCAGCTCGTTCAGCCTGGTCGTCGTCGGCACCGTGGGAGTCGAAGAAGACGTACCACTGGTCGCTCGGGTCGACGATGCCCGAACTTCCCCAGATCCGACCGGTTTCTTCGATCGCCGCGGCTTCGGTCGTGATCGCGGCGGCACGGGCAGCACCGCGAGCCTGCGGCGACGCGTCGAGGTCCGCGAGGTTCGAGAGCCATTGGCCGAAGTGATCGAGACCGGCATACCCGTTCTCGAAGAACAGCATCGCGCTCGGCAGGTAGCGATTGGGACGGTCGACCTTGAGATACTCGAGCTGAGGCTGACCCGCCTCCGTGCTCCGGACGATCACCCCTTGACCGGGCATCAGCACCAACCGCTGGCCCGCCGGTTCGTCGTCGATGGTCCAGGTGCCACCGTCCTGGCCCCGGAAGAAGGCGGAGAAAGCAACGTAGGCTTCCTGCGGGTCGGCGACGACGACCCGCTGATCGTCGCCGTCTCCGACACCGAAGACGAACTGTTTCGGGCCGGGGCTGTAAGGGCGGGCCATCTGTGTCCTTCCTTCGAATCCGTCGTACAACAGAAGGGCTGGGCCATGGCAATCAATTGCCGGATCAGCCTATCCCCGGGCGGAGGCAAGCGTTCCCGGAGACCGGGCAACCTTTGGATCGGGCTGCTCGACCGCGAGGTCCGCACGGAGCCCGGCGGCGCCTTGGTACCAAGTTCGTCGTACTGGCCGACCCGGACGGCCACGAACTCGGCCTCCACACAGCCTGAGCCCCTCAGGCTCAATGAGCGAGGTCGCTCAGTGGCCGTCTGAGACCTTCGAAGGCGTCGTGGAAACGAGGTAGTTCGCTCTTCGCTATGCCGTTGCCGGTAGCAACACGTTGCCAATCAGCGGTGGCGTCGAGCACGTCCCGGAGGATCTGCCGAGCATCGACGGTGGTGACACGAAACGATCCGGCGTAGGTCATGAGACCGTCGAGTTCGTCCTCGCGCCGATGCGCTCCGCCGATCCCGGTGACTCGTTGCGCGGCCCCATCCGGATCTGGATTCACGTCGAAGATCGGGGAGAAGCGCCAACCGGCCGCGCCGTCTCGCAGAAAGCCGTGGTTGCGAAGGTGGTCGTCGGTGTTGTGAATCGCTATCGAGAAAGCGATCCGGCGCCACAACTGACGCAGGTCTTCGCTGGTGCGTGAACTGAACTCGGTCAGGGTCTCAGCCACCTCGAGATAGTCTCCCGGGCTGCCGTCTCGTCCTTCGACCATCGTCATGGCACTCATGTATCCGACGCGACGCCCTTGGTCCCGGTCGAAACGCTCCAGGACCAGGACCGTTCTGCCGTCGATCACGGCCGTCTCGCGGTGGGGGGTATCGATTCCGGCGCGTTCAGCCAGATCCAGGGCAGTCTTCTCCCACGCCATCACATCCCATTCATCGCTGTGGTGAGGGAACTTGGCAATGAGCAGTCGTCTCTCGTCACGGACCGATGCCTTCGGGCGAGCACCTCCCAGCGAGCCGGATCCGGCATCGAGAAGATCTTTGACGGCAGACATGTCGTCTGCGTCTTGAGCCACGTCATCTGCCGCTCGAAGTAGTCTCGGTAGCTCGATGAGCTTGGGGACGTCGAGACCCTGATGGAGGAACTGGCCATCATGTTCCTGACGGAAGCGCAACGCACCTTGTCGCGTCAGGTCGCTGACGCCCAGGAGATAGTCGACGTCCCCCACAGAAGGAGCCGTGCGCCCATCGCGAAGCGCCTGAGCGCGAATCGTCTTGGAGATGAGGTTCTTACCCCACCTGTCAGGCGAGCAGTCAGCGAAAGCACCTGGCAGACCGGCCGGCGCATAGTTGCCCTTCAGCAGCGGCATAGCAGGATCGATCGAGTACGCACCTGGTCGCGCCAGGTACTCCTCGGAATAGCGGAACGAGGTCGAGGTCACGCCTTGCCTGCGCGTGAAGTATGCGGTCCCGACCTCGACTGTCCGGCCATTCAGTTCGACGCTCACGAGGACCGAGTCGGTCAAGGCCTGACTCTTTTCGGAAGGGTCGTGTCGGCGCGGGCGCGGCCCACGGCAGTCTCGTAGGGGTCCAATGCCTCGACGACGCGATCGAGGGTGCCCAGGACACGCGCGACATTGAGGAACACAGCGATCCCGACGGTGGTCTCACCCTTTTCCAGCCGACGCAGGGTATCTCTGGAGATCCCCGCTCGGTCCGCGACTTGCTCAGCCGTCAGACTCTGGAGCTTGCGCCAAGTGGTCAGGTGCGCACCGATACGCTGGGCACTGAGCCGAGTTCTGGCAGGCTCGGAACTCTTGGCCATGGTCACTCCACATCCATTAATGACGACTCCCTGCGTCATTATATCCCTTAATGGCGACTCTGTCGGCCCTTAGAGAGGAGCATCGGCAGTCGACGGCGGGCGGGCCTCGAACGGGAAGCGGACTCTACGAAGCGGTCAGACGTTGAAGCGGAACTCCACGACGTCGCCGTCGGACATGATGTAGTCCTTGCCCTCCATGCGGACCTTGCCGGCGGACTTGGCGGCGGTCATCGAGCCGGCTTCCATCAGGTCTTCGAAGGAGACGATCTCGGCCTTGATGAAGCCGCGCTGGAAGTCGGTGTGGATGACGCCGGCCGCTTCGGGGGCGGTGGCGCCGCGCTTGATGGTCCAGGCGCGGGATTCCTTCGGGCCGGCGGTGAGGTAGGTCTGCAGGCCGAGGGTGTCGAAGCCGACCCGGGCCAGGACGTCCAGGCCGGGTTCGTCGATGCCCATCTCGGCGAGCATCTCGCGGGCCTCGTCCTCGTCACCGAGCTCGACCAGTTCGGCCTCGAACTTGGCGTCCAGGAAGATCGCCTCGGCCGGGGCGACCAGGTCGCGCATCTTCGACTTCAGCTCCTCGTCGGCCAGTTCGTCGGCGTCGCAGTTGAAGACGAACAGGTACGGCTTGGCCGTCATCAGCATCAGCTCGCGGATCGCGTCGCGGTCCACCGAGGTGGCGATGATCGGCGTGCCGGCCTCGAGGTGCTTCTGCGCCTCCCGGACCGCCTCCAGGGTGACGGCGCTCTCCTTCTTCAGCCGGGCTTCCTTCTCCAGCCGCGGGATCGCCTTCTCGACGGTCTGCAGGTCGGCCAGGATCAGCTCGGTCTGGATCGTGGAGATGTCGTCGGCGGGCGACACCTTGCCGTCGACGTGGGTGACGTCGTCGTCGCGGAACACCCGGGTCACCTGGCAGATCGCGTCCGACTCGCGGATGTGGCTGAGGAACTTGTTGCCCAGCCCCTCCCCCTCGGACGCACCGCGGACGATCCCGGCGATGTCGACGAACTGGACCGTGGCCGGGATCACCTTGGCCGAGGAGAACATCTCGGCCAGCTTGCCCAGCCGGTTGTCCGGGACGCCGACCACGCCGACGTTGGGCTCGATCGTCGCGAACGGGTAGTTCGCCGCGAGCACGTTGTTCTTGGTCAGCGCGTTGAAGAGGGTCGACTTGCCCGCGTTCGGGAGCCCGACGATTCCGATGGTGAGTGCCACGGGCGTCAAGGTTACGCGCCCGGACCCGGTCAACCCCAATCCGCCGCCTCCGAACCCGGGTCCGCGATCCCGCGTCGTACGACTGTGACCCGTCGCCGACCCACCCATCCCGTTCCGTCACGCGTCGTGTCCGGCTCCCTCCAACTGCTCCGCTTCGGGTGGCTCGAACTGGTCTCCTGCCTCTTCCCGATCGCGCTCTTCGCCGCGTTGGCCGTCTCGCAGTACGTCGACCTCCCCATCCCCCGGTACGACGCGCTGCTGCTGTACTGCGTCGCGCTCACCGCGTTGTTCCTGGTGGTCGGCCTGGAGACGTGGCGCGAGGTCGCCGTGATCCTCGCGTTCCACCTGGTCGGTCTCGGGCTCGAACTGTTCAAGGTCCAGGTCGGGTCCTGGCAGTACCCGGGCGACGCCTGGACGAAGGTGGGAGGCGTCCCGCTGTTCGCCGGGTTCATGTACGCCGCGGTCGGCAGCTATCTCTGTCAGGCGTGGCGGCGGTTCGACCTGCGGGTGAGCGGCTACCGGCCGGTGCCGACCACGGTGCTCGCGCTGGCGATCTACGCGAACTTCTTCACCCACCACTGGACCATGGACCTGCGGGTACCGATCGCGGCCGGCCTGCTGATCGCGTTACGGCGGACCTGGGTCTTCTACACGGTCGGCACCCGCCGGTACCGGATGCCGCTGGCGGTCGCGTTCGTCCTGATCGGGTTCTTCCTGTGGATCGCGGAGAACGCCGGCACGTTCCTGGACGCGTGGAACTACCCCGACCAGGTGAACGTGTGGCGGCTCGTCCATCCGGCGAAGTTCGGCGCGTGGGCGTTGCTGGTCAGCATGAGCTTCGTCCTGGTCGCGAGCGTGAAGTCGCTGGAGGGCCGGCTGTACCACCGGGGTACCGCGGCGACCGTCGCGACGCCGGCGGCGACTGACCCGTCAACGACCGAGATCTCACTGCAACACGAGGATGCCAACCGGCCTCCGGGGTGAGGCGTCTTCCAGAACGTGGCTCCTGAGGGGGAGCACTGGGGAATCCGCCTGATCGGAGGGGAGAGCCATGTCCCGCAAGCTCGCAACCGTCATCGGTACCGTGGTGGCCGCCGCGCTCGTGGTCGGCGGACTGGCCACGGTCGCGCTGAACCACACCCGCCCACCGCGCCCGGCCGTCGCCTCACAGAGCACCCCGGCCGCACCACCGACGACGGCCGCATCCTCCACGCCGACGACCACGCCCACTCGAACGCCGTCCGGGAAACCCGAACAACCGGTCGCCGATCCCACCGCATCGCTTGCTGCAGGCAACAAGAAGGTGCTGTTCCTGAGCTTCGACGACGGCCCGGACCCGGTCTGGACGCCGCGCATCCTGCAGATCCTCCGCAAGCACGGCGCACACGCTACGTTCTTCCAGCTCGGCAGGATGCAGGCCGAGCACCCGGGACTGCGCGAGCAGATCCTTGCCGATGGCCACACCATCGGCAGTCACTCGATCAGCCACGCCCAGCTCACCGCGCTGCCGGCCGCGAAACGCCGGCACGAGATCTTCGACGGACCGCGGTCCAAGTGCTTCCGCCCGCCGTACGGCGCCTCGAACCCGAAGGTCCGCGCCGACATCGCGGCGGCCGGGATGAGCCAGGTGCTCTGGGACGTCGACCCACGCGACTGGAAGCGGCCGGGCGTGACGGCCATCGTCGACAACATCCTCCACCACGCCCATCGCCGCAACATCATCCTGCTGCACGACGGCGGCGGCGACCGGACCCAGACCGCCGCCGCCCTCGACAAGGTCCTCCCCCTCCTCAAGGCCCAGGGCTACACCTTCCCGGCCATGACCTGCTGACTTCCGGCAAGGCCCGTAACCTTGGACCATGAGCCTCGCCGTGGACCTGGTGAAGGAGGCCGGGCCCTACGTGCTCGGCCTGGCCGGCATGTACTGGACGTACCGCTCCGGCGCTCTCCAAGGCCGGGAGGCGCGGCACCATGCCCGCGTCGAGAAGCTGTACCTGACGATGCTCGACACGTTGATGGAGCGGCAACGGGAGGTCTTCGAAGGGACCACGGGCGACCGGCGCAAGCCGCTCGAACTGACGTCGCAGGTCCGGCTGTTCGCCTCGACGGCGGTCTGGACCGAGTGGGTCGCCTCGTTGCGGCGGGTCGGCGAGGCCGAGGTCGAGTGGTACGCGGCCGTCGAGCGTCGGGAACCGGGCGCCAACCGCCCGCTGGCGCACGCGCACGAGGTGTCGTTCGAGCTGCTGACGGCGGCGATGGTGGCCGACCTCGAGATCCCGAACCGGCGCTCCCGGACGACCCGGCTGCGGCTGCGCCGGATGCGGCGCGAACTCCTGGTCGAGTGAGTCGGTCGGCGGAAACTGTCGGTCGGGTGTGTCACTGTCTGTGGCATGACCGGTACGACGGTGTTGCTGTTGTTGGTTTTCCTCCTTGTCGGGGTGGGGCTCGGCGTGGTGTTCGGCATGCTCTGGGTCCGAGGGCGGGACGGCGCCACTCTGGCCCGGGTGACCGCTGAGCGGGACGCCGCCGAGGACCGGGTGGTGGAGCTGACGCAGGAGCGGCAGTCGGTCGGTCAGCAGATGTCCGGCCAGGCCGTCGTGAAGGACGCGCTGGATCGCCTGCACGCCCAGCTCACCCAGCTGGAGAAGGGCCGCGCCGCCTGGCAGTCCCAGTTGCATCAGCAGGTCAACGAGGTGCGGATGAGCGGCGAGGCACTCCGCCGGGAGACCGCGTCGCTCTCGACCGCGCTGCGCAAACCGCAGGTCCGGGGCCGTTGGGGCGAGCTGCACCTGCGCCGGACGGTCGAGCTGGCCGGGATGGTCGCGCACTGCGACTTCACCGAGCAGACGTCGACCGTCACCGACGACGGCCTGCTCCGCCCCGACCTGGTGGTCCGGCTGGCCGAGGGCAAGAACCTGGTGGTCGACTCGAAGGTCCCGCTGGCCGCGTTCCTGGAGGCGGCCGAGACCGACGACGCCGACTTCCGCGAGGACCGGCTGCGCGCCCACGCCCGGCACCTGCGGACCCACGTCGACCAGCTGTCCGGCAAGGCGTACTGGTCCCGGCTGCCGTCGACGCCCGAGTTCGTCATCCTGTTCGTCCCGGGCGAATCGTTCCTGTCCGCCGCCCTCGACATCGAGCCGGGCCTGCTCGAGTACGCCGCGGAGCGCCGCGTCATCCTGGCCACGCCGACGACCCTGATCGCCACCCTGCGCGCCGCCGCGTACGCGTGGAACCAGTCCGCCCTGACCGAATCGGCGCAGCAGGTGTTCGACCTCGGCCGCGAACTGTACGAGCGGCTCGGCACGATGGGCGACCACCTCGGCCGGGTCGGCCGCTCGCTCACCTCGGCCGTCGACGCGTACAACCGGACCGTCGGCTCGTTCGAGAACCGCGTCTTCATCACCGCCCGGAAGCTCCGCGAGCTGCACGTCACCGAGGCCGAGCTGGAGGCGATGGAGAGCATCGAGGCCTCGGTCCGCCCGCTCACCGCACCCGAGCTGCTCGCGCTCGACGAGGCCGACAACCCGACCCGCCGGTGGATCCCGACCCAGCCGGTCGACCGGACCCAGCGCGACACCCCACCACCCCTGCCCGGCTTCGACTCCCAGACCGGCTGACGACCACGCGGTCGACTACGCCGACGACCCGGCTGACGAACCGGTCGATCACCCAGCGAGCAACCGCCGGCTCAGCTCCCGCAGCTCAGCCGCGTACCCGGGCAGCGCCACCAGCTCCTCGGCGATCCGCTCGTCCCGTCGTTCGACCTGAGCCTTCCACCCGGTCATGGGTTCGCCGGCGACGTCGGCCTTGAGCAGTTCGGTGAGATTCGCGAGCCGACCGCCGATCACCCGGTCGAACAACTCCGTACTCCGCCCGCGTGCCGATATCCCGTACGCCCGCAGCGCCGCGCGCAGCCGTACCTCGTCCCCTCCGATCACCTTGAACAACGTGTCTCCCGCCTCGTGCAGCGCGGACTCCGGACCGGCCGCCTCCCAGTCGATCAGGATCGGCCCGTCCGGATCGCAGAGCACGTTCGAGGGTACGAAGTCGCCATGCGTGATCACCCGGTCCGGAGCATGCTCGTACGCCTCGGCCAGCTCATCGGTCAGCCGCCGCACCTCGTCGATCACCCGGGCCGCGACCTCGATCCAGGACCGCCCGTGGCCGGCGCCGAAGCGGATCCAGTCCGTCCAGGTCTCCCGGTCGTACAGCCCGTAGTACCTCGGCCGCACCTCATCCGCAGGTGCGCGCTCGAGCTCGTGCAACGTGGCCAGCGTCGCCACCACCCAGGCGTCGTCCGAGGCGTCGAGCTCGCGGGTCCGCTCGATCCACTCGAAGACCCGATAGCAGCCGCGCCCGTCGATCCGCGCCCCGTTGCCAAAGGCAACCGAAGGCTCCGGCCGCACCAACCGCGGCTGCCGTACTCCGGCCTCGGCAGCCCGGTCCGCGTACGCCATCCGGTCGACCAACTGCCCGGCCCAGAAGGGATCCTCGTCCGGCCAGATCTCCTTGACCAAGTATGCCCGCTCCCCCACGTCGAGCCGCCAGGTCCGGCTCACCGTGTGCTGGACGAGTTCGAGTGGGCCCGACGGCTCCGGCAGACCGAAGACCGCGCAGACCTTCGCCGCATCGACGTCCACTCCGCCATCTCCTCGCCCTCGCCGGTCCGGCCAACCAGGCACGGTACCCGGCGCGCCGGGCCGCCGTCGGAAATCCGACACGGCGTCGCCCTTGACATCGCCGGACGCGGCCGAAACGATGAGAGCGCTCTCACATTCGGCCGGTGATCTCCACCGTCCCTCGCCGGCCGACTCGTGGGCACCGCCCTGCCAACGACCGGCCGGGGTCGCGCTCTGGTGACGCGCGGCCGCCGGCCCAGGTCGTCCCCGGTGCTCCGCCTTCTCTCGACGGGACAAACCTGAGGAGGAGCAAGTGCGCATCCGATCGAAACTCTGCGCGGTTCTCGCCGCGGCCGCGACGGTCGCGGCCGGGCTGACCACGCTGGTGGCCGCCCCGGCCGACGCCGTTCCGGCGACCATTCCGCTGAAGATCTCGAACAACTCGGGCCGCGCCGGCCCGGCGTACATCTACAACCTCGGCACCAACCTGGCCACCGGCCAGCAGGGCTGGGCCGATGCCGACGGCAACTTCCATGCCTGGCCCGCGGGCGGCAACCCGCCCACCCCGGCGCCGGACGCGTCGATCGCCGGACCGGCCGACGGCCAGTCGATCACGGTCCGGATGCCGAAGTTCTCCGGCCGGGTCTACTTCTCCTACGGCCAGAAGCTGGTGTTCAAGCTGACCACCGGTGGTCTGGTCCAGCCCGCGGTGCAGAACCAGGACGACCCGAACCGGAACATCCTGTTCAACTGGACCGAGTACACGCTGAACGACTCCGGCCTGTGGATCAACAGCACCCAGGTCGACATGTTCTCCGCCCCGTACGCCGTCGGCGTGCAACTCGCGGACGGCTCGACCAAGACCACCGGCCACCTGAAGTCCGGCGGTTACAAGGGATTCTTCGACGCGCTCCGCGGCCACTCCGGCGGCTGGTCGAACCTGATCCAGACCGCGTCCGACGGCACGGTCCTGCGTGCTCTCGCCCCGACGTACGGCGTCGAGGTCGGCGCGTTGCCCGCGTCCGCGATGGACGACTACGTCAACCGGGTGTGGTCGAAGTACAGCTCGGAGACGCTCACCGTGACGCCGTTCGGGGACCAGCCGAACACCAAGTACTACGGCAAGGTGTCCGGGAACGTCATGAACTTCACCGACGGCGGCGGCACCGTGGTCACGTCGTTCCAGAAGCCCGACTCGGCCAGCATCTTCGGCTGTGCGAAGTTGCTCGACGCACCGAACGACCTGGTCCGCGGACCGATCTCGCGGACGCTGTGCGCCGGCTACAACCGGTCCACCCTGCTGACCAACAGCAACCAGCCCGACCCGAACGCGAACGGCTTCTACTCCGACGCCGTCACCAACCACTACGCCCGGCTGATCCACGACCGGATGGCCGACGGCAAGGCGTACGCGTTCGCCTTCGACGACGTCGGCAACCACGAGTCGCTCGTCCACGACGGTGACCCGCGGCAGGCGTCCATCACCCTCGACCCCTTCAACTGACCGACCACCCCGGAATCCGCCCGCCCGGTTCCGCGCGCACCGCCCCGCGCGCGGGACCGGGTCCGGTCTGTCCTGGTCGGTCAGCGCGGAGGTCTACCGACCGGATGCTGCCAGCCTCTTGACGGGAGCAACCGTCAGTGGCAACTTACCGTTCGTGGGGACTTACCAAGCAGGCACCGTACTCGACGCGCTCGGGGATCCGACCCGGCGGGCGATCCTGGACACGCTGCGCCGGCACGGACCGAGTTCGGTGACCGGGCTGGCCGGGCGGGTCCCGGTCAGCCGGCCGGCCATCTCGCAGCATCTCAAGGTGCTCGGCGGGGCCGGGCTGGTCGAGTACGAACCGCGGGGCACCCGCAACATCTACCGCGTCGACCGCACCGGGCTCGCCTCGCTGCGGGGCTGGCTGGACTCCTTCTGGGACGAGGCGCTCGACGCGTTCGCCGACCACGTCCGGCAGACCGAAGGGAAAGGGCGATGAGCATCGAGCAGGAACTGGCGCCGCTGGTGAAAACGGTCGTGGTGCCGACGACACCGGAGCGGGCGTTCGAGCTGTTCACGGCCGAGCTGGGCCGCTGGTGGCCGCTCGCGTCCCACTCGATCGCGGCCGAGCAGGCCACCGACGTCCGGTTCGAAGGCACGGTCGGCGGCCAGATCGTGGAGTACACCGCGGACGGGCCGGTCGGCACCTGGGGCACCGTGTCCACCTGGAACCCACCGACCTCGGTGAACTTCAGCTGGCACCCCGGGACCGACCCCACGCAGGCCGGCCAGGTCACGGTCCGGTTCACGCCGACCGGCGACGGCACCGAGGTCGAGTTGACCCACACCGGCTGGGAACTCCGCCCGGACGGCGCCCGGATGCGGCAGAACTACGACTCCGGCTGGCCTGTCGTCCTCACCGCGTACGCGAACCACCCGCGGCTCAGTACCCCAGAGTGAAGCGCTGCCGGCGGTGGGCGGGCTGCTCGATCTCGTCGAGCAGGGCGACCGCGTAGTCCTCGGCGGAGATGGTCTCGCCGATCGGCTCGTCCAGGCCGAGGCGGAACTTCCCGGTCCGCTCGCCCGGCTGGATCACGTACGCGGGTGACAGCATCGTCCAGTCCACGTCCTCGCCGGTCGCGCGCAGCTTCTCCAGGCCGGTCGCGACGGTGAGCGACTCGGTCCGGTACTCCGCGGGGAAACCGGGCGAGTCGACGACCCGCTGCCCGTCGATCACCAGGTTGCCGGTGCCGCCGACGAAGTACAGCCGGGTCCCGGTCTCGCGGGCGACGGCGATCAGTACGTCGACGGCGTCGAGGTAGTCCTGCGGGTCGCCGCCGGTCCGGCTCGGGCCGGTGGCGACCACCGCGACCTCGGCCTGGCTGAGGAGTTCCTTCGCCGACTCCCGGTCGCCCGCGTCACTGCGAACCGCCTGGACACCGGCCGGCAGGTCGCCGCCGGAGCGGGTGACGCCGGTGACCTGGTGGGCCCGGTTCGCTGCCTCGGCCGCTACCCGGCTGCCGACCATGCCGGTGGCTCCGTACACCGCGATCTTCATTGTGTTCCTTCCATGGGGAGAGCGTGCCGTGAACAGTAACCATTGGTTACCGGCTACTTCAACGTGCTATAAGTACCTAGTGGTTACTGTTGACTTCCTCCAGGGCGACGTCTTCGATCCGGCCTGCCCGACGCGGCTGATCCTGGACCGGATCGGCGACAAGTGGACGGTGCTGACGGTGCTGCTGCTCCGCGACGGCCCGCTCCGCTTCACCCAGTTGCGCGAGGGCATCGGCAAGGTCGCGCCCAAGGTGCTCACCCAGACCCTGCGCCGGCTCGAGCGCGACGGCCTGATCACCCGGGAGGTGTTCGCCGAGGTCCCGCCGCGGGTCGTCTACACCCTGACGCCGCTGGGCCGCTCGCTGATCGAGCCGATCACCGCGGTCAGCGACTGGGCCGAGGCGCACATGGCCGCGATCACGACGGCCCAGCGCGAGTACGACGCGGCCGCGGGCTGATCACTTTCCGGCAACGCCTCAACCTTTCTCCCGGCCCCGCTCATCCCATGCTCTGAGCGAGCGGGCCACGGTGGCCCGCCGCCAAGGGGGCAGGGGGCGGGAATGGATCCAGGACTGGATCACGAGTTCGCCGAGTTCGTCACTGGACGGTTCTCGGCACTACAACGGTTCGGCTACCTGCTGACCGGAAACTGGCACTCCGCCGAGGACCTGGTGCAGGCGTCCCTGGCGAAGGTGTGGTTCCACCGCAAGGGGTTACGTAGCACCGGTGCACTGGAGAGCTACACGCGCACCGTGATGGTGAACACCAGTACCCAGTGGTGGCGGCGCAAGTGGAAGGGCGAGACCCCGACCGAGTCGTTGCCCGAGCCGGCCGCACCGTCGGAGTTCGGCACCGTCGACGACCGGGACCGGCTGCTCCGCGCGCTCGACACCCTGCCCCGGCGGACCCGGGCGGCGCTTGTCCTGCGCTTCTTCGAGGACCTGCCGGACGCGGAGACCGCGCGGATCATGGGCTGCTCGGTCGGCACCGTGAAGAGCACGATCTCCCGTGGCCTGGCGAAACTGCGCGACCACCACCTGCTCGCCGACGATCCCCTGACCACCGCCGCTCCGACCGGAGGGCAGAGCAATGACCGATGACCTGAAGCAGCGCCTGCACGACCTGGTGACCGACCAGCCGGTACCGACCGGCGATCCGGCCGAGGCCGTCTTCACCCGGGTCCGCACCATCCGCCGCCGGCGCGCGACCGGAGCAGTCACCCTCGCGGTCACCGCCGTCGCCGTGGTAGCCGTTGCCGCCGGCAACATGACCGGCACCGACTCCGCGCCCCCGATCACCAAGAGTCCGAGTCACCCGAACACCGTGATCACCGCGGCCCCACCCACCTCCCCGACCGCGACGACCCCTCCGACGACCGCACCGACGACCCGGAAGACGGCGAAACCACCCGTCATCCCCTCGACCCGCACCACCGAGCCGAGCACCGAGAACAGCACCACCGCACCGCCGTCCCCGGAGACGAGCGGTACGCCCGCACCGAAGCCGGTCCGGGTCAGGGTCTCCGTGGAGCCTTCGATCGACGGGCTCGAGGTGTCGATGACGCTCCGCGAGTCGGGGTCGCTCCTGGTCCCGGTGATCGAGAGCACCGGCAAGACCAAACCGGTCGACCCGGTCTGGCGGAACAACGTCTGGATGACCGGGTACGACTGGGGCGACGGGTCGATCCCAGGGGGCGCCAACGGCGGGCTGTTGACCTGCGACGGCGCGTCCCGGCGGATCAGCGGCTCCGGCAGCGGGCCGACCCGGGAACCGCACACCTACAAGAAGGCCGGCACCTACACGTTCACGTACAAGGTCGTGTACTGCGGGCCGGACGGTGCGCAGGAGGCGGTCGCCACCACCAAGCTGACAGTGAAACCGAAGACCTCGCCCAGTCCGTAGGAACCGCGCGCCGCCCGGTGTGAGCCGGGCGGTGCGTCAGCGCTGGTACAGGGCGTGGTCCGAGGTGCCGGTGGTGGGGAGGCCGGCGGCCTTCAGATCGGTGCGGAGTTCCTTGGGGAGGGCGAAGGTGAGGCTCTCCTCGGCGGTGGTGACCTCCTGGACCTCGGCGTACCCGCGGTCGGCGAGCCAGGTGATCACGTCGCGGACCAGGATCTCCGGCACGCTCGCGCCGCTGCTCAGGCCGACCGAGTCGACGCCCTCCAGCCAGGCCTCGTCGATCTCCTCGGCGAAGTCGACCAGGTACCCGGCCTTGGCGCCGTGCTCGAGCGCGACCTCGACCAGGCGGACCGAGTTCGACGAGTTGCGGGAGCCGACCACGATCATCAGGTCGGCGGCGGGCGCGAGCTTCTTCACCGCGGCCTGCCGGTTCTGGGTGGCGTAGCAGATGTCGTCGCTCGGCGGGTCCTGCAGCAGCGGGAACTTCTCCCGGAGCCGCTTGACGGTCTCCATCGTCTCGTCCACCGACAGCGTGGTCTGGGACAGCCAGACCACCTTGGCCGGGTCCCGGACCTCGACGTTCGGGACGTCGCCCGGACCGTCGACCAGGTGGACGTGCTCCGGCGCCTCGCCGCTGGTCCCGATGACCTCCTCGTGGCCCTCGTGACCGATCAGCAGGATGTCGTGGTCGGAGGCGGCGAACCGCTTCGCCTCGTGGTGCACCTTGGTGACCAACGGGCAGGTGGCGTCGATCGTCTTCAGCTGCCGGGCGGCCGCCTCCTCGTGCACGACCGGCGCGACGCCGTGGGCGGAGAAGATCACGGTCTCGCCCTCGGGGACCTCGTCGGTCTCGTCGACGAAGATCGCGCCGCGCGCCTGCAGGGTCTGCACGACGTGCTTGTTGTGCACGATCTCCTTGCGCACGTAGACCGGTGGCCCGTACAGGTCGAGGGCCTTCTCGACCGCGACGACGGCCCGGTCCACGCCGGCGCAGTACCCACGCGGGGCGGCCAGCAACACCCGCTTGGTCCGTACGGCGGTCGGTCCGGTGGTTTCGGTCTGGGCAGTCACGGCACCCATGGTACGGGGCCTGCCGTGGCCACCCCGCCACCGTGGCCCACGTCACGCCACGGCCGGGCGCAGTCGAAGAGCCGCCCGCCCTGTCCGGGCGGCTCCTGACCAGGAGGTGATGCGATGCCTCCATGATGCGGCCGCAAAGCCCTTGTGATCAAAGGATTTTCCGCGTCAGGCCTGGCGATACGTCAGCACGGCGACCCCGCTCCCGTACACCTGGTGATCGGTCAGTTCGAGCCGCCGGACGTCGAAGGCGCCACCGTCGAACAGCTTGACCCCGGCCCCGATCACGACCGGGTTCACCTTGACCACCAGCCGGTCGATCTCCGGCCACAGCGTCTCGGCCAGCCGGCCACCCCCGCAGAGCCAGATCCCCAGTCCTGGTTGGCGTTTCAGCTCGCGGACGACCTCGACCGGGTCGTCGGCAACGAACTCGACGGCCGGATCCGGGCTCTGCGCGGTCCGCGTGAACACGTAGCTCCGCAGCCGCGGGTACGGGTTCGTGGTGCCGTGGGACTTGCCGACCTCCCAGGTGTTGCGGCCCATCAGCACGGTGTCGAACACCCTGTTCTCCGCGTCCAGGCCGAGGTACTCGCGGACCGCGCCCGGCACCGTCTCCGGGTACGCGGTGAGCAGCGGCTCGGAGTGGTCGCCCTGGGCGAGGAAGAACCCGCCTGGACTGGTGTCGGTGGGGTCGCCGCCGCTCGGGTCCGCGACGTACCCGTCCAGCGTCGAGGCGATGAAGTACGTCAGTTCGCGCATGCCTTGTCCCTTCGAGAAGCGATAACCACTCCGAGCATAGTACTCTGACCATAGTGGTTTCCAAACTGGAAGGGTAGGACGATGCGGAGCAACCCGGAACGACGGACAGCGCTGGTCGACGCCGCGATCGAGGTGCTCGCGTCCGACGGCGCTCGCGGACTCACCTTCCGCTCGGTGGACCAGGCGGCCGGCGTACCGGCGGGCACGGCGTCGAACTACTTCACCAACCGGGACGCCCTGCTCCTCCAGGCCGGCCTGCGCATCCACGACCGGCTCGGCCCCGACCCCACCGACCTCGACCAGCCGCCGTCGGCCGAGTTCCTCACCGATCTGCTCCGCCTGCTCCGGCAGCGCCTCACCGAGGACCGCACGGGCTACCTCGCCCTGCTCGAGCTCCGTCTGGAAGCCACCCGGCGCCCGGAGCTCCAGGAAGCGCTGACCACCAGGGTCCGCGCGAACCTGGACGAGAACGTCCAGCTCCACCGCGATCACGGCCTGCCCGGCGACCCACTGCTGCTCTACCTGGCGATGGGCGGTCTCATGCTCGAATCGCTCACCCTCCCCGGCGTACTCCCCGACAACGCCCTGGAACAGCTCGTCGGCCACCTCATCCGAGCCGGGCGGCCCACTCCCTGACCGTCGCGCAGTCCTCCGCCGTCAGACCGATCGCCGAGTCGACCAGGTGGAGGTAGTGGGCGGGCACGCCCTGGGCCTCGAGGTACGCGGTGTCCGCGTCGGAGATCTCGTCGTCGATCCACGCGAACGGCCGGTCGACCCACTGCGCCACGTGCCTCGTCTTCCAGCACAGGCTGCCGGAGCCGGCGCCGATCGCGCCCTCTGGCCAGGTGATCACCGGGAACTCGGGCAGCCCGATGCGGGGAGCGAGCAACCGGTTCGCGCCGTGCTCCCAACCGGTGGCCCAGATCGGGTCGTAGACCTCGGCGAGCGCGGTGATAAGTTCGCCGTGGCCCGGGTTCATCAGGACGTCCCAGGTCTTGTCGCCCTCGCGAAGGTGGTGGGCCTCGTACCCCGGGGGCGGGGTGGTCGCGCGGTCGGGATTGAGCGGGCCGTCGACGTCGAGCAACAGGTAGGGACGCATCGGCCCAAGGTATGGCGTCCCGGGGTTTGTCGGCGCGGGGTCGTAGGGTCTGGGGGTGGCTTTGGAAACCTCCCCGGACGCGCCCGCGGCCGTTCGCACGATCGCGAACGGGATCGCCGGCTGGATCAACCAGCTCGGCGCGGTCTGGGTCGAGGGCCAGCTGACCGACGTCTCGGCCAACCGCGGGACGACCACGGTGTTCGCCACCCTGCGCGACACCGACGCGGACATCTCGCTGCGGATCACCTGCAACCGCCGGGTGTTCGAGGCCGTCGACCCGCCGGTCACGGACGGGTCCCGGGTGGTCGTGTTCGCCAAGCCGAACTTCTTCGCCCGGCGCGGCACGCTGGCGCTGGCGGTGAGCGAGATCCGGCACGTCGGGATCGGCGAGCTGCTGGCCCGGATCGAGCGGCTGAAGCAGTTGCTCGGCGCCGAGGGGCTGTTCGCGGCGTACCGGAAGAAGAAGCTGCCGTTCCTGCCGCACACGATCGGGCTGATCTGCGGCCGTGACTCCGCCGCCGAGCGGGACGTGCTGGAGAACGCGAAGCGCCGCTGGCCGGCCGTCGCGTTCCGGATCGAGTACGCGTCGGTGCAGGGCCCGTCGGCGGCCGGGGACGTAATGACCGCGCTGCGCCGGCTGGACGCGGACGAGTCGGTCGACGTGATCGTGATCGCCCGTGGCGGTGGTTCGCTGGAGGACCTGCTGCCCTTCTCGGACGAGGGCCTGGTCCGCGCGGTCTCCCAGGCCCGGACGCCGGTGGTCAGCGCGATCGGGCACGAGCCGGACTCCCCCTTGCTCGACCTGGTCGCCGACCTGCGCGCCTCGACCCCGACCGACGCGGCCAAGCGGATCGTGCCCGACGTCCGCGAGGAGCTCGACGGCGTCCAGGTCCTGCGCGACCGGGGCCGCCGCGCGATCACGGCCTGGCTGGACCGGGAGTTCCACGCGCTGGCCGCGATCCGCAGCCGGCCGGCCCTGGCCGCGCCGACGAGCGACCTGCGCCGCCGGTCGGACGAGATCGCCGCGCTGGTCGACCGGAGCCGGCGCACCCTGACCCATCGCCTCGACCGGGCGAGCGACGACGTGGCGCACCGGCTGGCGAGTGTGCGCGCCCTGTCCCCCAAGGCGACGCTCGAACGCGGGTACTCCGTGCTCCAGCTCGCCGACGGGACCGCGGTCCGGCAGCTGGACCAGGTGCGGCCGGGCGACGTACTGAACGCGCGGGTGACCGACGGGCGGTTCGATGTGGAAGTGACCTCGAAGGAGAGCAAGTGACCGACGGCCGTCCGGAGATGTCCTACGAGCAGGCCCGCGAGGAACTGGTCGAGGTGGTTCGCAAGCTCGAGGCGGGCGGGACCAGCCTGGAGGAGTCGCTGGCTCTGTGGGAGCGCGGCGAGGAGCTCGCCGCCACCTGCCAGCAGTGGCTCGAGGGGGCCCGCAAGCGGCTGGCCGAGGCGCAGGCCGCGCACGCGACCGACGAGAAGAAGCCGGACTGACCGATCCGCTCAGCCGGCCAGTAGCGCCGTCGCCGCGGCGCGGAGACCTTCGCGCATGCGGTCCAGTGCGAAGCCTTCGGCGCGCAGAGCCTGGTGCAGGTCCGCGGCCAGCGGCGCCAGGATGACGTGCGCCGTGTAGTCGGCGTCCAGCTCCGGCCGGGCCTGCTCGACCAGCATCGCGAGATGGCGGTGCCACAGCCGGTACGAACCGATCCGGTACCGCGCGCCGTCCGACGCGTTCTCGCTGTCGACGAAGAGCTCGACGTGCCGGTCGAGGAGTTCCACGTACGCGTCCAGGAAGGCCGTGACCCGCTCGGCCGGGGACGCTCCCGGGCCGAGCGGCGGTGGTCCGGTGAGGATCTTCGCCTGCAGTTCTTGCTCGCGTTCGTCCAGGAGCGCGACCGCCAGCCCGGCCCGGTCCCCGAACCGGCGGAACACCGTGCCCTTGCCGACACCGGCCTCGGCCGCGATCGCATCCAGCGACACGTTCTTCACCCCCTGCTCGGCGAAGAGCCGGTCGGCCGCCTCCAGCACCTTCAGCCGGTTGCGGCGCGCGTCGGCCCGTTCGGGGCGCGGCTGATCCAGCAACGGCAGCGCCTCTGGCGAAACGGACTCCGGTCCGGTACGGTCGCTCATAGAACGGACTGTAGTCCGTTAGACCGACTGGAGGAAGCCAGGATGAGCAACAACCCCGCCCGGATCGCCGTCGCCTACCACTCCGGCTACGGCCACACCGCGCAACAGGCCGAGGCCGTCGCGGCGGGCGCGTCAGTGGTACCGGGGGCCGTCGTGGAGCTGGTACCGCTGGACGAGCTGACCGACGAGGTGTGGCAGCGGCTGGCGGCCGCGGACGCGATCGTGTTCGGGTCGCCGACGTACATGGGTGGCCCGAGTGCCGTCTTCAAGGCGTTCGCGGAGGCGAGCGCGAAGGTGTGGGCCGACGACCTGGCCTGGCGGGACAAGATCGCGGCCGGGTTCACCAACTCCAAGGCGATGTCCGGCGACAAGCTGAACAGCCTGGTGTACTTCTCGATCCTGGCCGCGCAGCACGGGATGATCTGGGTCGGTCTGGATCTGTACCCGGGCTGGTCGGAGTCGACGGCGAGCAGTGAGGACCTCAACCGGCTCGGCAGCTGGCTGGGCGCGATGGCGCAGTCCGACGCCGACCTGTCCGCCGAGAAGGCGCCGCCGGCCACCGACCTGCGCACCGCGGCCGCCCTCGGGACCCGGGTCGCGACCGTGACGATCCGGCACCTCCGCGGTGCGCCGGCCGCCTGATGGCCTGGGTGGTCCTGCTCGCCGCGGCGGCCTTCGAGATCGCGTTCGCGCTCAGCCTCAAACCGAGTGAGGGGTTCAGCCGGTTCTGGCCGACCGCGGGCGTGCTGGTCTTCGGCGTCGTCTCGGTCGCCCTGCTGGCCAGGACCCTCGACCGGCTGCCGGTGGGCACGGCGTACGCGGTGTGGACCGGCCTTGGTTCGCTGGGCGTGGTGATCCTCGGCATCGTCCTGTTCGGCGAGCCGCTCACGCCGGCCCGGCTCGCGTGCCTGGCGCTGATCATCACCGGCGTCATCGGCCTGCGGCTGGCCGGGGCGGAGTGAAACCGAGACTCGCACCGGTCACCGGGCACTCCGGGAGGGAGGTCGTTCTCCTGGAGGTCAGGGACCGGTGCGGGTCGGCCGGAGCGGCGCGCGCCCCCGAGTCGGTACCGCGGCCGGCGGGACGACCGGCAGGGTGTCGAGCGGGCCGGAGGTGGCCTGGCCGACCAGCGTCGCGTAGTCGTCCCAGGTCCGCACCGTCGGCGGAATGTTGCCAATGGCATCGACATCCGTGACCAGGTGCGGACCGGCGTCGATCAGGTGCCACAGCTCCTCGTCACTGCGCAGCCCGCGCAACGAGCCGAACGTCTCCCGGCCGAACCACACCGGGTGGCCGCGCCCGTCGTCGTACCGCGTGACGCCGATCGGCGTGGCCACCTCGGCGACCAGGGACCACACGGCAGCCGACGTCACGCCGGGCTGGTCCCCCAGCATCACCACCAGGCCGTCGGTCCGCCGGTCCACCGCGTCCAGGGCCGGGACGACCGAGGAGCTACCGGTGTCGGCGTGCGGTGATTCGACCACGCGGGTGCCGTCCAGGTCGACCCGCTCGCGGATCTGCTCGGCAGCGACGCCGAGGGTGACGAGCAGCTGGTCGAAGCCGCAGTCGCGTGCGGTCTCCAGGGTGGCGTCGAGCACCGTGGTGCCCTGGTAGGCCAGCAACTGGCGGGGTACGCCGATCCTCGGCGAACCCTCCGCGGCGAGCACCATCCCGGTGACGAACATCGCCGCATCAACCCCCGACCTGGAACGGACACATCACGCCAGGCTCCTTAGTCGATGCCTCCTCCGAGAGAACCGGATGCCACGCAGAGTGTCAACCTCTGCACAACTTCGACAGCGAGCCGGCCGTGAGCGGGGATCAGCGCAACGTGGCGGCGAACGTCTCCAGGGCCGGGTAGCCGGCGTTGCCGACGACGATCGTGGTGACCCCCGAGCCGACCAGGACCAGCGCGTGCTCGTCCTTGCGGTCCAGCAGGGTCCGGCGCTGCCAGGTCACACCGTTGACCGTCGCGGTGCCGTCGTCCTCGGTCTTGCCGAGCTCGTCGTTCTGGAACCCGCGGCTGGTGACGTTGGACTGCTCCAGCCCGACGTACTTCTTCTCGCTGGTGACGATGCCGAGGTGCCAGGTGATCGGGCTCTGCTCGGGCGCGCGGAACCGGACGCTGGTCGCCGTCCACCCGGCCGGCATCGGCTCCGGGCCGCGGATCCAGGACGCCAGCTTCTTCGCGTCGGCGAGCTGCTCGGTGTACGGGACGGCGTTGACCTTCTCCTGCTTGGGCCGCCAGGTGACGATCATCAGGAACGCGACCACGACGAAGCAGGCCAGCAGGGCCCAGAACATGTTGGTCAGGGTGCGCGCCTTGGCCCGGTTCACCCGGTCCTGGGCCCGGTACTCCATCGCCTCCGCGCGGGCCCGGGCGCGCTCCCGCGTCTCCGCGTCGATCACGGTGGACGGGGAAGCGTTCTCCTCGGTGCCGGGGCCGGGGTCGGCCGGCTCTTGACCTGTCGGGCTCATGGCACCAGTGTCCCCTGCGCCGGAAGTGGCCGCGGTAGGGGGCGTCGGCGGCGGGCCCGGGTTGGCTACGATCCCGCCATGAGCGACCCCACCACACCCCCTGCCCATCTCGAGGTCGGCGAGCGCGCCCCCGACCGGAACCTGGCTCTGGAACTGGTCCGGGTGACCGAGGCCGCCGCGATGGCCGCCGGCCGGTGGGTCGGCCGGGGCGACAAGAACGGCGCCGACGGTGCGGCCGTGAACGCGATGCGCACCCTGATCGGCACGGTCGGGATGAACGGCGTGGTGGTGATCGGCGAGGGCGAGAAGGACAACGCCCCGATGCTCTACAACGGCGAGCAGGTCGGCGCCGGCGACGGGCCCGAGTGCGACGTCGCGGTCGACCCGGTCGACGGCACGACGCTGGTGGCCAAGGGGATGGCGAACGGAATCGCCGTGATGGCGGTGTCGCCGCGGCACACGATGTACGACCCGTCCGCCGTGTTCTACATGGAGAAGCTGGTGGTCGGGCCGGAGGCGGCCGACGTGGTGGACATCCGGCTGCCGGTCGCGGAGAACATCCGCCGGGTCGCGAAGGCGAAGGGCTCCAGCGTCGAGGACGTCACCGTGGTCCTGCTGGACCGGCCGCGGCACGAGCAGATCGCGGCCGAGATCCGGGCCACCGGGGCGCGGATCAAGTTCATCAGCGACGGCGACGTGGCCGGCGCGGTCGAGGCGGCCCGGCCGGACACCGGGCTGGACATGCTGGTCGGCATCGGCGGGACCCCGGAGGGCATCATCGCCGCCTGCGCGATGAAGTGCGTCGGCGGCCTGATCCAGGGCCGGCTCTGGCCGCGCGACGACGACGAGCGGCAGCGCGCCGTCGACGCCGGCCACGACCTCGAGCGCGTCCTCACCACCGACGACCTGGTCGGCGGGGACGACTGCTTCTTCGTCGCCACCGGCATCACCGACGGCGAGCTGCTGCGCGGCGTCCGGTACGGCCGCTCCACCGCGCGGACCCATTCGCTGGTGATGCGGTCGCGCAGCGGCACGATCCGCAGCATCGAGAGCGTGCACCAACTGGAGAAGCTGCGCGCGTACTCCGCCATCGACTTCGAGCACGCCCGATGACGGCACCCGTCCTCGTCGTCGGCGAGGCCCTCGTCGACATCGTCGGCACGGCCGGCCGGAGTCCCGGCAAGAACGGCACCAAGGCGACCCCGGGCGGCTCCCCCGCCAACGTCGCGGTCGGCCTGGCCCGGCTCGGCGTCCCGACCGAGCTGGTCACCCGGTTCGGCACCGACCCGTACGGCGACCAGCTCGGCGCGCACCTGTTCGGCAACGGGGTCCAGCTGGCACCAGGATCGGTGGACCCGGGCTTCCGGACGAGTACGGCGACCGCCACCCTCGACTCCGACGGCGTCGCGTCGTACCAGTTCGACATCAGCTGGGAGCCGCCCGCGCTGACCCTCAACCGCGGCTGCCCCGCGGTCCACACCGGCTCGATCGCGACCGTGCTCGAACCGGGGGCGGAGGCGATCCGGAAGTTCCTCGGCACGCTCGCCGACCAGCCGGTCACGGTCACCCTGGACCCGAACGCGCGACCGACCATCACGCCCGACCCGGTGGCCACCTGGTCCGCGGTCCAGGCGCTGGCGGCGTTGTCGGACCTGGTCAAGCTGAGTGACGAGGACTGTGCGTTCCTGCGGCCGGGGTCGTCGCCGGAGGAGATCGCGGCCGAGTTGCTCGCGGCCGAGCGGACCCAGTGCGTCGTGATCACCCGCGGCGGTGACGGCGCGACCGGGGTCACCCGGACGGCCCACGTCGAGGTGAACGCCCCGGCGATCGAGGTGGTCGACACCGTGGGCGCGGGTGACTCGTTCATGTCCGCGTTGATCGCGGGACTGTCGGCGCGCGGACTGCTCGGTCCGGCCCGGTTGCGGGGCCTGGACGAGAAGGCGTTGTGCGAGGTGGTCGACTACGCGGTGAAGGCCGCCGCGATCACCTGTACCCGGCACGGCGCCGACCCGCCGACCTCCGCCGAGCACGCCGGCCGCTGGAGCTGACCGTGAGTCCGGCGGGCACGTGGACCGCGGAGTTCGAGGCGTCCGGGCGCGTGGTGTTCCCGCCCCGGCGTAACCGGCTGCTGATCCGGCTGGCACTGGTCCTGGTGCTGTTCGGCAACTCGCTGTGGTCCAACCTCGAGCACCTCCGCGCCGACGACGTGTCCGGAGCGCTCGGAATCCTGCGGATCACGGCGCTCGCGGCGTTCGCGTACCTGGTCGGGCTGACCGTCTGGCAGTTGGCGACCGGACGTCCGGTGGTCACGATCGACGGCACCGGGATCAGCCGCGGCGACCGGACCCGGCTCGGCTGGCATCAGATCGCCCGCATCGACGAGCCGTCCGGCCTGCCGGGGCTGCGGACCGTCCAGGTCCACCCGACCGAGCGGTCCGCGGGGCCGGTCGGCATTCCGCAGGACAATGTCCTGGAGCTGGGCGAGCTCGCTCGCTGGCTCCGCACCGTGCACGACCACCGGAGGAACGGATGAACGCCGCCGACCCGACCAACGATGCCGAGCGCATCGGCCGCTGGGAGAAGGCGTTCGCGGGCGCCGACGGGTTGCGAGTCCCCCCTCGCCGGAACCTGATGATCCGCCGGTTGGTGGTCTTCGGCCTGCTCGTCCTCGCCACCGGCTGGCCGGTCCTGTCGGCAGTGCTCGGCAACTCGGAGTGGCGCGGCTGGCCGGTCTTCTGCGCCGTCTGCCTGCCGTTCTTCCTGTTCTTCGGCCTGCAGACCGGCCGCGCGCTGCTGACCGGGCGCCCGGTCCTGGTCGTCGACCGGACCGGGATCGCGGTCGGCAAGCAGCAACTGGCCTGGCCGGACATCACCGCGATCGATCTGCAGAAGAAGAACCTGCCGCAGGGACTGCAGTCCATCGGCATCACCGCCGGGAACCGCCGGCTCGATCTCACCGAGGAACACCTCGAGAACCTGTCCGTCTTCGAACGCTGGCTCGAGCGCGTCTGGAAGAAGCAGACCACGCACGACGACTGAGCGGTCCGGGAACTGGGCCCCTACCGGCTGTCGGCCGGAAACAGCCCTCGTCTACGGTCGTCTGCGTGTCCTGGAACCGCCGGCCCGTGCTCGCCCTGCAGAACGTCGACTTCGTCCGGAACGAGAAGGTACTGCTCGCCGACGTCTCGCTGACGGTCCGCGCGGGCGAACGCTGGGCCCTGCTCGGCCCGAACGGTGCAGGCAAGAGCACGTTGCTCCGGCTCTGCGGCGCGGTCAATCACCCGACCCGCGGCACCGTCGACGTACTCGGCCGCCGGATGGGCCGGGTCGACATCCGCGAGCTGCGCGAGTCGATCGGCCACGTGGATCCGCGGCACCCGCTGCGCTCGCCGCTGACCATCGAGCAGGTCGTGCTGACCGGTGTCACCGGCTCGATCGAACTGATGCCGCGCTGGCAGCCGACGGCCGAGGAGCAGGCTCGCGCGACCGACCTGATCGACCTGCTCGGCATCGGTACGCACGCGATGTCACCGTGGACGACCCTGTCCCAGGGTGAGCGAGGACGCGCGCTGATCGCCCGCGCCCTGATCGCGGATCCGGGCCTGCTGTTGCTCGACGAGCCGTCGACCGGGCTGGACGTCGCCGCGCGCGAGCAGCTGCTGGAGACCATCGACCTGGTCCACACGACCCGGCCGGAGCTGGCGTCGGTCCTGGTGACTCACCACCTCGAGGAACTGCCGTCCTCGACGACCCACGCGGCCCTGATTCGTCGCGGGCTGCTGCACGCCGCGGGACCGGTGGACGACGTACTCACCACCCGGCTGATCTCCGAGTGCTTCGACCACCCGATCGAGATCACCCGCAACGGCACCCGCTGGACGGCGACCGCGCAGACGTCGGACACCCGCCGCGCGGGCTGACCCGCTGGATCAGGTGAGCCGGAGCCGCTTGCTGAGGCGGGGGCCGCGCTTGACCTTGATCTCGCCGAGGATCGCCGTGCCGCGGATATGGAAGACCTTCACCGGTCCGGTGGCCGGGTCGACGGCGCCGCCGAAGCCGGCCTCCTGCTCGGTGACGGAGCCGAGGATCGGGTTGCCGTCGAGGTGCACGATCGCGTTCTGCGGGACCCGGATCTTCACCTCCGACAGGATCGACTTCACCTCCACGAAGATCTCGTCGTACGGCAGCTGCGCCTCGGTGTAGTCCAGCGTCACGTCACCGAGGACGGCGTTGACCTCCTGCCGCTGCGGGGCCAGCCAGCCGCCGGTGCGCTTGGTTTCGGCCAGGAACGTGTTGATCACCGGGGTCGAGTCGCTCTGCGCGTACTGCGCGGGGTGCTGCTCGCCGCTGTACTGCGCCGGCGTGCTCGGGGCACTCGGTCCGCCCGGGAGGTCCGCGGTGATGTGAACGAGCTCGCCGTACGTCTTCGCGTTGTACGTCGTCTCCAGCCGGTCCTCCAGCTCGGTGAAGCTCAGCCGCCCCTCGCCGGCCGCGGCCCGGAGGACCTCGGCGACGTCCTCGCGTTCCAGGTCGGAGACGCGGCGGCGCAACGCCAGCTCGTCCCCGGTCGGCTGCGCCACGGGCGCGTCCTGCGGGCGGTCCTGGGGCCTGTCCTGCTGCGAGTTCTCGTCCTGAGCCACGACAGCACGATACGCGGGCGGGCGGCCCGGTGCCGATGAGTTGACTCCCCCATTTCGACCCTGACCGCACCCCTGAGTCTCCGGCTCCGGCGAATCGGTCCGCGGGGTTGCCGACCGGCCCGTCGCCGCGCCCGCGGAGGGCCGGATCTAGGCTTGGGCTCGCAACGCAGACCATTTCGCCAGGAGGTACGCCCGGTGTCCGCCGACTTCAGCTACTCGGATCTGTTGCCGCTCGGGAAGGACGAGACCGAGTACCGGCTCCTCACCACCGAGGGGGTCAGCACCTTCACCGCCGGCGACCGGACCTTCCTGCAGGTCGAGCCGTCGGTGATCCAGGCGCTCACCGCCGAGGCGATGCACGACATCTCGCACTACCTGCGGCCGGCCCACCTGGCCCAGCTGCGGCGGATCATCGACGACCCGGAGGCGTCCGGCAACGACCGGTTCGTCGCCCTGGACCTGCTGAAGAACGCGAACATCTCGGCCGGCGGCATCCTGCCGATGTGCCAGGACACCGGCACCGCGATCGTGATGGGCAAGAAGTCCGAGGGCGTCCTCACCGGCGCCGTGGACGAGGAGTGGATCAGCCGCGGCGTGTACGACGCCTACACCAAGCTGAACCTGCGCTACTCGCAGATGGCGCCGCTGACCATGTGGGACGAGAAGAACACCGGCTCCAACCTGCCGGCCCAGATCGAGCTGTACTCGACCCCGGCGAGCGGCGACCCGGCGTACAAGTTCCTCTTCATGGCCAAGGGCGGCGGCTCGGCGAACAAGTCGTTCTTGTTCCAGGAGACCAAGGCGGTGCTCAACCCGGACGGGATGATGCGGTTCCTGGACGAGAAGATCCGCTCCCTCGGGACCGCCGCCTGCCCGCCGTACCACCTGGCGGTCGTCGTCGGCGGCACCTCGGCCGAGTACGCGCTGAAGACCGCGAAGTACGCGTCCGCGCACTACCTCGACTCGATGCCGACGACCGGATCGCCGCTCGGGCACGGATTCCGGGACCTGGAGCTGGAGGAGAAGGTCTTCGAGCTGACCCAGCAGTTCGGGATCGGCGCGCAGTTCGGCGGGAAGTACTTCTGCCACGACGTCCGGGTGATCCGGTTGCCGCGGCACGGCGCGTCCTGCCCGGTCGCGATCGCGGTGTCGTGTTCGGCCGACCGGCAGGCGCTGGCGAAGATCACCCCCGAGGGCGTCTTCCTGGAGCAGCTCGAGCGCGACCCGGCCCGGTACCTGCCGGACACCACCGACGAGCACCTCGAGTCCGAGGCTGACGTGGTCCGGATCGACCTGAACCGGCCGATGAGCGAGATCCGCGCCGAACTGTCCAAGCTCCCGGTGAAGACCCGGCTGTCGCTGTCCGGCCCGCTCGTCGTCGCCCGCGACATCGCGCACGCGAAGATCAAGGAGCGGCTGGACGCGGGCGAGGAGATGCCGCAGTACCTGCGCGACCACGCGGTGTACTACGCGGGCCCGGCGAAGACGCCCGAGGGGTACGCGTCGGGTTCGTTCGGGCCGACCACGGCGGGCCGGATGGACGCGTACGTGGACCAGTTCCAGGCGGCCGGCGGGTCCTTCGTGATGCTTGCCAAGGGCAATCGCTCGGCGAAGGTGACGCAGGCCTGCAAGGACCACGGCGGCTTCTACCTCGGCTCGATCGGCGGCCCCGCGGCCCGGCTGGCGCAGGACTGCATCAAGTCCGTCGACGTGATCGAGTACGCCGAGCTGGGGATGGAAGCGGTCTGGAAGATCGAGGTCGAGGACTTCCCCGCGTTCGTGGTCGTCGACGACAAGGGCAACGACTTCTTCACCGACACCGCCAAGCCGGTCCCGCTGAGCGTCCGCCCGCGCAGCTGACGGCATCGGCGAGACGTGCCGAACGGACCCGGTTGCGGTGGCGCAACCGGTCCGGGGGCGGCCTCAGCTCGCGTTGCTGTCGACGGGCTCCGGGATCTTGACCAGCAGAGCCCTGGTGGCGCGGACGAGGTCGGCTTCGTTGTGACCGAAGGCCTGGAGGTAGCTGCGGAGCGCGGAGCGCAGTAGTTGGAGCTCCTCGGCATCCAGCTCGATGGTGTACATATTTCCAAGGTAAGACTCTGCCTGGCAGGTGCAACCACCCGTGACCCAGCTGTTGCCGGCCGGACCGTGGGGGCTCAGTGACCGGCCAGGTCGCGGCCGAGCTCGGTGCACACGTAGAGGACCTGCTTGCCCTGCCGGTGGCGGCTGACCAGACCGGCGTCGTACAGCACCTTGAGGTGGGCCGAGATGCTGCTGGGTGCGGCGCCGAGGCGGGCAGCCAGGTGGGTCGTGGTCTGCGGTGCGTCGAGGACGGCGAGCAGGCTGGCCCTGGTGTCGCCGACCAGGCGCGCGAGCGGCCGGCCGGTGGGTGACGGGCGGCGTTCCCAGAGCGTCCCGATCGCCCGGGCGCCGTAATAGATAGCGGCTGGCGAGGCGTTCCGGACAGCGAAGGCGGGCCGCCCGGCCAGGAAGACGCTGGGGATCAAAGGCAGGCCCGCACCGGTGAGCTCGCGCTCGATGTGCTGGTGCCAGTCGATCCGCAGGCGTCCCTCCAGCCAGGTCAGGGTCGGGTGGATCTCGGCGAGCATGCGGCCGGGTCCATGGTCGGCGAGGGCGCGGGTGCGGTAGGCGATGTCGGCTTCCAGCAGCGTTCGCATCCGCGGCCAGAAGGGTTCGACGGCCAGCCGCCACCAGGTCGAGAGAGCGGTCACCAGCAGTGGAAGCCCTCGCTCGGGTTCGGCGTGGAGCCGCCGGCCGAAATCGACCAGCGGGGTATGCCCCGTGACCGAGTCCAGGTCGGCGCGCATCGTGTCTGGAGTCGTCGCCCTGAGCACGTCCAGCTCGGACTCGATCGCGGTCAGCGGTGAGCGCGGTGGTGGCGTGAGGAAGTCGGGCAGCCACGCGGCCGGCCGGATCAGTGCCTCCAGCAGCGGGCGATGCGGGCGGAACTCGGGCGACCGGTCGACCCGTTCGGCGTGTTTCAGCCAGGACAGGTGGACGGCGTTCGCGCCCGGGTCCTGCAGGCACCAGCGGCTGGCCACCGTGTCCCACAACGGGGAGATGGCAAAGCGCGTACTGGCCAGGTCGTCGGCGCCGAACCGAATGATCAACACGGTTCCCAGTGTCACCGACGATTCGCCTCGGAACGAATTGATATCCGTGGCCCGGCGGCATCGGGTTCCATCCCGCCATGGTCACCTCCAACACAGGCTCTGACACCAGCACAGGCTCTAGCCCCGGCTCCGACGGCAGCACCGGTGGAGGCACCGGCGTCGACGGCTCCGGCCCTGCGCCGAATCGCTGGCAGCGTCTGCTTCCGCCGGCCGGGCTGGCTCGCCCGCTGTGTGTGCAGTCGGCCCTGTACGCCGTGGGATCGGGGTTCTTCCTGGCCGGCAACGCGGTCTTCTTCACCACGATCGTCGGGCTGTCGGCCGCCCAGGTCGGTCTCGGTCTGTCCATCGCCGGGGCGCTCGGCTTCTTCGCCGCGGTCCCGCTCGGCACGATCGCGGATCGCGTCGGCCCGTTGCGGGCGTGGATCCTGGCGGCGCTGGTCGAGGGATGCGTCTACCTCACGTACCCGCTGGCGCGCGGGTTCGCCGCGTTCGTCGTCATCGTCACGGCTCTGGCGCTCGCGGAGTCCGCCGGGAACTCGGCTCGCGGCGCCTACACCCTGGACGCCTTCGGTCCGGCCGAGCGGGTCCGGGTGATGGCGTACAACCGCTCGGCCCTGAACCTGGGCTTCACCGTCGGTGCCCTGCTCGGTGGAGTCGCCCTGGCCAGCGGCAACCGGACGGTGACTCTGATCGTTCCGGTACTCGCCGGCCTGCTCATGCTGCTCACCGCGCTGCTCGTCTCCCGGTTGCCCGCGTCCCGGCGCGAGCGGGGTGGCGAGCAGCGTTCGCGGTACGCCGTGCTCCGGGACCGGCCGTTCCTGCTGGTGTCGCTCCTGAACGGCGTGCTGGGGTCGCACCAGGTGCTGCTCATGATCGTCTTCCCGCTCTGGCTGGTCGAACGCACCGATGCGCCGCGCGCCGTCCTCGCCTGGTTGCTCGCGCTCAACACGGTGCTGGCCGTGGGCCTGCAGGTGTGGGCGGCCCGTGGCGCGGACACGGTGCGCGGGTCGGTACGCAGTTCCCGCGTGGCCGCCGGCGCCATCGCGGCCGCTTGTCTGGTGATACCGATCAGCTCCGTGACCGAGGCTTGGGTGACGATCACCTTGCTGGCCGCGGCGTACGTGGCGCTCACGTTCGGCGAGTTGTTCCAGTCCGCGGGGTATTGGGGTCTTGTCAGCGAACTGTCGCCGGTGGATCAACGGCCGCAGTACCAGGGCGCGTTCCGGCTCGGCCTTCAACTCCAGTCGATCGTCGGCCCGGCCGCGTTCACTCTGCTCGCCGTGACGTGGAGCCCGCTCGGCTGGCTCCCCCTGGCCGCCCTCATCGTCCTCGCCGCCGCCGCCCTCGGTCCTGCCGCGGTAGCAGCCGTTCCACCTAAGGCCAGCCGAGTCGACTGAGGATCTCGGCCGCGGTCTCCTCCGGGGAGCCCTCGTTCGTGACGGTGAAGTCCTGGATCGGCTGATGTGTCTTCGCCTGCGCGAGCGCGGTCTGCAGATCCCAGTGCGGTCCCCTGGTGCCTTTGGTCCGCTCCGCGATCAGCTCCTCCGGGATCTGCAGCCTCACCAGCTGGACGTCGCAACCCGCCAGCGCCGCCACGTACGCCGCATGCAGCTCAGGCGTCTCCACATGGCCGCTGACGACCAGGTACTCCGCGCCGGCCTCGCGGTACGTCGGCCACACGGCGGTCAGATTCCGCACGCGCAGTCGGTCGTGGAAGCGCAGCCCACCCGACGACGGCCGGGGCGGACCGAACTGCGCGATGGCGTCGAGATCCACGACGGCGGTGATGTGGTGATCGGAGGTCAGGAGCCGGGCGATCGCTTGACCCACCGTGGTTTTGCCGACCCCGTCCCCGCCCGTGAGAAGGACGGCGCGAGGTGTCATCCGGTCAGCTCCTCGGCGACGAAGACCGGTTGATGGGTCGTCGGTGCGGTCGGCAGCCGCCAGTGCGACGGCGGCATCCAGTCCTTCCACCCGTCGGCGAACGGCGACACCCACGCCTCGATGTCACGCACAGCCGCGTGCGCGTCCGCGACGATCTGCTCGGCCTCCGCCTCGGTGAACCGGCCGGCCGTGACAGCGCCCTCCAGCTCGTCCTCGTCCTTCCACTCGATCGTCCGGTCCGAGCGGATCCACAGATCGAGGACGTGGTCGACCGTACTCGTCCGGAACGCCTCCGCCTCCCGGACATGCGGCGCCTCGAGGTTCACGTACCAGCCGCGGAACGTGCCGTCGTCGGCCCAGAAGTGCCACACCGACCACGGCTTCCCCGGTGGCAGCACCTTGAGGATCCCGGTGCCCCGCCAGATGTCGAGCTTGAGCGCCCGGTCCTGGGTGAACATCGCGACCGGACCCGCGTTCCGCATCTCCCGGCCGTCCACCAGCACCGGCTTGATCAACGGCGTCCCGGGCGCGAGCCACGCGACCAGGCCGTCGGCGTCGTCCCGCACCACGGTCATCGGCCGGACGTTCGGCTTGTCCACGTGCCGCCCGGTCCCGCGGTACACCCACTCGATCGTCGTCCCGGGCTGCCAGTAGTCCGTCACGACGTGGCCGGCCGGGTCATCGAGAGCACGTCCAGGGCCGCGTCCAGCTGCTCCTCGGTCAGGTCGCCCTTCTCGACGTGACCGTTCTCGAGCACGACCTCGCGGATCGTCTTGCCTTGTTTCAAAGCGCTCTTGGCCACGGCGGCCGCGTTCTCGTAGCCGATGTAGCGGTTCAGCGGGGTGACGATCGAGGGCGACGACTCGGCCAGGGCGCGGGCGTGCTCGACGTTCGCGGTGATGCCGTCGACGCAGCGGTCGGCGAGCAACCGGGACGCGTTGGCGAGCAGCGTGATCGACTCCAGCAGGTTCCGCGCGATCACCGGCAGCATCACGTTCAGCTCGAAGTTGCCGCCGGCACCGGCCACGGTGATGGTGGCGTCGTTGCCGATCACCTGGGCGGCGACCATCAGGGTGGCCTCGCAGAGCACCGGGTTCACCTTGCCCGGCATGATGCTGGACCCCGGCTGCAGGTCGGGCAGCTGGATCTCACCCAGCCCCGCGCGCGGGCCGGATCCCATCCAGCGCAGGTCGTTGCAGATCTTGGTCAGGCTGACCGCGACGGTCTTCAGCTGGCCCGACAACTCGACCAGGCCGTCGCGGGCGCCCTGCGCCTCGAAGTGGTCCGCGGCCTCGGTCAGCTCCAGCCCGGTCCGCTGGTTCAGCTCGGCGATCACCTTCGCGGCGAACCCGGGCGGCGTGTTGATCCCGGTCCCGACCGCCGTCCCGCCGAGTGGCAGCTCGGACACCCGCGGCACGGTCGCGAGGACCCGGTCGGCACCCCGCCGCACCTGCGCGGCGTACCCGTCGAACTCCTGGCCGAGCGTCACCGGGGTGGCGTCCATCAGGTGGGTCCGGCCGGACTTCACCACCTCGGCGAACTCGGATCCCTTCCGGGACAGGGAAGTCGCCAGGTGCTCCAGCGCCGGCAGCAGCTCGCGCACCACGCCCTCGGTCGCGGCGACGTGGATCGCCGACGGGAAGGTGTCGTTGCTCGACTGGCTCGCGTTCACGTGGTCGTTCGGGTGCACGTCGGAGCCCAGGTCGCGCGTCGCCAGCGTGGCGAGCACCTCGTTCACGTTCATGTTCGTGGAGGTGCCGGAGCCGGTCTGGAACACGTCGATCGGGAACTCGCCGTCGTACTCGCCCGCGGCGACCCGGCGGGCGGCCGCGACGATCCCGTCGGCCACCGCGCGGTCGACCACGCCCAGCTCGGCGTTCACCACGGCGGCCGAGGCCTTGATCTGCGCGAGCGCGTGCACGAGCGCCGGCGCCAGCGGCCGGCCGGAGATCGGGAAGTTCTCCACCGCACGCTGGGTCTGCGCCCGCCACAACGCGTCGCGGGGCACCTTTACCTCGCCCATCGTGTCGCGTTCGATCCTGTACTCCTCGTTGTCACCCATACCTGCAGAGTACGTCGATCCGGGCTGTCGGCCGGGGCTGATAGAACGGCTGTGGACAACACCACAACGCCACACCGCGAGCGTCCGTACGGGGCCCAGGAGGAATGCCGATGAAGTTCACCCAGCCGTTCGAGATCACCAAGTGGGACCAGTCCGTCGCCGACGACTCCGACGACCTGGAGCTCGGCCGCGCGACCGTGGCGAAGACGTTCGCGGACGGCGACCTCGAAGGCGTCAGCACCGCGGAGCTGCTGATGGTCGGCACCGAGGCCGGCCCGGCGGCGTACACCGCGGTCGAGAAGTTCGTCGGCAGGCTGGCCGGCCGGGAGGGCGCGTTCGTGATGGTGCACGGCGCCAGCGCGGACGAGTCGTCCTCGCTCGGCAAGGTGGTCGCCGCGACCGGTGACCTGACCGGTCTCACCGGCAGTGTCGTCTACGAGCACGACGAGCAGGGCCCACGGCTCACCCTCGACTACAACCTGCCCTGATAGACGAAGTAGGTCTCGTCCCGTTCCTGCAGCCGGACCGGGACGGGCGAGACCTCACTGCGCCCGAAGACCCGCGCCAACGCGGCGTCCAGGCCGGCCGAGGACGACGAGGACCAGACGGTGAGGACACCGCCGGCCCGGAGCTTCTGCTTGCACAAGGCAAGGAACTCCGACTCGTACACGGCCGAGTTGCTGTCGTAGACGAGGAAGTCCGGCCCGTTGTCGACATCGAGCAGGATGCCGTCCAGCGACGCGTCCGGCTGCTCCGCGACCACCGCGCGAACGTCGCCCACGGCAACGACCACCCGTTCGTCGGTCAGCACCGACGGCAGCACGCCGTCCCGCATCCACTGCACCAGGGCCGGCTCGATCTCGGCGACGACCACCGTCCGCACCCGCGCGTCCGCGAGCAGCGTCCGCACGGTGTACCCGAGGCCGAGCCCGCCGACCAGCACGCGCTCCGGAGTACCTGACAAGGCAGCTTGTGCGAGCAGTTCCTCGCTGGAGGTCTCCCGGTCGTCCATCACGAACACACCGTTGACCCGCAGTTCGAGTGCGCCGTCATCCGCGCGGCGCCGCAGTACCAGCTCGCCGCGGTCACTGACCGCCCGCGCCACCTCACTCACCAACTCCCCCGCCTCTCCACGCCTACCCGCCCTCGCCCGCCACTCGCCACGCCCTCGCCCGCTCTCGCCCGGCCCGTTTGATGGGTTAACCCCTCAGATGGATGCTTGGCCCACCGTATTTCCGAGGGCCAAGCATCCACCTGAGGGGTTAACCCATCAAACGCCGCCCGGGCAGGCGGGGAAGGCGGGGAAGCGGGGAGGGAAAGGCGGGTGGGCGGGGCTGAGCGGGGGTCAGTACCAGTTCTTGGCCCGCGAGTGGGCCCACGCCTCGCACGGTGAACCGTACGCGTCCTCGATGTAGTCCAGGCCCCACTTGATCTGGGTGACCGGGTTGGTTCGCCAGTCCGAGCCGTACGAGGCCATCCGGTTGCCGGGCAGGGCCTGCGGGATGCCGTACGCGCTGGAGGTCGGGTTGTCCGCGGTCACCTTCCAGCGGGACTCCTTGGTCCACAGCTTGTCGAGGCAGGAGAACTGGTCCTCCTTCCAGCCGTGGTTGTCCAGCAGGTTGAAGGCGATCTCCTTCGGAGTGCCTTCCATCTCCTTGCGGGCGGCGTCCCGGCTGGCGCGCTCCTTGCGGGAGTCGTCGTTCTTCTTCTGCAGGGCCTCGTACCGGGCGAGGGCGGCGTTCTTCGCCTTACGGCGCAGCGCGGCCTGGTCCTGAGAGGCCTTCCGGGCGGCCTCGACCGCCTCGATCTGGTTGCGCAGCCGGACGACTTCCTGGGCCTGCTGCTCGGCCGTCAGCGGTTTCGGCGACGGCGTCCTGGCCTCGCGCGCCTTCCCGCTGTTCAGCACAGCGGCCTCGGCCCGGCCCGAGACCGGATCGGAGGCCGCACTACTGCCTGGGGAGGTGAAGAGATCGAAACCGGCGACGACGGAGACTACGGCGATCCCGGTGACCGCGAGGATCGCGACAGAGCGCTTGGCTTTCATCTGTCCTTCCGAATACCCGACCCCCGTCGGCTGGCAACAGGAACATACTCTAACGAGCCGGTTGATCACCAGCAGGTCACAACCAAAGGTGCGGCCACACAGTGTGTGACCGCACCAGGTCGGGGAGAAGTCTTACCGGGCCTTAACAAGCAACGCCCGGCAGCCCCGGATCAGCCCTTGGATCAGAGCTGTACGTCCTCCAGCATCTCGGTGACGAGCGCCGCGATCGGCGACCGCTCCGAGCGGGTCAGCGTGACGTGTGCGAACAGCGGATGGCCCTTCAGCTTCTCCACCACCGCGACCACGCCGTCGTGCCGGCCGACCCGCAGGTTGTCGCGCTGCGCCACGTCGTGGGTGAGCACCACCCGCGAGTTGGCGCCGACCCGGGACAGCACCGTGAGCAGCACGTTGCGCTCCAGCGACTGCGCCTCGTCGACGATCACGAACGCGTCGTGCAGCGAGCGGCCGCGGATGTGGGTCAGCGGCAGCACCTCGAGCATGCCGCGGTCCATCACCTCGTCGATCACGTCGCTGCTGGTGAGCGCGCCCAGCGTGTCGTACACCGCCTGCGCCCACGGCTGCATCTTCTCGGACTCGCTGCCGGGCAGGTACCCGAGCTCCTGGCCGCCGACGGCGAACAGCGGGCGGAACACGACCACCTTCTTGTGCTGGCGGCGCTCCATCACCGACTCCAGGCCGGCGCACAACGCGAGTGCCGACTTCCCGGTACCGGCCCGGCCGCCGAGCGAGATGATCCCGACGTCGGGGTCCAGCAGCAGGTCCAGGGCGACCCGCTGCTCGGCGGACCGGCCGCGGATCCCGAACGCCTCCCGGTCGCCGCGGACCAGCCGGATCCGCTTGTCCGGCATCACCCGGCCGAGCGCGCTGCCGCGGTCGGACAGCAGGACCAGGCCGGTGTGGGTCGGGAACTCACCCGCCTGCCGCAGTTCCAGTACACCGTCCTCGTACAGCGAGTCCACGTCCGCGGTCTCCACCTCGAGCTCGCTCATCCCGGTCCAGCCGGACTCCAGGGTGAGCTCCGCGCGGTACTCCTCGGCCGTCAGGCCACAGGCGGACGCCTTGACCCGCATCGGCAGGTCCTTGGAGACCAGCGTGACCTCGCGGCCCTCGGCCTTGAAGTTGCACGCCACCGCGAGGATGCGGCTGTCGTTGTCGCCGAGCCGGAACCCGGCCGGCAGCGACTCCGGGTCGGTGTGGTTGAGCTCGACCCGGAGTGATCCACCCTTCTCCCCCACTGGCAGGGGCGCGTCCAGTCGTCCGTGCAGGATCCTGAGCTCGTCCAGCAGGCGCAGCGCGGTGCGAGCGAAGTAGCCGAGCTCGGGGTGATGCCGTTTGGCCTCCAGTTCGGTGACGACGACCACCGGCACGACCACCTCGTGCTCGTCGAACCGCAGCATCGCGTGCGGGTCCGACAGGAGTACGGAGGTGTCCAGCACGTAGGTGCGCTGGGCCGGTGCGGATGAGGTACTTGACGCCTTGGCGTGGGTGGCAGCCATGTCGCACGTCCTCTCGGGCCGCGACGTGCACCACGCCCGGCCCACCAGTGGTTAGGTAGTGGACCGGGATCGGGCCCGGAGGTCTGGTGCAGACCCCCTCCGGTGCGCCGCGAAGGCGTCACCGGGGATCAGAAAGATCGAGACCTGGGGTCTCGGGTACTCCGTTCTGCTCCTCATGAAGCAACCGGCTGGCGAACGACTCTCATCTGATCGGGCCTCCCGGACAGCCGGCTTCCCCTCCGACCGTCACTTAGGAGAGTAGGTCGGTCCTGGTAACCCCGCATGCCGACACGCCCTCCCCCGGGGTTAACTGCGTGTTACACCTTTCCCCCCGCCGGGGGACGCCGTTCGCCCGGCGGAGTGACCCGGGACGACGGTCCGTCAGGCGACGCTCACACCATGCGAAAGAACTGGCCGGCCTGGTCCGGATACGCCGCCGCCCTGTGGTCCCTCGTCTACGGCGTACTCGGCGTGTACTGGGCCGCGGGCGGCGCCGGATACCCGTTCGCCCGGGTGGACGACGACCGGGCGACCGCGTCCCTGATGGAGGGCGCGCCGGTGGGAATCGTGGCTCCCGCGCTGGCCGTACTCGGTCTGACCGGAGCCGTGGTCGCCGTGCTGATGACTCGCCGGGAAGCCCGCCACTGGGCCCCGACCGCGTTCGCCGCGGTCCTGGCGGTCGTCCTCGCCCTCCTGATCCCCGACTACACCCTGATCGCGATGATCGCGCTGTCCCCCGCGTTGGTCGTCTTCGCGTTCACCGGGATCCCCGGCGACCAGGGTGGCCTCGGCGACGTCCTGTACTGGCACCGGGTGAACCTGATCCTGATGTTCGTCGGCGGCCTGCTCTGGGCGGCGACCGCGATCGCGTACCACCGCAGGGCGCGCCGGGCCTGCCTCAGCTGCGGCCGGACCGACGCCGTGACCAGGACCTGGCAGACCCCGGAGTCCGCGGCTCGGTGGGGCCGATGGGCCGTCGTCGCGGCCGGCCTGGTCACGGTGCCGTACGAGCTCACCCGGGTCGCCTGGTACCTCGGCTGGCCGCTCGGCGTCACCGAGGAGTTCCACCGGATGATGGCCGACACGCCAGGGATGCTGGAGATCGGGCTGGGCCTGGCCGTACTGAGCGTCGGCGGGACCGTCCTGACTCACGGTCTCGTGCACCGCTGGGGCGAGGTGTACCCGCGCTGGCTGTGGTTCCGGGCGGGCCGGCCGGTGCCGCCGAGTCGCGCGATCGTGCCCGCGTCACTGGTGGCGATCGTGCTGGTTCCGGCCGGGCTGATGAACTTCCGGATCCCGTTCGAGCCGGAGAACTGGGGCATCGCCGTGCCCGGCATGTTCTGGGTCCTCTGGGCCGTCGCGCTCGGGGTGGCGACGTACGGGTACCACCTGCGCCGCCGGACGACGTGCCGCCGGTGCGGGCGTGGTTCGATCAGCGCTGAGGTGCGGGTGCCGGATCAGGTGCCGAAGCGGCGTTCGCGTTGGGCGTAGTTGCGGATCGCGCGGAGGAAGTCGACGTGCCGGAAGTCCGGCCAGAGCGCCTCGCAGAAGTAGAACTCGCTGAGCGCGCTCTGCCAGAGCAGGAACCCGCCCAACCGTTGCTCCCCCGACGTCCGGATCACCAGGTCGGGGTCGGGCTGGCCCTTGGTGTACAGGTGCTCGGCGATGTGCTCGACGTCGACCCGCTCGGCCAGCTCCTCGATCGAGATGCCCTTGGCCGCCTCCTCGAGCAGCAGCGACCGGACCGCGTCGGCGAGCTCGCGGCGGCCGCCGTACCCGACGGCGACGTTGACCAGCATGCCGCTGACGTTCTGGGTGGCGGCCTCGGCGCCCTTGAGCACCTCGGCGGTGTTGCCCGGGAGCAGGTCGAGGGCGCCGACCGGGTGGATCCGCCAGCGGCCGATCGCGGCGAGCTCCTCGACCGTCTGCTCGATGATCCGCAGCAGCGGCTCCAGCTCCTCGGCCGGCCGGGTCAGGTTGTCGGTGGACAGCATCCACACCGTGACCACCTTGACGCCGACGTCGTCGCACCAGTCGAGGAACTCCGAGATCTTGCTCGCGCCGGCCTCGTGCCCGCGCGACACCGGGTCGCCGGAGGCCCGGGCCCAGCGCCGGTTGCCGTCGATGATGACACCGATGTGCCGCGGGAGCCGGTCCGGCGACAGGGACCGGGCGACCCGGCGCTCGTACAGTCCGTACACCGCGCTGCGCAGCCGCTGTTTCCCGGGTGTCCGCATGGGCAGATGATCTCCTCGACGAATGAAATGCCTTACCGAGGCTAGCCGAGATTCGGCGTCGGGGAGAGCGGGGAAGTGACATCGAACTTTCCGGCCGGTTCGCGCATCGGACACACCGGTGGCCGGTGTCCGCCCAGCGGCCGGACACACCGAAGTACTGGGTCCGTCGCGGTGATGTGGCCTACATTTCATCCTTGTGGACGATCGAACCTACGGTTCCGTAGGTTACGGTTGGGTATCCCAAGTCCCGCACCGGCTCGAGAGGATGGCGATGGCCGACACTGCGACCAGCACCCCGCCCCACGAACTCGGTCACCGTCTCAGTGGCGCGTTCTCACCCCTCAAACCCAAACTCCGCGGCTGGCTGCACGCCGGCACCTTCCCGTTCGCGATCGCGGCGGGCACGGTGCTGATCTGCCTGGCCCCGGGCGCGAGCGCGCGCTGGGCCGCCGCGGTGTACACGTTCGGCGCCATCCTGCTGTTCGGGATCTCGGCGCTGTACCACCGGTTCTACTGGGGCCCGACCGGTGAGGCGATCCTGCGCCGGCTCGACCACAGCAACATCTTCCTGTTGATCGCCGGCACCTACACCCCACTGGGGATGGTGCTGCTGCGCGGCGACGACCGGGTGTTGCTGCTCAGCATGGTCTGGGGCGGTGCCCTGCTCGGCATCCTGTTCCGGATCTTCTGGGTGGGCGCGCCGCGCTGGCTCTACACCCCGATCTACCTGGCCCTGGGCTGGGTGGCGATCTTCTGGATGAACGACTTCTACCACCTCGGTGGCGCCTCCGTGGTCACGCTGCTCGCCGTCGGCGGCGGCCTGTACTCGATCGGCGCGGTCGTCTACGGCACCAAGCGGCCGAACCCGTCCCCCCGCTGGTTCGGCTTCCACGAGATCTTCCACGCGTTCACGGTGGCCGCCTTCGTCTGCCACTACATCGCGGTCAGCATCGCCACGTACAAGGCCGGCTGACCTACTCGCGCAGTTCCTTCAGCGTCGCCCGGAACTCGGCGTAGCGGTCCGCGCCGAGCCGGGCGGACCAGGCGTCCTCGACCCGGGCAATCGCGGCCAGCGCGTACGCCGCGGCCTCGTCCCCTCGAGGTGTCCGGCGGACCAGCCGGACCCGTCGGTCGGCGGGCAGCCGCACCGACTCGGTGTACCCCAGGCCCTGCAGATAGTCGACGTGCTGCCCGAGCGCCTGTTTCGTCATCCCGGCCACCTCGGCCAGGTCGGTGATCCGGGCGCCGTCGGCCGGGATCAGGTCGAGCAGCCGGTAGTGCGACGCCCGCAACCCCGGGTACCGCGCCTGCGAGCCGGTGTGCAGTTCGGCGCGGACCTGTCCCAGCGCGGCGCCGAGCAGGTTCGCCACGTGCTCAGAGATCCCGTTGACGGAAGTCATAAGGCAACTTTACTATCTCGATGGTAAGGCCGCTTTACCTTCCTGGAGCGGAGTGGGGGGACCATGACCGCGACCGCACTCGAACCACTGGGCCGGGCCGCGCTGACCCCGGACGAGCTGACCGCGCTCGTCCGTACGGTCACCGGTGAGCCGCTGGCCGTACCGGCGGAGCTCCACGTCGAACCGGTCGACTACCTGATCGGCACCCCGACCACCGAGGCGCTGCTCCGGGTGGTCGGAACCGCTCGGCTCCCCGACGGGCAGACCACCGGTTGGTCGTGCTTCGTCAAGCAGCTCCAGTCCGCCCGCCACTGGTCGTTCCTCGACGTGGTGCCGGCTGAGCTCCGTGAGGTGTTCATCCGGAACATCCCCTGGCAGCTGGAGATCGCGGTCCACACCGGCGACCTGGACCAGGTCCTGCCTGAGGGTCTCCGGCTCGCCAGGTTGTACCGGATCGACGAGTACGAGGACGAGCGCGGCACGTTGTGGATGGAGGACGTCGTCCAGGAGCAGGGGATCTGGCCGCTGGAGCGGTTCGAGCGGGCCGCGTTCCTGCTCGGCCGGTTGTCGGCGCGGCGGCAGACCCACCTGGTCCGGCCGCTGCTCCCGCGGGACGGCGTCGAGACGCCCGGCGTGGGACTGCGGTACTACACCGAGAACCGCGTACTCCAGGGCGCTGTGCCCGCATTGGCCGACGAGGCGACGTGGCGTCATCCGCTGCTGGCGGCCGCGGTCGACGCGACCGGCGAGCACGAGCTCCGTACGGACCTGCTGGCGCTGGCGGAGCAGTTGCCCGCGGTACTGGACGCGCTGGACACGGTGCCGCAGTGCTACCAACACGGCGACGCGAGTCCGCAGAACCTGCTCGTCCCGAACGGGAGTCCGGACGAGTTCGTCGCCATCGACTGGGGCTTCGACTGCCCGCAGGCGGTCGGATTCGATCTCGGGCAACTCCTGGTGGGACTCGCGCACGCCGGCGAGTTGGCGCCGTCCGCCCTGCCCGCGGTGCACAAGGTGATCCTGGCGGCGTTCCTGGAGGGGTTGGCCGCCGACGGGATGGACGTCACCGCGGAGCAGGTGCGGTTCGGGTACCTCGGCTCGCTGCTAGCCCGGGCCACCTTCACCGCGATCCCGGTCGAGCTGTTCGGCCTGAGCCCCGGACCCGCCAACGAGGCCGTCTTCGAGCAACGGGTCCTGCTCACCCGCGCCCTCGTCGACCTGGTCCAGCCGGTCGTCTAGCGGATCACCGGGGCGTCAGCACGAACACGCGGACGTCGCGCCCACTGCGTTCCACGTACGTGTCGTAGGCGGGCCACACCTTGCACACCAGGGGCCATACGCGCTCCCGCTCCGCTCCTTCGGCGAGGACTGCGCGCACCGGGATCTCACGGTCACCTGAGATCGCCACTACGGCATCCGGTGCGGCCAGGAGGTTCGCGGACCACGCGGGGTGGTGCTGCTGGCCCCAGTTCGACGCGGTGATCACGAACGCGTCGCCGTCCGGTGCGTAGAGGAGCGGGACCGTACGGGGCAGGCCGGACTTGCGTCCCGTGGTCGTCAGCAGCAACGACGGCAACGCGGTCCGGCCGATGATGGTCAGCCGGCCGCCGGTCCGTTGTTGCAGCCAGCGATCGACAGGGACGACGGTGCGACCCAGCGTGGCGAACCAGGGCCGGTGCCCTAACAGCCGGATGACATTCGTGTACCAGCCCATGCACGAAGTCTGCACCGGACCCGGCGGCGGGTATGCATGGGGTGTGAGGACCCTTCAGTTCGTTGTACTCGCCGCCGCCGGTCTCGTGCTGGCCGGGTGCGGCGACGACACCGGCGCCGGCGGTACCCCGACCAGCGCCCCGACCAGGGCACCGAGTTCGGCCGCGCCCACCGGCGAGGTGTTCCCGGTGACCGTCACCCGGACCGGCGGCTTCGCCGGGTTCGACGACCGGGTCGTGATCGGCAAGGACGGCGTCGCCAGCGTCAGTCAGCGGGCCAAGGATCCGGTGCGCTGCAAGCTGGATCCCAGCCTGCTGACCACGTTGACCACGGCGCTCGAGCAGGTCGACTGGGCCGCGGTCGGAAGCACCAAGCCGACGTTCCGGCACCCCGACGACCTGATCGTCGCGGTCTCGGCGGGCGGCGGCACGGCCCGGATCGAGGAGCCGAAGCTGAAGCCGCTGATGGCCCCGGTGAGCAAGCTGCTCACCGAAGCCACCGTGCCGCCGGGCAAACTCTGCAAGCCGGTCTGAACCGGCCCGCTCAGCTGGTGGTCAGGGCGGTGTCGTCGATGACGAAGCTGGTCTGCAACGACGAGTCCTCCTGACCGACGAACTTCACCGTCACCGTCTTGCCCTTGTACTGCGTCAGGTCGAACGTCTTCTGCACGTACGACGTGGACTTGTTCAGGTTCGACAAGGTTCCGAGCGTAGTGGTCGTCGAACCGTCGACCACCTGCACCTTCACCGTGTCGTACGCCGTCGTGCCGGTGGTCTCCGAGGTGTCGATCCGGATCCAGAACGACAGACTCGCCGCGGCCGCCGAGGCCGGGATCGCGACCGACTGGCCGACGTTCTCCGTGGTCGACCGGCCGTTGCCCTGCAACCACAACTTCCACGTACCGGTCCGGGCCGGACGGCCGGTGTTGTTGGTGATCGGACCCGAGGTACCGGTCCAGTTCACCGCGCCGGATTCGAAGCCAGGGTTGAGGATCAGGTTGTCCCCGGCCGGCGGCTGGGTGCTGCCGTAGTCCTTCTGCGCGTAGCTCCAGATCATGTGGCCGATGGCATCGATCTGGCGGTCCAGCGAGGTCAGGTCGAGGTTGCTGATGGTGTCGCAGGACCGGTGGTAGCAGGGGTCGAAGGCCTGTCCCGCCGACCCGCCCCATTTGGTTGCCTGGGACGACGACTTGATGCCCTCGGCGCCCGAGAAGGTCCCCGCGGTGGGGATCCCGAGCGACCGGAACGCCGCGTGGTCGGACCGGCCCTGGACGTCGATGTACTCGGTCTGGACACCCTTGCCGGTGAAGTAGGCGACCAGGTCGTCGCGGGCGCCGTCACCGGCCGGGTTGTCGTCGTAGACGAAGTAGCCCGGGTTCGGCGAGGCGATCATGTCGAAGTTCAGGTAGAGCTCGACCTTGTCCCGCTCGGCCGCGGACAGGTTGTTCACGTAGTACTTGGAGCCGACCAGGCCGAGCTCCTCGGCGCCCCAGAAACCGAACCGGAGCCGGTTCTTCGGAGTCTGCCCGCCGGCGGCGTAGGCGAGCGCGACCTCGAGGACGCCGGCGCTGCCGGACCCGTTGTCGTTGATGCCGGGGCCGGAGCTGACGCTGTCGAGGTGCGAACCGGCCATCACGACGTGGTTCGCGTCGCCGTGCGGCCACTCGGCGATCACGTTGTACGACGTCCCGGCCGAGGTGGAGAACTGCTGCAACGTGGTGGTGTACCCGGCGGCGTCGAGTTTCGCCTTCACCCAGTCGGCCGAGGCGCGGTATCCGGGCCGGCCGGTGGACCGGTTGCCACCGTTGCTGGTGGCAATGGACTGGAACTGGTCGAGATGGGCCTTGGTGTTGGTGACCGAGATGTCCGGCGACGCGGCCACGGTCGCGGTCGCGGGTCCGCCGGGGACGAGCAGGGCGGCGACGGGGGCGGCGCCGAGGACGGCGTACCGGAGGGACTTGGGCATGCGGGGACTCCTTCGCCTCACAAAGGAGTCCGGGACGCACAGCCTGGGCGGAGGCCGTGCGCCCCGGACTGGATCACAGCGGGACCTGCGGGTGGATCAGCTCGTGGTCAGCGAGGTGTCGTCGATGACGAAGCTGGTCTGCAGGGAGGAGTCCTCCTGGCCGACGAACTTCACCGTGACCGTCTTGCCCTTGTACTGCGTGACGTTGAACGTCTTCTGCACGTACGACGTGTTCTTGTTCAGGTTCGAGTACGTCGCCAGCGTGGTGGTGGTGCCGCCGTCGACGATCTGGACCTTCGCGGTGTCGTAGACCGTCGAGCCGGTGGTCTCCGCGGTGTCGATCCGGATCCAGAACGACAGGCTCGCCGCCGTGGCCGAGGCCGGGATCGCGACCGACTGACCGATGTTCTCGGTGGTCGACCGGCCGTTGCCCTGCAGCCACAGCTTCCAGGTGCCGGTGCGCGCCGGACGCCCGGTGTTGTTGGTGATCGGGCCGGCGGTGCCGGTCCAGTTCACCGCACCGGACTCGAAGCCCGGGTTGAGCAGCAGGTTGTCACCCGTCGGCGGCTCCGGGTCGCCACCGCCGGCACAGGCGGCCGCACCGGCCGGGACCGAGATGCCCGTGAACGCGGCCTCGATGCCCTTGCACTGGGTGGAGTCGGCGCCGTACAGCTCCTTCGCGGAGTTGATCGCCCCTTCGCGGGCGTCCTTGTAGGTGCTGCCCGAGGTGAGCTTGGTGCTCAGCGTCCGGTACCAGACCTTGGCGGCGACGTCCCGGCCGACACCGGCGATGGTGGCGCCGTTGCAGGCGGTGCTGCTGTGGTTCACGCCGCCGATCACCTTGCTGCCGGTGCCTTCGGAGGCCAGGTAGAACCAGTGGTTCAGCGGGCCCGAGGAGTAGTGCGGGTCGGCGCTGCCGACCGAGCTGCTCCAGCAGTCGTAGCTGCGCCCGTCCTTCGACGGCTTGTCCATGTACCGCAGCGGCGTGCCGTTGCCGTTGATGTTGATCTTCTCGCCGATCAGGTAGTCACCCGGGTCGGACGAGTTGTTGGCCGAGAACTCGACCGCGGTGCCGAAGATGTCCGAGGTGGACTCGTTCAGGCCGCCCGCGTCGCCGAAGTAGTTCAGGTTCGCGGTCGCCTCGGTGACACCGTGGCTCATCTCGTGGCCGGCCACGTCGATGGAGGTCAGCGGCCGGGCGTTGCCGGAGCCGTCGCCGTACGTCATCTGGGTACCGTCCCAGAAGGCGTTCACGTACGCGTTGCCGTAGTGCACCCGGGACCGGGCACCCTGGCCGTTGTTGAAGATGCCGTTCCGGCTGTGCACGTTCTTGTAGTAGTCCCAGGTCAGCTGGGCGCCGAAGTGCGCGTCGACGCCGGCGGTCTGCCGGCTCGAGGTGGCGCCGTTGCCCCAGGTGTCGTCCGGGTCGGTGAACGTGGTGCCGTTGCCCGACGTCGCGCCGTTGAGGTCGGTGGTGTAGTTCCCGCCGCGGCTCGGGTCGGTCATCGAGTAGCTGCCGGAGGTGCCGATGCTGACCGTGCCGGAGTACATCGAGTTGCCGGTGCCGGTCTTGATCTCGTCGTCCTGGGCGAGGACGGCGCCGGACCTGGCGTCGACGAACGTGTGCAGCACCGAGGGGGTCTGGTCGGCCTTGGTCCCGCTGGTGACGACCTCGTAGGCCAGCACGGGCTTGCCGGTCGCCGCGAAGACGACCAGAGCACCCTTGTTGCCGGTGGCCTTGAAGTCGGCCGCTTTGGAGCCCTTGCTCAGCGCCGCCGCCTGGGACAAGGTCGGCTTGGTCGAGCTGACTCCGACGGACTTCGCGCCACGGTTGTAGGTGACGCTCGCGACCTTCTCGCCACTGCGCCTGACGATCAGGTCACCACCGACGACCTTGAGGCCGTTGAAGATGCGGTCGTAGCGGACGTACTCGGTGCCGTCGGCATCCTTGACCACGTCGCGGACCTTGAGTTCCTCGCCGCCGGCCAGGCCGAGCGCCGCGGCCGTCTGCGCGGTCAGCGCCTGTTCGGCCTGGACGGCGGCGGCCTTGTTGAAGCCCGACGCCGGGAGCGGAGTCGTCGGGTTGGCGGCTCCGGCGGGCGCGGTGGTGAACGCCCCAGCCAATCCCGCTGCTGCGACTACCGCCACCGCCCCTGCTGATGTCAGTCGTTTCAAGACAACATCTCCTCACTGGGTGGTCGCTGTTTGGGCGCAGCGACCGATGTTGATGGGGACGCCGGATGCTCTGGCGCAGCAGTGCCACCGCACTCTTGTGACACTGCGTGTCAGGACATGCGAGTTCTGTTACATCCGACTGAGGGAGGACTCTGTCCCCCGGATGCCCGGGAGTCAAGGGATCCGGGCGAAACGACAGGGAAAACCCGCACTGGCGCGCGTTGTCAGCGCGTCGGCGTCAACTCGCGCCGAAGGTCTTCCGGCAACACGATCGGCAGCCGGCAGGTGAACTTCTGACAGACGTAGGCGGCCGGCTGCCCGCCGACCAGGTCCCGGCCGGCCATCAGCGGTACGTCGAGCCCGGGCGCGCCGCGGACGATCGCGGTCCCCCACGGCGCCTCGGTCAGCGCCGTCCGGACCAAGGCGCCGGCGCCTTCAGGATCGGGGGCAACGATCGCGATCTCCAACGGGCCGGCCTGCAGCGCCTCGGCGACCGCGAGCGCCCGGCCCGCGAACCGCGGTGCCCGGTCAGCCAGCGCCCCGGACGCCGACAAGGCGAGCCGCGCCGCCTCCTCGTACCGGGCCGACCCGGTCACCGAGGCGAGCGTCGTGAAGGCCTCGGCGGCCAGCGACACCCCGGACGGGCTCGCGTTGTCCGTCGGGTCCTGCGGCCGCCACACCAGCGACTCGGCGTCCGCCGCCGTGTCGAAGAAGGTGCCGTCAGCAACGAACTGCCCGAGGACCCGGTCCAGCAAGGACTCCGCGAGCGTCAGCCAGCTCGCGTCCCCGGTGACGGCCAGCAACGTCAGACAGGCCTGCGCGTACGCGGCGTAGTCCTCCAGGACGCCGTGGGCCGTCCCCACCTGGCCGTCCCGCGAGGTCCGGCGCAACCGCCCGTCGGCGTCCAGGTGGACGTCGCGAACCAACCCGGCGGCGGTCACCGCCGCCCCGACGTACTCGGGCCGGTCCAGCACGACCCCGGCCCGTGCGAGCGCGGTGATGGCCAGCCCGTTCCACGCGGCAACCACCTTGTCGTCACGGCCGGGGTACGTACGGCGCGCGCGGGCGTCCCGCAGTACCGTCCGGACGCGGGCCCATCGCTCGGGGTCGTCCGGGTCCTGGCGGAGCTGGAGGACAGAGGTGCCGTGTTCGAAGGTGCCGGTGACGTCGCAGAGCCCGATCGTCCAGTCCGCGTCCTCGCCGAGGAGCTCGCGCAACTCGTCCGGGGACCAGACGTAGTACCGGCCTTCCTCGCCCTCGGTGTCGGCGTCCAGCGCGGAGGCGAACCCGCCTTCCGCGGTCCGCAGCTCGGCGAGCAGGAAATCGGCCGTCTCGGTGGCGATCCGCTCGGCCAACGGCGACCGCGTCACGGCCCACAGCTGGGTGTACACGTCGAGCAGCAACGCGTTGTCGTACAGCATCTTCTCGAAGTGCGGCACGATCCACTGCCGGTCCACGCTGTACCGCGCGAAGCCGCCCGCCAGCTGGTCGTACATCCCGCCCCGGGCCATCCGCTCACACGTCTCGACCGCCATCCGGAGCGCGTCGGCGGACCCGGTCCGGCGGTGATGACGCAGCAGGAAGTCGAGCACCATCGACGGCGGGAACTTCGGCGCCTGCCCGAACCCGGCGTCGGCCTGGTCGAAGTCCACCCCGAGCAGCGAAACCGCCTTGTCCAGCGCGGCTTCGTCGATCGCGGCACCGGCCATCGCCTTGCGCGCGCCGAGCTGCTTCACCACCGATTCGCCGATCCCGTCGATCTGCTCGCGCTTGCTCCGCCACGCGTCCGTAAGCGACTCCAGCACCTGCCGGAACGTCGCCATCCCGAGCCGCGGCTGCGCCGGGAAATACGTCCCGCAGAAGAACGGCTCCCCGGCCGGCGTCAGGAACACCGACATCGGCCAGCCGCCCTGCCCGGTCATCGCGACCGTGGCCTCCATGTAGATCGCGTCCACGTCGGGCCGCTCCTCGCGGTCCACCTTGACGCTGACGAAGTGCTCGTTCAGGTACGCCGCGGTCTCGGCGTCCTCGAACGACTCGTGCGCCATCACGTGACACCAGTGACACGCCGAGTACCCGATCGACAGGAACACCGGCACATCCCGCTCCCGCGCCTCCGCGAAAGCCCGCTCCCCCCACTGCTTCCACGCCACCGGATTCTCAGCATGCTGCCGCAAATACGGCGAGGTCGACGTGCCCAGCTCGTTGGCGGCCATGTCCCCCACCGTAACGGGCCGGATCAGGTGGTCTGGGCGAGGGCGGTGGAGAGGCCGAGGGCCAGGGCCATCACGACGAGTTCGACGCCGACGAGCTTCCAGAAGCGGGGGCCGGGCTCGATCAGGCTGGTGACGATCTGGCGGCGGTGGATCGCGCCGCCGATGATCAGCAGGAGGAAGAGGGCGGTCTTCGCGATCAGCAGGCCGCCGTACGCGTCGGCGGTGACGGTGTCGAGGACCTGGTCGTACCCGCCGCCCTTCGCGGCCAGCCGGCCGGCCGCGCTGAGCAGACCGCTGAGCAGGACCAGGATCGACGACAGCAGGGCGATCTGGCTGAAGCGCTCGAGCACGAACGGCAGGCCGTTGCGGCTGGCGCGTCCGTACCGGACCAGGGCGGCCAGTCCGCCGACCCAGCAGGTCGCCGCGATCACGTGGACGACCAGCGCGATCCCGGCCGTGACGACGTACTGCTCGTTGTTCGGGTACGCGGTGACGGCTGCCGGGATCAGGGCGGCGATCGCGACCAGTACACCGAGCCACGCGGCCGCCGCGGTCTGGACGCGACGGATGCCGATCGCGAGCGCGACCACGAGGATCCCCGTGATCAGCTGCGCCTTGACCTCGGGGACACCGAGCGCGTTGTCCACCCTGTACCGCAGCAGCAGGACCGCCGTGTCGAGGAGGACCGCCGATGTCACCACGGCGCCGGCGAACGACGCGACGGCCCAGATGATCGCGGCGTTGCTGGCGTCGCGGACCGCACGGCGTCCTTGGTTACCGAGCGGGCCGCCGTCGGTCCGCAGCAGGACGACCGCGGCGAGCAACGCACCGGCGCATCCCACGGTCGCCAACGTCGAGACCAGCCGCAGGAACGGCAGCAGCCAGGACACGAACTGACTCGGACCGCCGATCCCCAGGACGTTCTCCTGTGGTTCGCTGCCGGCCGCGAAAATGCCGGCGACCATGGCGATCGTGGCGACCAGCAGAGCGATCAGACCACCCGCGAGCAGACGTCCGGGCATCCGGTGCCGGGCGGCGCGGGTGGCCCTCACAGAGCGGTCCCGCCCTCGGCTCGGTTCAACACGCGCTCACTATAGGGTGAGCTGCGTCACCGTCGCCGCCTGCGACACCATCTCGTGACCAGGCGGCGGTTGCGGCCTCAGCGCTGGGTATGAGCCGGGTCGTCGGCCGGCTTCTCGGCAGCCGTCTCTTCGGCGGCCGCGTCAGGCTTCGCCGTCGGCTCGGCAGCGCCAGCCTGGTCCGCTGAGCTGTCCGCCGTCGGCCGGTCGCCAGACGGTGCTCGGTCGTCCGCAGTGTCGTCCGCGGGCGCGGGCCGCCCACCGGTGGGATCGAAGTCGATCCGCTTCAACTGCTTGCCCATGTTGCGCCACAGCAGCGCGGTGGCGGCAGCGAGCGCCAGCACGATCAGCAGCGCCACCCACCCGGGCCGCACCGTGTTCGGGTCGATCTCCCCCATCGGGAGCACGGTCGTCGGAGGAAGGGTCATCGCGATCACCCGGCCAGTGTCTCACCGTCCGCGCCCGCCGTCAGCGCAGCCCCGCGAACAGGTCGTCCTCGGGCACCGCTGTCTCGACCACACTCCGGGCCAGTTCGTAGTCCTCCGTCGGCCAGGCCTGCTGGTGGACGTCCAGCGGAACGGCGAACCACGCCCCGTCCGGATCGATCTGGGTCGCGTGCGCCAGCAGCGCCCGGTCCCGGACGCCGAAGTACTCCGCGCACTCCACCCGGGTGGTGATCCGGCGCTCGTTCTCCGGGTCCGGCTTCCAGTCCTTCAGCCGGTCCGCGTACGGCGACTCCAGGCCGCGGGCGACCATCGCGTCGTGCAGCGCCTTCATCCGCTCCCGGTGGAAGGTGTGGTGGTAGTACAGCTTCAGCGGCTGCCACGGCTCGCCCAGCTCGGGGTACGCGTCGGCGTCACCGGCCGCCTCGAACGCGGCCACGGTGATCTGGTGGCACATCACGTGGTCGGGATGCGGGTAGCCGCCGTTCTCGTCGTACGTGGTGACGACCTGCGGGCGGAACTCGCGGATCAGCTTGACCAGCGGGGCGGCGGCGGCCTCGACCTTGAGCGAGGCGAAGCAGCCGTCCGGCAACGGCGGCAGCGGATCGCCCTCGGGGAAGCCGGAATCGATCCAGCCGAGCCACTCCTGCCGGATCCCGAGGATCTCGCGCGCGGCGTCCATCTCCCGGCGGCGGATCTCGGTGATGTTCGCCAGCACGTCGGGGCGGTCCATCTTCGGATTCAGGATCGAGCCGCGCTCACCACCGGTACACGTGGCGACCATCACGTCGACGCCTTCGGCCACGTACCGGGCGGTCGAGGCGGCGCCCTTGCTGGACTCGTCGTCGGGGTGAGCATGGACATGCAGCAGGCGAAGATCTTCGGTCACAAGACACAATGGTCCTCCAAGCCCGAGGAGAACCGTTGACCGACCCATCCGGAACCGACCTGGACGCCCGCTACGGACGGCGCCCGCGCGGCCGCCGACCCCTGCTGTACGTGCTCGCCGGCGTGCTCGTCGTGGTCGCGCTGGGGTGGCTGGTCCGGGTCGCGGTGATCCAGGCCACGCCACCGGTCTCGTCCCGGCTGCTGGCGTTCGCGATCCCCTCGGACACCAGCGCGACGGCCACCATCCAGGTCGAGCGCCGCCGGTCGGTGGAGGCGTCCTGCCGGCTCCAGGCCAAGGCCGCCGACTTCGCCATCGTGGGTGAACTCACAGTCACCGTCCCGGCCGACTCCCCGCGGCGCCAGACCGTCCCGGCCACCCTCACCACCCAGCGCGCGGCGACCTCGGTGGTGCTGATCGGCTGCACCACGCCGGACAGCAAACGCCCGCACTGACCGGCGGAAAAGTCGGCGGAAAAGCGCGCCCGGTACCCCGGACGCCGGGGAACGAAACGTGATCCTGGACGGACTGTCCACAGAGCGAACAGACTGAAAAGCCGCTGGACTTCCGCGGAAGCAATCGATTACATCGCGGGACGCAACCGTTTTTGGTTCGGTCCCGTGGGCCGAAAGAACAGTGGGGTTCCGAGCCCGTTCTTGCTACGCTGAGTGGAATGGTCGCCGTCGTCGACGGCGGCCAGAGGCTTTTCTACCCATCCCATCGACACAAGGAGCAGCCCGTGACGCAGAACATCGAAGAGAGCGTTGTCTGGCTGACACAGGATGGCTATGACCAGCTGAAAGCGGAGCTCGAGCACCTGAAGGGCCCGGCCCGGGCCGAGATCACCCAGCGCATCAGCGACGCCCGCGACGAGGGCGACCTGAAGGAGAACGGCGGCTACCACGCCGCCAAGGACGAGCAGGGCAAGATCGAGGCGCGGATCCGGCAGCTGGAGGACATGCTGCGCCGAGCCCAGGTCGGTGAGACGCCTAAGGTCGGCGGCAAGATCGAGCCCGGCATGAAGGTGTCGATCAAGTTCGCCGGTGACGACGACGTCGAGACCTTCCTGCTCGGCTCCCGCGAACTGCTCGCCCTGGACGCGTCGGTCGATATCGACGTGTACTCACCGCAGAGCCCGCTCGGCGCCGCGATTCTCGGCAAGAAGAAGGGCGACAAGGCGACGTACGAAGCCCCGAACGGCAAGGACGTCACCGTCGAGATCGTCGCCGCGGAGCCGTTCACCAGCTGATCCCCCAAACGCACAAGAGCGCCCCGGTGGATCCACCGGGGCGCTGTTGTTTTGTGCGCGGGACGCCTTCTTCGTCAGTTTCAGTGGCCGGTCGTGAGGCGGTATTTGCGGACGGCCAGCGGTCCGAAGACGCCGATGATGACCGCACACCAGATCAGGCTCAGCCAGACCGGGTGCTGGGCCGGGAATCCGTCCGGACTCGCGAACGGGGACGGGTTGCCGAACAGGTGCCGGCAGGCGGCCACGATCGAGGAGATCGGGTTCCACTCGGCGACCGGCTGGAGGGCGGCCGGGAGGTTCGGCGTGGGCACGAAAGCGTTCGACAGGAAGGTCAGCGGGAACAGCCAGATCAGGCCCGCCGACGCGGCCACCTCCGGGCTGCCGACCGACAGGCCGATCAGGGCGCCGACCCAGAGCATCGCGAACGCGAACAGCAGCAGGATCGCGAACGCCGCCAGCGCCTGGCCGAAGCCGTTGTGCCAGCGCCAGCCGACGATGAACCCGCAGATCACCATCACCAGCATCACGAACGCGTTGAACACCACATCGCCGATCACCCGGCCGGCGATCACCCCGGACCGCGCCATCGGCAGCGACCGGAACCGGTCGATCAGCCCCTTCGACATGTCGTCCGCCAGCCCGACACTGGCCGAGGCGACCGCGAACGCCATCGTCTGCGCGAAGATGCCGGCCATCAAAAACTCCCGGTACGCCTGCGCGCCCGGGAAGCCGGGGATCGGGATCGCGTTGCCGAACACGTACGCGAACAGCAGCACGAACATGATCGGCTGGATCGTCGCGTAGATCAGCATGTCCGGCGTCCGCGGAATCCGCTTCAGCGTGCGCCAGGCCAGGATCCCGGCGTCCGACACGGCCCGGCCGAGCGGACTCACCTTGGCGGGCGTCTGGGTACTCATGCTCGTCCTCTCGCCGCGCCCACGGCGGACTCGTCGGTGTCGGTGTCGGGGTTGTCGGTCGCGTGCCCGGTCAGGGTGAGGAAGACGTCGTCCAGGGTCGGCCGGCGCAGCCCGATGTCCGCGATCCGGATGCCGTTGCCGTCGAGGGTGCGGATCACCTCGACCAGGGCGCCCGCGCCACCCGGCGCCGGCAGCGTGATCCGGTGACTGTTGCCGTCGATCGAGGTGGCGTCCGGGTCGGTGACCTGGAGCGCGGTGACGAGCAGCTTCAACGCGCGATCGGCCTCCGCCGGATCCTGCGGGACCACCTCGATCCGCTCCCCGCCGACCTTGGCCTTCAGCTCGTCCGCGGTCCCCCGGGCGATCACCGAGCCGTGGTCGACGACCGCGATGCTGTCGGCCAGCTCGTCGGCCTCTTCCAGGTACTGGGTGGTGAGCAGGATCGTGACCCCCTCGCTGACCCGGTCCCGGATGATCTGCCACAGGTCGAGCCGGCTGCGCGGGTCCAGCCCGGTGGTCGGCTCGTCCAGGAACAGCACCTTCGGATGGGCGATCAGCGAGCCGGCCAGGTCGAGCCGGCGGCGCATCCCGCCCGAGTACGTCTTCAGGGTCCGGTCGGCCGCTTCGGTGAGGTCGAAGATCTCCAGCAGCTCGTCGGCCCGTTGCTTCGCCTGGGCGCTGGACAGCCGGTAGAGCCGGCCGAACATCCACAGGTTCTCCCGGCCGGTCAGCAGTTCGTCGACCGCCGCGTACTGCCCGGACAGCCCGACCAGCTGCCGGACCGTGTCCGCCTCCTTGACCACGTCGTGGCCGAGCACCCGCGCGCTGCCCTCGTCGGGCCGCATCAGGGTGGTGAGCACTCGGACGGTGGTCGTCTTGCCCGCGCCGTTCGGCCCGAGCAGGCCCAGCACGCTGCCTTCCGGCACCTCCAGATCGATCCCGTCGAGCGCCTTGACCGTGTTCTTCCGGGACTTGAACGTCTTCACGAGGCCAGTCGCCTCGACAGCAGCCATCCCCAGTGCCTTTCTTCCTGATGCGAGTGTGATGCAGGTCATCCTGACCGAGCCCACCGACAATGCGCGACGGGATATTCGACAGGCTAAGTACGTTATCAGCTATATAAGCCAGCGCAACTATTAGCTCGCGGCTCAACCTTGAGTCGAGCAGACTCAACTTTGTTGACATTGAGTCGACAAGGCTCAACTTCGGGGCTACGGTCCCGGCATGACGACCGGCCGAGGCATCCTGAGCCACCCCGATTTCCGCCGCTTGTGGATCGCCGACCTGCTCAGTCAGCTCGGGAGCCGGCTCGGCATGATGGCCGTCCCGCTGCTCGCGGTCCTCACGCTGAACGCGTCGACCCTGCAGGTGTCGCTGCTGCGGACCTGCGAGACGGCCGCCTGGCTGCTGCTCGGTCTGTTCGCGGGCGCCTGGGTCGACCGCGTCCGCTGCCTACCCGTACTCGTCGCCGCCGACCTCGGCCGGGCGCTGCTGTACGCCTCGATCCCGGTGGCCGCGGCGTTCGGCGTCCTGAGCCTGCCGCAGTTGTACGTCGTCCTCGCCGCGACCGGCCTGCTGACCGTCCTGTTCGACGTCGCGCACAGCTCGTACCCGCCTCGCTTGCTGTCGCCGGAACAGCTCCTCCCCGGCAATGCCCGGCTCGCCGCGAACCACTCGGTGGCAGCCGTGGTCGGCGCGGGCGCGGGTGGCGTCCTGGTCCAGTGGCTCACCGCGCCGATCACGATCGGCCTGAACGCGCTCGGCTTCCTCTGGTCCGCGGTGTGGCTGCGCTCGATCCGTACGCCGGAACCGCGGCCGGCACCGCAGGACCGGCCGAACCTGCGCCGCGAGATCGGCGAGGGCCTGCGGTACGTGTTCCGTCACCCCCTGCTCCGGCCGATCACGTTGAACACCGCGACCACGATGCTCTTCCAGGCCGCCGGCAACGCCGTGATGATCGTGTTCCTGGTCCGGGAGATCCACCTGTCCCCCGCCACGATCGGCCTGCTGAGCATGATCGGGCTGCTCGGCGCCCTGGCCGCGTCGGCGCTGACCGAGCGGATCAGCCGGTGGATGGGCGACGCCCGGGCGCTCCTGGTCGCGGCGATCGGGATGGGGTTCGCCTTCTCGCTCCAGGCGCTGACCCGGCCCGGCTGGGGCCTCACCTGGTACGTCGCCGGCACGTTGCTCGCCGCGATCTGCATCATCGTCGGCTACATCCTCCAGGTGAGTACCCGGCAACGCGTCTGCCCACCCGAACTGCAGGGCCGGGTGAGCGCCACGATGAGCTTCGTCTCCTGGGGAGCTGCCCCGATCGGCAGCCTGCTCGGCGGCATTCTCGGTACCGTCTTCGGCCTCCGCCCCACGCTCTGGATCGCGGGCGCCGCCATGCTCGCCGGTTCGGCCTGGCTGATCTTCTCCCCGTTCCGGACCCTGCGGAGCGTCCCCACCGAAGCGGAGTCGCTCAGGCGTCCCGCTTGAGAAAGGCCACCACCGCCACCGTCCCGATACAGAGCACCCAGGCCAGCAGAACCGCCCCGCCGCCCGCCGGAGCGAACGGCCCGGGATCGACCGAGTACAGCGCTCGGCCGGCCTGATCGGGCAGCCACCGGACCTGATCCGTGACCGATCCCAGCAGCGGCGACGCGATGACCACACCGCCGAGTGCGACGCCCAGCGCCGGGAGGAGCGACCGGATCACCACCGTGACAGCGCCCGCCAGCAGGCCCACCAGTACGAGGTAGGCCGCGGCGCCGGCGACCCACCACAGCGAGGTACGCACTTCGTCGGTCATCAGCACCGCAGTCGCCAGCCCCGCCGCCAGGGCGATGACGCTGGTCGCGGTGATCGCGATCAGCTGTGCCACGGCCTTGGCGGTCAGCGAGACCACCCGGTTCGGCGTCGCCGTCAGGGTCGTCCGCAGCTCATGGCTTCCGTACTCCGAGGCTACGGAGAGGACGCCGAGCACGATCGATCCCACCTGCAGGTACGCGACGCTGCCGAGCGCGACCGTCACCGCGTCCGCGGCCGGATCGACGGACGAGCTCGCATCCGCCGCCGTCACGAGGACCGCCGCTGCGACCGTCAGCAGGCTCGTGATCCACACCGCGGGCAGTGTGCGCAGCTTGATCAGCTCAGCCGCGACCGACGACCCGATCATGCGTCGCGACGGGTGAGGACGACCGCGGCGACCAGCAGCAGTACGGCAGTCCACACCGCCATCACGATCCCGCCGGTGACGGGAGGCAGCGCGTCGTCGACGGCGGTGAAGGTCTCGCCGGCGAACAACCGGGTGCCGGCGAGGTCGGGGAGATACCGGGCCAGCGGCGTGACCTTCCACAGCAGGAAGGACACCGACACCACCGTGCCGTTGGCGATCAGCACGATCAGCGGCACGATCCCGCTCCGGGCGAGGACCGTGATCGCCAGCGCCATCAGCGCGGCCAAGGTCCAGTACAGCCCGGCCCCGACGAATCGGCCCATAGACAACTCGGCATCCGGTGGTGCGGCGTCACCGATGATGATGGTGGCCGCAGGCAACGACACCGACAGGCTGACCACGGCAGCCGGTACGACGAGCGCAACGACGACAGCCGTCTTCGCAACGAGGAGCGACCAACGCCGTGGGGACGCGATCAGGGTTGTACTGATCTGCCGTCCGCCGCCCGCGTCGGTGCTGTTCGCGGTGTACTCGCTGCTGATCACCACGATGCCGAGGACCATCGCACCCACGGCACCCAGCGGTACGCCGGACAGCGCGGCCTCAGCGGGCGTGGAGTACCCGACGCGACCGCCCGTCGTCAGGGCATCGCGGACGTTGAACGCATTAAGTACGGCCAGCGCGATCGGACCGATCACCGCGATCGCCAGCGCGACGGCGGTGGCCGGCAACGTCACGGCCTTACGTAGTTCCGCGGCCACCTGGTTCATCGCTGCTCCCCGGGCTGGGTCAGGACGAAGAAGGCGTCCTCCAACGTCTGGTGCCCGGCGCCGATCTCGGCGCAGGGGCCGGAGGCAACCACCCGTCCTCCGGCGAGGACCACGAGGTCGTCGGCGAGTTGGGCGACCTCGCCGATCTGATGGCTGGACAGCAGGACCGTTCCGCCGGCGGCCGCGTGGTCCCTCAACAGGTCCCGCAGCCACCGGATCCCGTCCGGGTCCAGCCCGTTCGACGGCTCGTCCAGCACCAGCGCCTCCGGTTCGCCCAGCAGCGCGGCCGCGAGACTCAGCCGGCAGCCCATCCCGAGGGACAACCGGCCCGCCTTGGTCTTCCGGCTGTCCGCGAGGCCGACCTGATCCAGGACCTCGTCGACCCGTCGCTGCGCGATGCCGTTGCTGCGAGCGATCCAGGCCAGGTGGTGGGCGGCCCGCCGGGACCGGTGGGCCCCTGATCCGTCGAGCACCGAGCCGACCGCGCGCAGCGGGTGCCGCAGTTCGTGGTACGGGCGCCCGCCGACCAGCGCGGTACCGGACGTGGCCCGGTCCAGGCCGAGGAGGATCCGCAGGGTCGAGGACTTGCCCGCGCCGTTCGGGCCGAGGAAGGCGGTGATCCGGCCCGGCGTGGCCTGGAAGCTCACCTCGGACAGCACCACGCGGGCGCCGCGTCGTTTCACGAGAGCGTCGATTGTCAGCATGCGCACCATCCCAGCGCCCTGGGTCGCCGCCCGGATCGGCCTGCGGACCGGACTTCGCCGCGCGCCTCCGACCGGGGTCTGTCAGACCTGGGTCCGATGTCCCGCCCGGCCGGCGAATCTAGACTCGCCCCGTGGAGGCTGGCCGACCGACCCGATCCTCAGGCGTTCGTGCGGCCGCCGGTACCGTCGCGGTGCTGCTCGCAAGCCTTCTCCTGGTCGCCGGCGGCGAGGCGCCGGCCACCCTGATCGCTCCGGTCGTGATCAGCGGGCTCGCGATCGCGGTATCGGTGTGGGCCGTGATCCGCAGTCGCCGGCAGCGGCGCGAGTACGAGGAACGCCTGACCGCGTGGGCCGGCGAGCAAGCGGCCCAGGCCGAACGCCTGCGGATCGCCCGGGACCTGCACGACCTGGTCTCGCACGGGCTGGGCCTGATCACCATCCGGGCCGCCGTCGCCCGCAGAGCGGGAGCCGACAGCGCGACCGGGCTGAACGCGGCACTGACCGACATCGAGCAGGTCAGCCGCGGGACCACGACGGAACTGCGGCGGATGCTGAACGTGCTGCGTTCCGAGAACGGCGAGTCGGCGCCACTGCGGCCCGCGGAAACGCTCGACGACCTGCCGGCGATCATCGACGAGGCCCGCGACGCCGGTCTCCGGGTCACCGCCGACCTGCCCGAGCTGGACGACGTCTCCCCGGGCGCGCAGCTCACCGTCTGCGCCGTAGTACGGGAGGCGCTGAACAACACGCTGCGCCACTGCGGTCCCACCCGCGCCCACCTCGCCGTACGCCGCGAGGACGGCGTACTGCAGTCGTCGTACCGTGACGAAGGACCGGTAGACGGCTGGACCGCTCACCTCGGTGGAGGACACGGCCTCACCGGTCTGCACGAACGGGTCACCGCTCTCGGCGGCACTCTGGAGGCGAGACCGGAGCGAGGCGGCTTCGTGGTCATCGCCCGACTCCCCGACGGGCTCGCCGAGTGAACGCGCCCATCCGCGTACTGATCGCCGACGACCAGCCCCTGCTACGACACAGCCTCGCCCTGCTCATCGACGCCACCGACGGCCTGACCGTGGTCGGTCAGGCCGGTACAGGACGGGAGACCGTCGAACGCGGTCGGGAGCTGCGGCCCGACGTCGTCCTGATGGACATCCGGATGCCCGGCGGCGACGGCATCGAGGCCACTCGACAGCTCACCGGCCTGCTGAACGGCACCCGCGTGCTGGTCCTGAGCATGTTCGAGCTCGACGAGTACGTGTACGCCGCGCTCCGTGCGGGCGCTAGCGGCTTCCTGCTCAAGGACGCCGAGCCCGACCAGCTGCTCGACGCCGTCCGCCGGACCCACCGTGGGGAGTCGTTGTTCGCCCCGCGGATCGTGACCCGGCTCGTCGAGCACTACCTCGACCGGCCGACGGCCCACCGGTCCCGATCGGTCGACCGGCTGACCGAGCGCGAGACCGAGGTACTGGTCCTGGTCGCCCGCGGCCTGTCCAACGACGAGATCTCGGCGGCCCTGCGCATCTCGATCAAGACGGTCAAGACCCACATCGGGAACCTGCTCGCCAAACTGGCCGCCCGCGACCGCGCCCAGCTCGTCATCACCGCCTACGAGGCTGGGCTGGTCACCGCTGGTTGACGCGGGACGGCGGCGCATCCGGCGCCACCGTCAGTCTTACCGGGGGCCGTCAGTCCGAGCTGATCTGCGCGGAGCCGACGAGGACCTCGACGTCGAGGGCGGCCCGGCCGCGGCCGATCTCCACGTCCTTGGACTGGCCGTTGACGGCTCCCGTCCAGGTGACCCGGCCGAGCTGCGACTCGGTGTGCACCCGGACATCGGATCCGCGCCGCAGGTTGACGGTCGCTGAGCCCGACTCGACCCGGACCCGGGACCGGCCCTTGGTGACCTGTGCGTCGAGGTGCGCCGAGCCCGCCTGGACCAGCAGGTCGATCGGGCCGTCGACGTCGGTCACCTTGGCCGTCCCGGCGGTCACGCGGACCCGCTGCAGGCCGGGCAGCCGTTCCGCGACGACGCTGCCGCCGGTCACCTCGATCTCGACCTCGAGCATCGGGTTGACCCGGATCGACAGCTCCTTGGCGAAGCCGTTCACGTGCGACTTGAGATCGCCGACCGACCGGGTCCGCAACATGCTGAACCCGTCGATCGAGACGCCCATGTCGCCCTCGCTGTTGATCGCGAGCGTGTCGCCGTCCCGCTTGATCACGTGCGGCCCGTCCACCGCGACGCCGTTGATGGCCGGCTCGCCGATCAGCCGGACCCGCCGGCCGATCGCCCGGATCGTCACCCGCTGCACCCCGGACGGCACCGGGACGTTGCTGTGCTCGGCCTCGCGCTCGTCCTCGGTCGGCTCGGCGTCCAGCGGCTCGTCCAGCACCGCGCCCTCGACCGGCGAGGCCGCCGCACCTGCGTCCGCGGGCGCGTCGTCCACGACGCTCTCCGCCGGCGCGTCCCCGGCCGAGGTAACCGTCGGCGCATCGGCCGCAGGGGTCGAAGCGCCCGTGGTCGGCGAATCGACCGCGTCGGCCCACACCGAGGTGGACGGCACGTCGTCACCGACCGCGGAGCCTGCCGGGGATCCGGCTGCTGATCCGGACGCGGCTCCGGCGTCGGCGGGGGTACCGGCGTCGGCTCGGGTCTCGGGCTGGGCGACCGGACCGGTCGGTGGGGTCGGCTTGGTGAGGGCCGCGATCAGCGTCGCGGCCTCTTCGCTGGTCAGGTGGCCCTGGGCGACCCGGTCGAGGATGTCCTTGACCCGGCGGTCGTAGTCGCTCTCGCTCATGACCCCAGTCCAGCACCCGCACCGGGCCAAACCAATAAGGGATCGCCCCGAAACCTCCCGAACACGGCAGTGCGGGTCCCGGCGGAGTAGCCCGAGACCCGCACTGCGCTCTGTATTGACTGCACGACTCGACAGAGCCGGTTGTTGTCGTCAGCCGAGCGCGTGGTTCACGCCGCCGGCGTGACTTCCTCCCGCGACAGCTCGCGCTGCACGGCTTCCAGTTCAGCGGCCTCCTGAGCCTCCAGGGCCCGGCGCGCCCGCAGGCCGCGCAGCCCGGTGAGACCGATCAGCAGACCGACCGCCGCGATCCCGGTGACGACCGCGAGCGCCGGCTTGTACGCCGTCAGCATCCCGGCCGCCGTGGTCACGCCGGCCGACTGGCTGCTGATCACCGCGGTGACGACGGCCAGCATGATCGCGCCGCCGACCTGGTTCGAGGTGTTGAAGAGCCCGGAGGCCAGCCCCTGCTCGTGGTCCGCGACCCCCGAGGTGGCCTGGATGTTCAGCGCCGGGAAGGCGATCGCGAAGCCGAGACCGATCAGCATGATCGTCGGGAAGACGGTCGCGAAGTACGCCGACTCCGGGCCGATCCGCAGCGACAGGGCGTAGCCGGCGACGAACAGCGCCATCCCGGCCACGATCATCCGCTCGGTACCGATCCGGTCGGCCAGCTTGCCCATCTGCGGCGACAGGGTGGCCACCAGCAGACCGGCGGGCAGGAAGCCGAGCGCGGTCTCGAACGAGGACCAGCCGAGCAGGTTCTGCAGGTACAGCGTGCCGATCAGCTGGAAGGCGACGTACGCGCCGAAGACGGTCAGGATGGCCAGGTTGGCGCGGCGCAGCGGTGCCTGCCGCAGGATCCCGAGCCGGACCAGCGGGTGCTTCGACTTGCGCTCGACCAGGACGAATGTGGTCAGCATCGCGACCGCGAGGACGAACAGGCCGATGGTCTGCAGCGACACCCAGCCGGCGTGCTCGGCACCGACCACGGCGTACACCAGGGACAGCATGCCGGCCGTGACGGTGACGGCGCCGGGGACGTCGTAGCCGCCGGCCGAGTCGTCCCGAGGGCTGTTCGGGATCAGCTTCAGCGCGAACAGGAAGACGATCAGCGCGACCGGGCCGGGCATCAGGAAGGTCCAGCGCCAGCCGACCTCGGTCAGCGCGCCGCCCAGGATCAGGCCCATCGAGAACCCGCTGGCGGCGCAGGTGGTGAAGATGCTGAGGGCGCGGTTGCGGTCCGGGCCCTCGTGGAAGGTCGTGGTGATGATCGAGAGCGCGGCCGGCGCGGTGAACGCGGCGGCGACGCCCTTCACGAACCGCGCGGCGATGAGCAGTTCGGGGTTGGTGGCCAGTGAGCTCAGCATCGAGACCACGGCGAAGACGGCGAGGGCGATCAGGAACACCCGGCGGCGGCCGAGCAGGTCCGCGGTCCGGCCGCCGAGCAGCAGCAGACCGCCGTACCCGAGCACGTACCCCGTGACGACCCACTGCAGTGACGAGAGCGGGACGCCGAGGTCGGCGCCGATGGCGGGCAGGGACATCCCGACCATGGACACGTCCAGGCCGTCGAGAAAGATCACGCCGCAGACCACCAGGAGGGCGCCCCAGAGGCGCGCGTCCCAGGTCAGGCGGTCCGGTGATGTGGTGTGCGTTGTCTGTGTCACGAGGAGAGAGCTTTGCATGCATGTGCATCTAATGTCTAGGCATTAAATGCATTTGCATGAAATGCGTGTGCATGATAATGTCGCCGGCATGACCGAGACGAAGGTCAGCGCCGGCCCTGGTGAGACCAGCGCGGAGGAGACCGGCACCGACGTGCGCGCCTGGCGCGAGCTGCTGGCCCGGCACGCCGACCTGACCTGTGCGCTGGACCGTGCGCTACAGGCCGGTCACCAGCTGGGCATGAGCGAGTACGAGGTGCTCGAGCGGCTGGCCGAGCTGCCCGAGCAGTCGGCGAAGGTGCAGCAGATCGCCAAGTCGGTGCACCTGAGCCAGAGCGCGCTGTCCCGTGTGATCGGCCGGCTGGAGACGGCCGGGCTGGTCGAGCGGCACATGTGCCCCGAGGACCGGCGCGCGGTGAACGTCCGGCTCACCGACGAGGGCCTGCTCCGGCAGACCGAGGCGCAGCCGACCCAGCGCCAGGTCCTCGCCGACCGGCTGCACGCTCCCCTGCTGAAGAGCTGCGAGCCGGCCGACTAGTACCGCGGGACGCGGCGCCGGCGGAGCTACTCGCGCACGGCGCCTTCGAGCATGCCCTGGATGAAGTGCCGCTGCAGGAACGCGTAGATCAGTACCACCGGCGTCCCCACGATCACGGCACCGGCCGCCAGCAACGTGAAGCCCGAGGTGTACTGGCCGGAGAAGAACGCGAGTCCGAGCGGCGCGGTCCGCAGCGACTCGCTCGTCACCATCACCAGCGGGATCAGGAACTCGTTCCACGTCCACATGAAGACCAGGACGATCAACGTCACCAGCGCGGGCCGCGCCGGCGGGACCAGCACCTGCCACAACGTCCGCCAGTGACCGGCCCCGTCCAGCCGGGCCGCCTCCACCAGGGACCGGCTGGAGGAGCGGAAGTACGCCCGCATCCAGAACGTGCCGAAGGCCACCGATTGGGCGACCTGCGGCAATGCGACCGACCAGAACGTGTTGGTCAGCCCGAGCGAGCGCAGGTCGAAGTACAGCGGCACCACGATCGCCTCGGTCGGCATCATGATCCCGACCAGGAACAGGTAGAACAGCGGCCCCGCCCCGCGGAACCGCATCGTGCCGAACGCGTACCCGCTGAGGATCGACAGCAGCACACTCGCGATCACCACGGTCACCGACACCAGCACACTCGTCCGCAGGTACGTGCCGAAGTGGCCGACCTCCCAGGCGCGGCCGAAGTTGCCGAAGCCGCTGGTCCCGCCGCCCGCGTCGTCCGGGCCGAGCGCCGCGGTGACGATGGAGACGATCGGCGCCAGCGCGAAGAGACCGAAGACCGCCAGCAGCAGGTAGTTGCCGAAGCGCTCGGCCGCCGACGCCCTCATGCGGTACCCCGATCCGCGATCCGGTTCACGCCGAGCGTGATGACGAAGATCAGCACGGTCAGGCAGACCCCGATCGCGGCCGCCGAACCGACCTGGCCGAGCTCGAACGCCCGGTGGTACACCTCGTACGACGGGACCGTGGTCGACGTCCCCGGTCCTCCGCTGGTGGTCACGTAGACCAGGTCGAACGTCCGCAACGCCGCGATCACCGTCAACGTCACCGCGACCGCGATCTCACCGCGGACCGCGGGCAGCACGACCGCGAAGAACTCGGCGAACGGCCCGGCCCCGTCGAGCCGCGCCGCCTCGTACCGCTCCCGCGGGATCCGGGCCATCCCGGCCAGCAGCAGCACGGTGACCAGACCGGTCTCGAACCAGGTCCCGATCACGCCGACGGCGGGCAGGGCGAACGTGTAGTCGCCGAGCCAGCCGCGCGCGAGCGAGTCGAGCCCGACGGCCCGCAGTACGTCGTTGAGCGGGCCGTCCGGCGCGTAGATGTGGCGCCAGGCAACGGCGACCACGACCATCGCGACCACCTGCGGCAGGAACACGACGGTCCGGAAGAAGCCGAGCCCACGGACCCGCGCTCGCTGCAGGACCGACGCGAGCGCGAGCCCGATCACGACCGGCAGGACCGCGTAGAAGACGATCAGCACCAGCGCGTGCCCGAACGCGGCCCGCAGCCCGGCGTCCGCGACCACGTCGGCATAGTTGCTCAGGCCAACGAACTTGCCGAGCGTGATGCCGTCCCACTCGAAGAAGGACAGGTGCACGGCCCGGCCGAGCGGGTAGAGCAGGAACAGGCCGTAGACGACCAGCGCCGGTAACAGGTAGAGGTACCCGATCCTGCGCGGCTCCCCCGGCGGGGCGCCGCGGCCGGCCCGGGCGGCCCGCGCAGTGGCCGCGCGGGCCCTCACTGGCCGGCGAACTTGCTGTAGTCGGTCTCGAGCTTGGTGAGGAACTGGTCCGGGGTCGCCTTCTTGGCGGTCAGGTCCTGCAGCGCGGCACCGAGGGTGTCGTACATGGTCGGCGTGGCGTAGTCGAGGTACGGCACCAGGCCCTCCTTGCTGACCGCGGTCCCGAAGCTGCTGAACACGTCGGCGGCGAGTCCGGGCGGCGCCTGCTGGCTGGAGGTGTCGGCGATCGGCAGGTTACCGGTCGAGGTGAGCACCTTCATCGCGTCCGGGCTGGTGATGAAGTTGATGTACGCCGCGGCCGCGTCCGGGTTCTTCGCCTTGTTGGTGACCGCGAACGGCAGCCCGGTCCCGCCGGTGACGACCGGCTTCGCGTCGGCCGCCTGCCCCGGCGGCAGCATGAACCCGACCTTGTCACCGAGCGCCTTCTGCAGATCGGCCTGCAGCCAGGTCCCGGCGATCAGGAAGACACCCTTGCCCTTGCCGAAGTCCTGCCAGGCCGGGTCGTACCCCTGCCCGTTGACGCCGGAGTTGAAGTACCCCTTGTCCACCCACGACACCAGCGCCTCGGCGGCCTTGGTGTTCTCCGGCGTCTTCCAGGAGGCACCGGACCGGCCGAAGGCGAGGGTGGTGATCTGGTCGGCCGGGGTGAACCGGCCCTGGACCGTGCCGAAGACGTGGATGGCCGGCCACTTGTCCAGGTTGCCGAGCTGCATCGGGACCTCGCCGGCCGCCTTCGCCTTGGCCAGCGCGTCCTCGAACTCGGCCCATGTCTTCGGCGGCTGCACGCCGAGCTTGGCCAGCTTCTCCTTGTTGTAGTAGATCCCGACGACCTCGCCGACCTGCGGCAGCCCGTACAGGTTGCCCTCGCCGAACGTCTTGCCGTCGGCGGAGTACCGCGAGTACTGCAGGACGGAGGCCGGGTACCGGCTGCCCCAGTCGTACGCCTTCGCCCACTCGTCCAGCGGGACCAGCTGGCCCGCTTTGACGAACTCGCCCATGTCCGAGCGGCCGTTGTTCGCCTGGACGACGTCGGGGGCGTCGTTGCCGGTCAGGGCCAGTCGCAGCTGTGTCTTCAGGTCGTCGAAGGAACGGGAGACCCGGTTGAGCTTGATGTTCGGGTACTTGGCCTGGAACTGCTTGTTCAGCTCGGCCATCTGGGCCGCCTGACCACCCCGCACCTCCTGGTCCCAGACGGTCAGGGTGACGTCGCCGAGTGACGCGGCGTCGGTCTTCACCGAGCTCGGCGTACTCGCCGACCCACCCGGGTTGTCCGAGCCCGGCGTGCAGGCGGCGGTGAACAAAACAGCGGCTGCGGCCACTAGGGCGACGACCTTCACGACTTGCTCCTCAGTTCAGGGTGTACGTGTACCCGTTGCTGTCCAGACTGGCCAATACCCTCATCCGGTGCTCCTCACCCCGGGTCTCCAGTTGCAGGGCGACCTCCACCTCGTCCAGGTGCAGCGAGGCCGAGATCCGTTCGTGCAGTACCTCGATGATGTTCGCCTCCTCCTGCGCCAGCCGGGTCAGCAGGGTGGCGAGGCCGCCCGGCGTGTCCGGGATCCGGACCCGCAACGAGAGGTACCGCCCCGCCGCCGCCAGGCCGTGCCGGAGGACGCGCAGGAGTAACAGGGGATCGATGTTGCCACCGGTCAGCACGACGACGACCGGCGGCTCGAACCGCAACGGATCGTCCAGCACGGCGGCCACTCCGGCGGCACCGGCCGGTTCGACCATCAGCTTGGCGCGTTCCAGCACCAGCAAGAGGGCCTTCGACAACGAATCCTCGTCGACCGTGACGATCTCGTCGACGTGCTCCCGGATCACCTCGAACGGCACCTTGCCCGGCAGCCCGACCGCGATCCCGTCGGCCATCGTCGCCATCTTGTCCAGGGCAACCGGTTCACCGGCGGCGAGCGACGCCGGGTACGCCGCGGCCGCGGCCGCCTGCACCCCGACCACGCCGATCGGCATACCGTCGCGTTGCATGGCCGACGCGATGCCCGCGATCAGGCCGCCGCCCCCGGTGGGGACGACGACAGTCCGGACCTGCGGGCACTGCTCGACGATCTCCAGCCCGGTGGTCGCCTGCCCGGCCACGATGTCCGGGTGGTCGAAGGGATGAATCAGGATCGCGCCGGTCTCCCGCTCGAACTCGGAGGCGGCGGCCAGGCAGTCGTCGATCGAGGTGCCGGCGAAGCGCACGTCCGCACCGTAGGCGCGGGTCGCCTTCTCCTTCGGGATCGGGGCCCCGTACGGCATGAACACGGTCGCGTCGATCCCGAGCAACTGCGCCGCCAGCGCGACCCCCTGCGCGTGGTTGCCGGCGCTCGCCGCGACCACGCCGCGGGCCCGCTCCTTCTTCGACAGCCGCGCCATCCGCACGTACGCGCCGCGCAGCTTGAACGAGCCGGTCCGCTGCAGGTTCTCGCACTTGAGGAACACCTCGCCGCCGACGAGCTCACTCAGCCACCGCGAGTACTCCAACGGCGTCGGCGCCACGACGTCATGCAGCAGGTCCGCCGCCCGCACGATGTCCCTGGCATCGATCACGTCCTCACAGTAATAGCGATGCCTGCTGATGTGGCGGCAATTTGCGTTACCGCGGCCGCCTGCCGAGGTGGCGGTTGTTGGCCAGCCTTCGGCGGACCGGACGGTCCAGGTACTGCGCCCAGTCGGGGTCGCGTTCGTCGCGGAGGGCCGCGTAGTACGCGAGCGCCTCGGCCAGCGCGTCCTCGCGCAGGTACCCACGGGCGAGCGGAAGCTTCCGTCCACCGGGATGCGTGCGCACGTCGTACGCGGCGTTGGCGGTGAAGATGCCGAGTCCGAAGAAGACGGTGAGCAGATCGGTCAGCGACTCGTGGTCGGGCCGCGCGATCGGCGAGATCCGCCCGTCACCGAGCAGGATTTCGTGGCCCGCCTCGTGCGCGCACACGGCCACCAGCGCGACCGGGTCCTCAGCCAGCGCCGGGACGAGCCAGATGCGGTTGTGGTCCTCTCCCCTGATCCACCGGCCGCTCAGCTCCTTCACCAATGGCCGGGACCCGGAGCGGGCCGGTCGGCGGCTCCGCGTGTCCGGCAGGTCGAAGCAGATCTCGAGGCGGTCGGCGGGGATGTCCATCCGCTCCCGGATCCGGGCCGTCACCGCTTCGGCCGCGGCCAGGCTGCCGTCGTACCCGTCGGGGATCACGTCGTCGGGCAGGACGATCGGCCGGCGCAGCACGTCGGTGCCGAACTCGTCGGCCATCCAGCGCATCGACTTCGCGATCCACTGCCGCCGCCCACCCGGCAACCGCTCTCGGGGTGCTCGCAGCTCGGCCCGGACCCGCTGCCCCCGGCGGAACGCGTCGATCGAATTCGTCAGCCGCAGGATCATGCCCTGTCCGACGCCGAGCCGGGGTGGATAGTTCCGCAGCGTCGTCGGCCGGGGACTGCGCGTGAGCGGTTAAACCAGGTGTGGGATCCGGATCCGTCGACCTACGATCCGTCGGTGCCCGAGACGACGACGATCAGCGCTGTCATGGTGGACCCGGAAGGCTCGGACCCGCGGGGACCGGTGACCGTGTCGATCCCGGAGAAGGTCTGGTTTCCCGACGTCGAGGACCCGTTGCGGGCTTTGCGCGAGCAGCTTGGCATCGACGGTTACGTGCTCACCTGTCTCGCCGACGAGCCGGGCCGGGTCTCGTACCTGCTCGTCAGCGACCAGCCGGTACCTGGCCAGGACCTGACCGAGGACTCCACGCTCAAGCTGGCCGGCGAACACCTCGCCCTGCCGGTCGGACACCCGGTGACTCCGGCGTGGACGAGGCCGGGCTGGTACGCCGAGGCGCTGCCCTGGCTCGACGAGCAGCTGGCCGTGGCGGGGACGCGGCGCACCGGCATACCGACGCAGGTGCGGACGTGGGGTCTGTCGAATGTGCTGCGCTGTCCGACCGAGGCCGGGGACGTGTACTTCAAGGCGCAGGCGCACACCAGCACGGTGGTACCGATCCGGCCGGATGCGCCGGCGCTGTTGTTCGCCCACGAGCCGCGGGTGCTGCACGCGTTGTCGAGCAAGTTGCCCGAATTCGTGGTCACGCCGCTCGCGATCGACGAGGACCGGGCCTGGATGGTGCTGCCCGATCTCGGGACGGCGCTGGCGGACAGCGATGATGTGGAACTGTGGCTCGCGGCCGTGCGTGGGCATGCCCGGTTGCAGCGTGCCTTTGTCGGCCGGGCCGACACGTTGCTGGAGTACGCCTGTGTGGATCGCCGGCTCGAGCTCCTGACCGGCGAGCTTGATCGGCTGTTCGGGCCGAATCTGCTGACCGACCGGCTCGATCCCGGGGATCGCGACAAACTTCGTGAGGCGGCGGGGCGGTTCGGTACCGCGATCCAGGAGCTCGCCGCGATCGGGGTCCCGGAGACCTTGCTGCACGGGGATCTGCACCCGCGCAACGTCGCGATCCGGGACGGCCGGGCGCTCGCGTTCGACTGGACCGACGCGGCCGTGTCCCATCCGTTCCTCGACCTGGTGACGTTCTTCGAGCAGGCGACCGCGGTGACCTCGGATCCGGCGACGGCCGAGCTTCTGCGGGACGCGTACCTCGCGGAGTGGTCGGAGTACGCGGGAGTGGACGACCTTCGCCGGGCCGTCGAGCTGGCCGGGCAGGTCGGCATCCTGCACCAGACGATGACCTACCTGCACCTGTCCGAGCACCTGTCCGGGCCGAGCCGCCGCTCGATGCTGGGTGGCGGCGACTACTGGCTGAAGCGGCTGCTGGCTACTTGAGCAGGAGCCGGCCGAGCCGGCGGGAGGCGACGTACAGACCGAGGGCGCCCATCGCCGCGAGGTACAGGGCGTTCAGGATCATCGTCCAGCCGACGGTGCCCGTGGTGAGGGCGCGTTCCAGCGCGACGCCCTGGTACAGCGGGGTGAGCTGGACCAGCCAGCGGATCGCCCCGGGGTACGTCTCGACCGGGTAGAAGGTCGCCGAGAACAGGAACATCGGCATGATGATCAGCTGGACGAACTCGAAGTCCTGCCAGCTGCGCATGAACGTGGTCAGCGCCATCCCGGCCCCGGCGAACGCGAACCCGATCAGCACCGCGACCGGCAACGCGAGCACGGCCCACCACGACTCGATCAGGCCGAGCACCAGCATCACCACGATGAACATCGCCGAGTAGCAGGCGCCCCGTAGCAACGCCCACGTCACCTCACCCGTCGCCACGTCCCACGGCCGCAACGGCGTGGCCAGCATCGAGTCGTACAACCGGGCGTACTTCATCCGGAAGAAGATGTTGTACGTCGAGTCGAAGATGGCGCCGTTCATCGCCGAACTGGCCAGCATCGCCGGCGCCACGAAGGCGGCGTACCCGATCACGGTGCCGTCGGCCAGGGTGAAGTCGCCGACCAGCTGGGCCACCCCGATCCCGATCGACAGCAGGTAGAACACCGGCTCGAAGAAGCCGGAGACGAACACCACCCAGGACCGCCGGTAGACCAGGTAGTTCCGCTCGACCAGGTGCCGGCCCGCGCCGAGCCGGACCGGCAGCGGGACCACCCGCGCGGTCAGGGTCCCCGTCATTTGATCAACCTCCGGGTCAGGCCGCGGACCGCGAACCAGGTGCCGACGCCGAACCACGCGCCGAGGTACAGCAGGTTGCCCAGGGCGGGCAGCGGCTCGACCGTGTCCAGGCTGAGGTCACGCGCCAGCTCGACGCCGTGCCACAACGGGCTCAGGTACGCGAGCCACTCGATCCAGTCCGGCAACTGCGAGACCGGGAAGAACGCACCCGAGAACAAGAACGCCGGGATCACCCCGAACCGGAAGATCATCGCGAAGCCGGAGTCGTTCTCCAGCCGGGTCGCGACCGCGCAGACCGGCGCCGACGCGGCCATCCCGACCAGCAGCGCGACCGGCAATCCGAGCAGCCCGAGTGGCGTGGCGAGCCCGCCGAACATCGCGATCACCACCGTGAACACCGTGCACGTGGTCAGCACCCGGAACGCGATGAACGCGAGCTGCCCGTACATCACGTCGGCCGGCCGCAGCGGCGTGGCGATCATCGAGTAGTAGAACTTGTGCCACTTGATCCCGCCCATCACCGGGTACGTCGACTCGCTCACGGCGATCTGCAACGCGGTCGCCGCGAGCAAGCCGGGCGCGATGTACTGCAGATAGCTGACTCCGCCGAGGGCGCCGGTACCGTTCTCGTCGACGAAGGACCCGAGCCCGATCCCCATCGCGGCCAGGTAGAGCAGCGGCAGCAGGAAGCTGCTGACCAGGCTGCCCTTCCAGGTCCGCTTGTAGACGGTGAGCCAGTAGTCGAACTGACGGCGGCCGTTCTCGACCAGGACCGCGGTCATCAGTCCACCAACGTCCGGCCGGTGAGCCGCAGGAAGACGTCCTCGAGCGTGGACCGGCGGACCAGGACCGCGGCCGGCTGCAGACCACGCTCGTGCACCGCGGCCGCCGCGTGCTCACCGTCGTCGGTGTAGAGCAGCAGGCGATCGGGCAGCACCTCGACCCGCTGGGCCAGATCCTCGACCTTGCCGGCCAGCGCATCGTGGTCGGCGAGCATCACCTCCGGCCCGAACCGCAGCTCGGTGACCTCGCGGGTGGAGTAGTCCCGGATCAGCTCGGCCGGCGAGCCCTCCGCCGCGATCAGGCCGCCGTCCATCACCACCAGCCGGTCGCACAACTGCTCGGCCTCGTCCATGTAGTGCGTGGTGATGATCAGCGTCACCCCGGTCTGCTTCAGCCGGAACAGCTTGTCCCACAACAGGTGCCGGGCCTGCGGGTCGAGTCCGGTGGTCGGCTCGTCGAGCAGCAGCAGGTCCGGCCGGCTCACCAGCGACCGGGCGATCGTCAGCCGCCGCTTCATCCCGCCGGACAGCTCGTCCACCTTGACCTTCGCCTTCTCGGTCAGGGCGACGAACTCGAGCAGCTGCTCCGCCCGCTCCCGGCACTCGGCCCGGCTGAGCCCGAAGTACCGGCCGTAGATGGTCAGGTTCTCCAGGACGGACAGCTCGACGTCGAGGGTGTCGTCCTGCGGGCAGACGCCGAGCCGGGCCCGGATCGCCGGCCCGTCCACCGCCGGGTCCTGGCCGAGGATCCGCAGCGTGCCGCCGCTGGTCGGCGAGACGGCGCCGATCATCCGCATGGTGGAGGACTTGCCGGCGCCGTTCGGCCCGAGGAACCCGAAGGCCTCGCCCTTCCAGACGTCCAGGTCGATCCCCGCGACCGCCTCGAAGTCGCCGTACGACTTCCGCAGACCCCGCGCGTGCACGAGAGACTCCCGCTGCTCACTCACGTCCACGACAGTAACCATCTCCGCCGACAATGCGCTTGTCGTTTTGGGCAGTCCGCTCAGCGGGACCGGCGGAAGACCTGCGCCACCAGGGTCAGCACGGCGAACGCCAGGATCACCCACACCCCCGGCGGGAACATCCCCGGCTCGGTCCCGGGCGCGATCGCGGCGGTGACCACGGCCAGACCGGACGCGCCGCCGACCTGGAGCGAACTGTTCAGCAGCCCAGCCGCCAGGCCCTGCTCCTCGTCGGCCACCCCGCTGGTCCCGGCGACCATCAACGCGGAGATGCTGAGCGCGAAGCCGAGCCCCCACAACACCGACGCGGGGAGCAGGACCGTCCACAGGTCCGGCTCGGGGCCGAGCCGCAGCAGCAGGGCGTACGCGGGGATGAACGCGGCCAGCCCGGTCAGCAGGACCCGGCCCACGCCGTACCGGCTCAGCAGGGCGCCGAGCTTCGGGCCGATGAGGACGACCATCAGGCCGGCCGGGAGCAGGACGAACGCCATCTGCCAGGGCTGCCAGCCGTTCACGTTCTGCAGATAGAGGGCGAGCAGGAACTGGAAGCCCATCGCCCCGCCGTACAACAGGGCGGCGCTCACGTTCGCGGTCGCCAGGGCGCGGTTGCGGAAGATCCCGAGCCGGACGAGCGGGCGGCGGACGGTCCGCTCGATCATGCCGAACGCGGTCAGGAGTGCGGCGGCCACCACGAGTCCGCCGATCGTCCGGGTCGAGGTCCACCCGGCGTCCGCGGCCGACGACACGGTGAACACGAACAGCAGCATCCCACCGAGCAACGTCACCGCTCCGCCGACGTCGAGCCGCTCCCGCTCGGTCCGCGGTGGGTCGGGCGGCAGGTACCGGATCGCGGCGAACACCAGCAGGACCGCGATCGGGATCGGCAGCACGAACGTCGCCCGCCAGTCGATCGTGGCGAGCAGACCGCCGACGAGCAGCCCCGAGGAGTACCCGGAGGCCTCGAAGACGTTGAAGATCCCGAACGCCCGGTTCCGGTGCGGACCCTCGGGGAACGTGGTGGTCAGCAGCGACATCGCGGCCGGCGCGGTGAACGCGGCCGCGGCGCCCTTCAGGAACCGGGACACGATCAGCAGCACCGGATCGGTGGCCAGCGCGCCGAGCAGCGAGACCACGGCGAACACGGTCATCGCAACGACGAGCACCCGCCGCCGCCCGAACAGGTCGGCGCACCGCCCACCGAGCAACAGGATGCTGCCGAACGCCAGGATGTACGCCCCGGCCAGCCACTGCGCCACGGCCGCGGTCATGCCCAGCTCGTGCTGGATCTGCGGGATCGCGACCGTGATCATCGAGATGTCCAGGCCGTCGAGCAGGATCACCCCGCTGCAGATCAGCAGCGCGATCCAGGTCCGGGCCGGCCAGCGCGGTGGAACTTGGGTGGACGCGGAATGTTGACTCATACCGGGCACGTTAGGAATTCACACCGGTGTCAAGGTCAAGTCCGAAGAGGTGCGCATGCTGATCGGCGAGTTGTCCCGGCGGACGGGAGTCAGCCCGCGCCTCCTGAGGTACTACGAGGCGCAGGGCCTGCTGGAGCCCGACCGCGGCCCGAACGACTACCGCAGCTACACCGAGGACGCGGTCGCGACGGTCCGCAAGATCCGCGCCCTGCTCGGGGCCGGGCTCACCACCGAGGTGATCCGCGCGGTCCTCCCCTGTGTCCGCGGTGACGGCACGCGGTTCGACTGGTGCCAGGACCTCCGCGACATCCTGGCCGGCGAGCTGTCCGCGATGGACCAGCGGCTCGACGACCTCCGCCGGACCCGGGGCACGCTGGCCGGCCTGATCGTCCAGAGCTGACCGCTACCCGCGTCCGGCGTACGGCATGCCGGCGGCCATCACGGTCAGCGTCGGCACCGCCACGGTGACGGGGAGCTGCGCGACCCGGACCACGAAGTCGGCCACGATCCGCGGATCGAAGGTGGGCTCGACCGCCGTCGTTCCGTCCGGCTGCAGCGCACCCTGCTCCATCCGCTCGGTCATCGCGGTAGCCGCGTTGCCGATGTCGATCTGGCCGGCGGTGATGCCGTGCGGGCGGCCGTCGAGCTCGAGCCCTTTGGTCAGCCCGGTGATGGCGTGCTTGGTCGCGGTGTACGCGATCGCGTGCGGCCGCGGGACGTGCGCCGAGATCGACCCGTTGTTGATAATCCGGCCGCCCTTCGGGTCCTGCCGCAGCATCCGCGCGAAGGCGGCCTGGGCACACAGGAACGAGCCGGTCAGGTTCGTGTCGACGACCTGCCGCCAGTCCGCCTCGGCGACGTCCTCGACCGACGCGGCCGGCATCCCGATCCCGGCGTTGTTCACCAGCACGTCGATCCGCGGCAGCGCCTCGAAGAACGCCCGGACCGCGGCGCCGTCGTTCACGTCGAGCACGCCGTACCGCACCTGGCCGGCGCCGAGCTCGGCCGTCTCGCGCAGCTTCGCCTCCGTCCGCCCGGTCACCCAGACACCGAAGCCGGCCCCCGCCAGCGCGAGCGCCATCTCCCGCCCGAGCCCGGACCCGCCCCCGGTGACGACTGCGATCTTCTCCATCCGACCCTCTTCCCACGCTGTCCGTGACCGTCAGACTACGAATAGTTACTCTCTTGCGGCGATAGGACCATCTTAGGAAACTCATTTGCGTGTATCACGCAAGCATGTATATGCTTGCAGCATGCAAGCAAATGACGCGTACGTTCCGCAGACCCCGATCGAGGGTGTGCTGCACGCGTTCACCCGGATCGGCCGGCGGCTGAAGTCGAAGGCGCCGGGTGACACGATCGACCACAGCGCGCACGTGCTGTTGTTCGTGCTGCGCTGCAACGGTGCCCTGCGGCTGTCCGACCTGGCGGCCAAGATGGAGCTCGACGCCTCCACCACGAGCCGGCACGTCCGGGCGATGGAGCAGGCCGGCCTGGTCCGCCGCTCCGCGGACCCCGACGACGGCCGCGCGTTCCGGGTCGAGCTGACCGAGCGGGGCATCGAGGAATGGGAGGCCGCGGCCAAGCGCCGGACCGCCCTGCTGGCCCAGGCCATGGAGGGCTGGACCGACGAGGACATCGTGACTTTCGAGCGACTGATGACGCGCTTCGCCGAGGGCGTCACCACCATCGTCGACGCACGTGGCGGCGACCCGAGGGCCTGGGCCGACAAGGGCTGGGCGATCGCCGCGCGGCAGAACACCGAAGAGAACGTGGAGAGCACCAGATGAGCACCACCGAGTCCGCCCCTGCCGGCGGGCCTCAGTCCACCCCGGACGCACCGGGGTACCTGTCCCACAAGCAGATCCTGGTCGTGCTGGCCGGGCTGATGGCCGGGATGTTCCTGGCGGCGCTCGACCAGAGCATCGTCGGGACCGCGTTGCCGCAGATCGTCAGCGAGTTCAACAGCCTGGACAAGCTGTCCTGGGTGGTCACCGCCTACCTGCTGACGTCCACCGCCTCCACCCCGCTGTGGGGCAAGATCTCCGACCTGTACGGCCGCCGCCCGCTGTTCATCGCGGCGATCGTCACCTTCCTGGCCGGTTCCGTGCTGTCCGCGATGTCGCAGAACATCGAGATGCTGATCGGCTTCCGGGCCGTCCAGGGTCTCGGCGCCGGTGGTCTGATGTCGCTCGCATTCGCCACCATCGGCGACGTGATCCCACCGCGCGAGCGCGGTAAGTACATGGGGTACTTCGGGGCCGTCTTCGGGCTGTCCTCGGTGGCCGGGCCGCTGCTCGGCGGTCTGCTCACCGACGGTCCGGGCTGGCGCTGGATCTTCTGGATCAACCTGCCGATCGGCCTGGTCGCGCTCGGGATCGTCGCCGCCGTGCTCAAGCTGCCGCACGTGAAGCGCTCGCACAAGATCGACTACCTGGGCGCCGCCGTCGTCACCGCCGCGGTCACCACGCTGCTGCTGGCCGTCTCCTGGAGCGGCCCGGACCACGGCTGGGGCGCCGGGACGACGATCGGGCTGCTGGGCGCCGCGGTCGTGCTCGCGGTCGCCTTCGTCCTCATCGAGCTGCGGGTGGCCGAGCCGATCATCCCGATGGACCTGTTCAAGGGCCGGATCTTCTCCGGGTACGCCGGGTACGCGTTCCTGCTCGGGTTCGCGATGTTCGGCGCGCTGATCTTCCTGCCGCTGTACCTGCAGGCCGTCAAGGACCTGTCGCCGACCGCGTCCGGGCTGGCGCTGCTGCCGATGATCGTCGGGATCTTCAGCGCGTCGATCCCGAGCGGCCAGCTGATGAGCCGCACCGGCCGGTACAAGATGTACCCGATCATCTCGGCCGTCCTGGTCGGCGGGGCGATGGTGATGCTGTCCACGATCGGCCTGCACACGCCGTACTGGCAGCTGGCGATCTACATGTTCGTGATGGGCTCCGGCCTGGGTCTGTCGATGCAGATCACCGTCACCGCCGCGCAGAACAGCGTGCCCCGCAAGCACATGGGCACCGCGACCTCGACGATGACCTTCTTCCGCTCGATGGGTGGCGCGATCGGGACCGCGGTGTACGGCGCGGTGCTGACCAGCCGGCTGAAGGAGCACCTGGGCGAGATCGTCCCGCAGACCGCACAGAACATGGTCGGCATGCTGGCCAAGGCGGCCAACAGCGTCGACGCCCTGCACGCGCTGCAGCAGCCGATGAAGGGCTGGGCGCTGCTCGGCCTGGTCGAGGCGATGGGCGACGTCTTCCTGGTCTCGCTGCCGTTCCTGGCGATCGCGCTGATCATCGCGGTCATCACCCCGGAGCAGCGGCTGGCCGGCCGCACCGACGGCGAGGCGAAGCCGGAGGACGTCGAAGCCTCCGCCGCGGCCGCGATGCACTGACCCACGGCACTCCGAACCACCGCCTCCCGGGCCGCAACGGCCCGGGAGGCGGTGGTCTGTCCGGGCCCGGTTTCGTCGCGGGATAACCGGCAAACCCTTTCCTGGACAGTATCTGGGACGTCGTCTCGATGCAGCTCAAAGTGACCCCCGCAGCGCTTTAGGTTGCGGTCGGAAGACGACGCTCTGAACGACGGGAACAGCTTGGTGAAGACTCTCGACCGGCCGCTGGACGACGACGACCGCGCGATGGCGGACCTCGCCGAGGTCCGTGACTGGCGTCGCGTCGCCGGTGCGTTCAGGAACCAGAACGGGTCGGCCGCTGTCCGCAAACTGGTCCGGCGGGTCAAGTCGGCGACCGGGTGGAAGCCCTGGCCGTACGGCCGCGACACCGTCATCGACGACCTGCTCGACGGCTGGGGCTTCCTGACCAAGCGCGGGACCGAGATGGCCGTGTACGGCGACCAGGTCCTGCCGCACAGCCCGTTCAGCGGCTGGGTGGCGTACGAGATCGGCCGCGCCGACCTGGCCGCAGCCGAAGCCGGGCTGGACGAGAACTGGCCGGCCAAGTTCCAGCTGGCCTGCAAGCACTGGGGACAACCGGCGTACATCGGGCTCGACAACAGCCCGCAGTTCGTCGACGAGTGGGCGTCCGGCGCCGGCCTGGACCGGCGTCACCTCGCGGTCTGGACCCCACCGGGAGCCGAGATCCACCTCTACAGCAACAAGCCGTCGAAAGACCCGGTGACCCTCTCGGTGGGGATAAACTACGCGGTCTACCTCAACGAGGAGGGCACGTGATGGCTGTACCACCGAACATCGCCGAGGCTCGGCGCCAGCGGGAGGCGCACCGGGACGCCCTGGCCAACAGTCCCGTGCGGCCGCCGGCCAACAGCGTCTCGCCGGACCGGCTGACGTCCGTCGCCAGGGGGTACGGCCGCGGGGGCGCCGGAGTCGGCGACGACCTGGCGAACAGCTTCCGCGCCGGCACCACACCTTCGCCGCGGTCGACCAGCCGGCCAGGATCGGCCGCCGACGAGCGGCAGGGCACCCGGCCCACCGGGTCGCGCGGCAAGGGCAATCAGGGTCCGGCTCTCTGAGTCAGCGGGCCGCCTCGTCGCGACGAGGCGGCCGGAGCCCCGGGGTACTCAGCCGTCGGTGATGTCCTGGATCGGCCGCCGGAGCGGTCTTCGGGGCAGAGGTCTGGGGGGTTCGGGGTCCACGTCGTTGCCGGCCAGGTGATTGACGATGGTGTTCACCACGGCCGCCGTCGGGACGGCGATCAGCGCTCCGACGATACCGGCCACCACGACGCCGGTCGCGATCGCCAGGATCACCGCGAGCGGGTGCACGCTGACCGCGCGGCCGAGCAGGAACGGCTGCAGCACATGGGCTTCCAACTGCTGCACGCCGATCACCACGGCGAGCATGATCACCGCGATCAGCGGGCCCTTGGCGACCAGCGCGACCAGGACCGCGACACCGCCGCTGACCAGGGCGCCGACCACCGGGACGAACGCGCCGACGAAGACCAGGATGCCGATCGCGCTGACCAGCGGCAGCCCGAGGATCGCGGCGCCGAGCGTGATCCCGATCGCGTCCACGGCCGCGACGATGATGGTCGCCCGCACGAACGCGGTCAGCGAGACCCACGCCTTCCGGCCCGAGGAGTCCGCCTTCTCGCGCGCCTGCCGCGGGAACAGCCGGACCAGCCAGGCCCAGATCTGCTCGCCCTGGTAGAGGAAGAAGAACAGGCAGAACAGCGAGATGAACAGCCCGGCGACCACGTGCGTCGCCGTCGTCCCGACCTCGGCCGCGCGCTGCCCGATCACGCCGCCGGACATCACCGTGTCGCGCAGCTGGTTCAGCGCGTTGGTGATGTCGGCGTCGGTGATGTTCAGGTTGACCCGGGCCAGGTCACGGAGTTCCTGCACGCCCTGACCGACCTGGGTGGACAGGTCCTCGAACTGGCTGGCGATCTGCGTCCCGACCAGGGTGAGCAGACCGGCCACCACCACGATCGTCGCGACCACGGTGAGCCCCGCTGACGGACCTCGCGGGATCCGTACCTTCTGCAGGGCGTTCGTGACCGGGACGAGCAACGCGGTGAGCAGGATCCCGACGGTGACCGGGACGACGACCTCGGACAGGTACCGCAGCAGGTACCCGATCACGCCGAGCGCGGCCACGACCACCAGGAACCGCCAGGCCCACGCGCTCGCGATCTGCATGCCCGGCGTCACCCCGGTGTCCACCCGGCCGCGGCTCGACGCCACCACCACGCGGTCGGCGGCGTCCGGGACCACGCTGTCGCTGACGTTGTCGGCGACCTCGTTGTCCGCCACCGGGCTGGGCCCGTCGCGCCCGACCTCGGGTACGTCCACCTGGTCCGGGTCCTCGGTGTCCCTGGGCTCGCTCATCACACCCCTCCCAGCTAGCTGGTCCCGAGACTAGTGCCCCTGACCGGCCGTTCCATGAATGCCCGAACCCACACGCCGGGCCAGGCCCTCCGCTGCGAGCGGATCCACCTCGGCCAGCAGACCGACGCCGGCCAGCACGTAGTCCTGGTCGACGCAGGTCCGCGCCTCGGCCGGGACCAGCCAGCCCTCCTCGCGGGCACCGTGCGCGACCGCGCCGAGGATCCGCTCGGCCACCTCGGGCGGGTTGTGCCGCAGCACTCCCCCGGACCCGACCAGCAGATCCACCTCGCGCAGGTCCTTGCCGGACCGCTCGATCACCCTGCCGCCAGGACCGAACACGACGCGTTGCCGCCCCGCGTGCCGCCTGAGTGCCACCGTCGCGGCCACCCGCGCCAGCGTCTCGTCGTACGCCGCCTCGCCGCTCCCGCCCGGCAGGTACGCCGGGTCGTCGTGTCGCCGTTGCGCCGCGGTGAGGAGGGCGGGGTCGTCGGTGAGCAGCCCGGCCTCGATTCCGGCCTGGACCACCGGGACCGCGCTCCACCGCATCCCCAGGTCGCCCTCGACGGTCCGGGTGACCGGGTGGGTCGCGACCACCTCGCGGCCGAGGTTCGCGTCCTCCGGGTCGAGCTCGATCACCGAGTGCACGTCCGTGGTCGCGCCGCCGATGTCGACCACGGCGACGTCCCCGTGGATCCCGGCGAGCACCTCGACGCCCCGCAGCACGACGTCGGGGGTGGCGGCCCGGATCATCGCGGCGAACCCGGGGTCGCGGGACAGGTGCTTGCCGCCGATCACGTGGGCCAGGAACATCTCCCGGATCGCGGCCCGCGCACCGTCCGGCGCGAACACCCCGATCTCCGGGACGACGTTGCCGGCGGCAACGTGCGGGACGTCACCGGCGGCGAGGGTCGCGGCCACCTGGCCCCGGGCCTCGATGTTGCCCGCGACAACGACCGGGCGACGCCACCTGTACCGGGCGAGAACCTCCGCCGCGTTCGTCAGGACCGCGGAGTTGCCGCCGTCGGTCCCCCCGAGCAGCAGGACCACGTCGGGCCGGTCGGACCGCAGCTGCTTCAACGAGGTGGCGGTGAGGCCGCCGCTGACCACGGCGACGACCCGGCCACCGCTGGACAGGGCGACCCGGCGACCGGCCTCGGCGGTGACCAGCTCTTCGTTGCCGACGACACCGATCCGCAGGCCGCCGCCCGCACTCGAACAGGCCAGCACCTCGGCCCGCTCGAGCCCGCGGTCGACCGCGAGCAACTGCTGCCGGCAGGCGGACCAGCCGTCCATCACGTCGGTACCGAGCGTGGTGCGGTACTCGGCCCGGGCGATCAGCTCACCCGAGCCACCGTCCACCGCGACGGCCTTCGTGAAGGTCGACCCGAAGTCGACCGCCACCCACCGGGTGGTCACGCCATCGCGCGGTCGAGATCCTGGAGCAGGTCGTCGACGGTCTCGATCCCCACGCTCAGCCGGATCAGGTCGGCCGGCACCTCGAGCGGGGTCCCGGCGACCGACGCGTGCGTCATCCTGCCCGGGTGCTCGATCAGCGACTCGACGCCGCCGAGCGACTCGCCCAGCGTGAACACCTCGGCCTTGTTGCAGATGTCGATCGCCTGCTGCTCACCACCGCGGACGCGGAACGACACGATGCCGCCGAAGCGCTTCATCTGCTTGGCCGCGGTCTCGCTGCCAGGGTGGCCGTCGACGCCCGGGTACAGCACCGAGCTGACCGCCTGGTGCCGCTGCAGGAACTCGACGACCTTCTCCGCGTTGTCGCTGTGCCGGTCCATCCGGACGCCGAGCGTCTTGATGCCGCGCAGCACCAGCCAGGAGTCGAACGGCCCGGCGACCGCGCCGATCGCGTTCTGGTGGAAGGCGATCTTGTCGGCCAGCTCCTGGTCCCGGACGATCAGCGCCCCGCCGACCACGTCCGAGTGCCCGCCCATGTACTTCGTGGTCGAGTGCACCACCACGTCAGCGCCGAGCTCGAGCGGCTGCTGCAGGTACGGCGAGGCGAAGGTGTTGTCGACCACCAGCAGCGCGCCGGCCTCGTGCGCGATCTGCGCGACGATCGCGATGTCGGCCACGTTCAGCAGCGGGTTGGTCGGCGTCTCCAGCCAGACCACCTTGGTCCGGCCCGGCTGGATCGCGGCCCGGATCGCGTCCGGGTGGGTCACCGCGGCCGGGGTCATCTCGACGCCCCAGGTGCCGAGCACCCGGGAGAACAGCCGGAACGTGCCGCCGTACGCGTCGTCGGGGAACACCACGTGGTCGCCGGGGACGCAGATCGACCGGATCAGGGTGTCCTCGGCCGCGAGCCCGCTGGCGAACGCGAACCCGCGCTGGCCCGCTTCGATCGCGGCGAGACACTCCTCCAGCGCGGTCCGGGTCGGATTCGCCGACCGCGAGTACTCGTAGCCGTTCCGCAACCCGCCGACGCCGTCCTGCTTGTACGTGCTGGTGGCGTAGATCGGCGGGACCACCGCGCCGGTGGTCGGGTCAGGCTCGTTGCCCGCGTGAATCGCGAGCGTCTCGAAACCGTACTGCCGGAGTTCGTCGTTCACCGGACCAGCGTACGTCCTGGTCCTACCCCGCCCGCGGCCCGGTCCACCGATCACGGATCGGCGGCGAATCCCGGCCGGACTCGGCCGTGCCCCGGCGTGTCGGGCGGTTTGGCCCCGTCGGAATCTAACGTTTCCCCAGAGGCCGGCCGGCCATGGACGGAAGGACACCGCGCGGGATGAAGACCCAGGACAGACCCCTGGACGAGGACGACCTGGCGATGGCCGACCTCGCCGAGATCACCGACTGGACCCGGATCGCCGGTCCGGACGACGACGCGGCCGGCCCCGAGGTCGTCCGCGCCCTGGTCTACCGGGTGATGAACGCCACCGACTGGAAGCCGTGGCCGTTGGAGCCGGGCGAGGTGATCGACGAGGCGATGGCGTCCTGGGGGTTCACCACCCGGCGTGGGATCACGATGATCGTGTTCGCCGGGCTGACCTTCTCGGACTGCCCGGACAGCGGCTGGTCGGCGTACGACATCGGCCCGGACGACATCGCGGCGGCCGAGAAGGGCCTGGACGCGGCCTGGCCGGACCACCTCGCGCTGGCCCGCAAGCACTGGGGCGAGCCCGACTACCTCGGCGACGACAGCGCGCCGATGTTCGCCGACGAGTGGGAACCGGGCGCCGGTTCGGGGCGTCGGCATCTTGCGGTCTGGTTGCGGACCGGCGCGCAGTACCACCTGTACAGCAACAAGCCGACCCGCCAGCCGCTCAGTACGGCGGTCGGGGTGAACTACTCCGTGTACATCGACTAGGAGGCCTGATGAGCACGCCGCACCGCGCACCCTCGCGGAACCCGATTCGCCGGCTGGCCGCCGGCGTCTCGCGCTGGCGGAACACCCGCCGGGGCACGGCGACACTGAAGGCCGCCTACGCGCAGGCCGCGCGTGACGCGAAGCGGATGGACCCGGCCGTCCGGGCGGCCGTCGGCCGGGCGAAACTGGGCAAAGAGGACCTCAAGGCGCTGGCGCACTCCCAGATCTCCGCGCACGCCAACCGCGACGGGGGGCTCGCCCAGCAGCTCGATGGCATGGCCGCCGGCCAGATCGCGGCGACCGACCGGCCGCGGCAGCGGACCTTCAACCCGGTCAAGATGGTGCAGAACCGGGTCACCCGCTGGCGGGAGACCCGGCAGGGCACGGCGACGCTGAAGGCCGCCTTCGCCCAGGCGGCCCGGGACGCGAAGCGGATGGACCCGGCAGTACGGGAGGTGATTGGGCGGTCGAAGATCGGCAAGGCCGACCTGGCCCACTTCGTCAAGGCACAGATGGCCCAGTCCCTCGACCCCCGCACCGCCGCCGCCAGAGCGTCCGCCGCCGGGACGCACGTCCCCACCGCGGCCCCTGCCGGTCGATCCCGGCCGGCCCATGCCGCGCCGTCGCAGTCAGCGGGTCAGCGCGTGGCGAACGCCGTCAACACCATGTCGCGCTGGAAGAACGCGGTGAAGAGCGGCTCGGTCGACAAGGCGCGGAAGTTCCGGGACGACTACAACGAGCGTCGCCAGAACCCCACCGGCCGCGCGGCCCGGGCAGCCCAGGCCGCTCAGCCGGCCACCGGCCGGGTCGACCCCGCCTGGACGGCCGGCCCCGGTCAGGCCACGCCCCGGCCCGCGACACTGGGGCAGTCAGCTCCCGCTCAGACGCCCGGTCAGGGTCAGTCGCCCGAGGACAAAGCGAGACTGGCGAAGGCCTTCCACGCCTCGGTGAACAACTCGGTGCCGCTGGCATCGGAGGCGGCGGAGAAGTCGGACAAGTTCGGTGGCCAGGAGTCCGGGGGCGGCAAGCACCGGGCGCCGGACTGGGCGCTCGACGGCAACGCGCCGGCGTCGGGTGCGGTGAAGAACGCGCCGAAGGCCGACAAGTCCAGCGCGGCCGGCCAGAAGGGCGAGGCCCCGGAGACCAGCCGGCACGGCACCGCGACCAAGACCCCGGCTCACCGAGAGCGGGACTGAGGCGTAACCGCCGCGGGTGGGAGCGCCCCCGCGGCGGGCAGCATCAGCCGATCGCGTCGCCGGACCGGCTCCGGACGAACCGCGGGCGGGTCGCGGATGGACCTGCCGGGCCTTAGCGTTGCGCAGACGGCTTGTTGCCCCCGAGCCGTGACCCCGTGGACGGAAGGAACAGGGCACAGGGATGAAGACGCAGGACAGACCGCTCGACGAGGACGACCTGGCGATGGCCGACCTCGGCGACGTGTCGGATTGGACCGCGGTCGCCGGGCCGGACTCGGACGAGACCGGTGAAGCAGTGGTACGCGCCCTGGTCCAGCGCGTGATGGCGGCGACCGGCTGGCAGCCGTGGCCGCTGGAACCGGGCGAGACGATCGACGAGGTGGCCGCCTCCTGGGGTTTCACCACCCGGCGCGGGACCACCATGGTCGTGTTCGACGGGCTGACGTTCTCCGACTGCCGCAACTCCGGCTGGTCGGCGTACCAGATCGGGCCGGACGACATCGCGCAGGCCGAGGCGGGCCTGGACGCGCACTGGCCGGACCACCTGGCCCTGGCCGTGAAGCACTGGGGCGAGCCGGACTACGTCGGCGACGAGTCCAGCCCCACGTTCCTCGACGAGTGGGCGCCCGGGGCCGGTACCGACCGCCGGCACCTGGCCGTCTGGCTGCGGCCCGGCGCGCAGTTCCACCTGTTCAGCAACAAGCCGACCAAGGACCCGCTGACACCGGCGGTGGGTGTCAACTATGCGGTCTACCTCGACTAGGAGTACTGATGAGCACTGAGGGTCTGTGGAAGCAGGGCGACCAGAAGGCCGCGCTGGAATGGCTGGCCAACCTCGACACCAAGTCCCAGGTCGCGCTGCAGCGGTCCATCCGGACCCATCAGGCGCTCGGCCCGGTCTACAACGCCATCGCGCGGACCGTCCACTTCGCCCAGCGGAACACCACCCGGCTGAGCGACTTCGCCCAGCGGCTGGCCAGCAGCGGCAAGAACAGGTACCAGCAGGCCAAGGAGAAGCACGAGACGAAGTCCGCCGCGCGCAGTGAGCGCAGGGCGGAGATGGTCAGCAACGTCAAGGAGAACGTCGCCAACGCGAAGCAGTGGGCCGGCGACACCCGCCGCGACCTGGTCGCCTCGGGCAAGGAAGCGGCGGGCAAGGCGGTGGCCGCCGGAAAGGAGACCGCCGCGAAGGGCTCGCGGTGGTTCAACCAGAAGATCAGCAACGGAGCGGCCCGGGCGAGCGCGGCGTTCGCCGGGATCGCCGCCCGGCGCAGCTCGCCGGAACTGCAGGGCCCGGACCTGAAGCTGCCGACGAACCTGCAACTGGCCGAGCACCTCTCCCACGTGGCGACGGCCACGACGCCGGAGCAGCTCGCGAAGGCCGAGGCGAACCTCGGCAAGTTCATCGACGCGAAGCGCACCGAGCTGCAGTCGGCGCAGACCGGCGTCAACAAGGCGCAGAACCTGGCCTGGGCACTGCAGGGCAGCTCGCCGGCCGCCGGGGCGGTCCAGCAGAAGCCGGCCGCCGGTCAGCCGGGCCAGGCCGCCGAGAACAAGCAGGGCGGCAAGCACCGCAAGCCCGACGGCAAGGAGATCTGACCTTCCGTACTCCGTGCAGCGCCCGTCGACGGTCCCCCGTCGGCGGGCGTTTCGTTTGTCCGGACCGGCCAGGCCTCAGGCGTCGGCGGGGGCGTGGGCGCGCAGTGCCAGAACGGCGGTTGCGGCATCGAGCAGATGGGCCCGGAGCTCGGCGTCGCTGATCTCGGCCGTGTTGAGCCCGGAGGAGAGCACCGCGCCGATCACCTCGACCGCGGCCGCCGCCAGCACCCGGTCCCGCGGCGTCGGATCGTCCCCGGCCAGCCAGAGCTGGAAGGCGCGGCTGCGCGCGATCAGGTCGTCCAGGTCGTCGCCGAACGCGGCCAGCACCGCGGCCACGTCCCGCAGCACGGTCGGCCCGGTGGACCGGTGCTTGATCACGACGTCCAGGTACGCCCCGAGCAGTTCGCGCTCGCTCTCCGGTGACCAGGGCACCGTCTTGATCAGCTCGAAGATCTGGTTCATGTCGTCGAAGAACGTGCCGATGATCGCCCGGAGCAGGTCCTGCTTCGACGAGTAGTGGTAGTACAGCGACGCCTTGGTGATCCCGACCTGTTCGGCGATCTCGCGCAGGCTCGTCTTCTCGTACCCCTGACTCGAGAACAGCTCGAGGGCGGCGCGGTGGATCTCGCTCTTGGTGTCCCGGGTTCGCGTCTCGTGCTGCATGTCACCACTTTCTCACTTCCCGTGCCTACCGGACGGCAGGTAGTCTACCAACCGACCGGCAGGTAGACAGCAGCTCAGGAGGGTTCCGTGTTCACTCGGCTCGGGCGATTCGTCGTCCACAACCCCTGGAAGGTGATCGCCGCCTGGGTGATCGCGGCGATCGCCGTGGTCGCGTTCGCACCCACGCTGGCCGACGTCACCAACAAGGACCAGGCCAGCTTCCTGCCCGACAAGTACGAGTCGGTGCAGGCGCAGAAGCTGGCCGCGGACGCGTTCGGCCAGACCAACGACGCCACCGCGAGCATCGTGGTCAAGCGTGCCGGCGGCGGTGAGCTGACCGCCGCCGACCAGGCCGAGGTGACCGAGCTCGCGAAGAAGATCACCGACGCCAAGATCGAGCGGGTCACGGCCGCTCTGACCGGACCGCAGGCGCTCTCGCCGAACAAGCAGGTCCAGCTGGTCTCCGTCGGGTTGAAGGGGATGCCCGACGACCAGGCCGTCCTGGACGCGGTCCAGAAGGTCCGCGACGTCGCCGGGCCGGCCCTGGCCGACAGCGGGCTCGAGTACGGCGTGACCGGTGACGCGGCGTTGTTCCTGGACAACCAGGACGCGTTCGAGAACGCGTTCGTGGTGGTCGGGATCGCGACCCTGGTCCTGATCGTCGGCCTGCTGCTGTTCATCTACCGCAGCCCGGTGGCCGCGTTGCTGCCGATCCTCACGGTCGGCCTGGTCAGCGCGATCGCGCCCGGCCTGATCGCGCTCGCGGCCAAGGCCTTCGACCTGCAGGTGACGCAGGACCTGCAGACCATCCTCACCGTCGTGCTCTACGGCGTCGGCACGGACTACATCCTGTTCCTGCTGTTCCGGTACCGCGAGCGGCTGCGGGCCGGCGAGGAGCCGAAGCAGGCCCTGGTGATCGCGACCGCCCGCGTCTCCGAGGTGATCGTGTCGGCGGCCGGGGCGATCGTGGTCGCGTTCAGCGCGCTGCTGCTGGCGGTGTTCGGCGGGTTCAAGAGCCTCGGCCCGGGCCTCGCGATCGCGGTCGCGGTGATGGCGTTCGCGGCGATCACGCTGATCCCGGCGGTCGTGTCGCTGCTCGGCCCGAAGGTGTTCTGGCCGTCGAAGTCGTGGCAGCAGACGCCGAAGGGCGCGATGTTCAAGCGGTTCGGCCGGTTCACCGCGAAGCGCCCGGCCGTGGTGGCGATCCTGTCCGGCGGCCTGATGGTCGCGCTCGCGCTCGGCGCGCTCGGGATGAAGGTCGACTACGACGCGTTCAGCCAGCTCCCCGACAACACCGAGTCCTCCCGCGCGGTCAAGGACCTGCAGGCCGGCTTCCCCGCCGGTGCGCTCAACCCGACCACCGTGTACGTGAGGTCCACCGACGGTACGCCGCTCGACCCGGCCGAGCTCACCGCATACGCCGGGAAGCTGGCCAAGGTGGAAGGTGTCGGAGCTGTCCTCCCGGCTGCCGCGGACGGTTCGCCGGCCTTGCTCAACCAGGACAAGACCGTTGCCCAGATCAACGTCGTGCTGGCGGACCCGCCGTACGCGACCTCTGCGCTCGACCTGGTCGACGGGAAGCTGCGGGACGCCGCCCACGCCGAGGCGCCGGACGGTACGACCGCTCTGCTCGGTGGGGTCACCGCGAGCTACACGGACATCCGGGACGCGAACACCCGGGACCTGTCGGTGATCTTCCCGGTCGCGGGTGGGCTGATCGCGGTCATCCTGGCGCTGTTGCTGCGGAGCCTGCTGGCGCCGCTGGTGCTGATGATCGCGGTGGTGCTCAGCTTCTTCAGCACCACCGGCGCGACCGTGCTGGTGTTCCAGGGCGCGGCCGGTCATGCAGGCGTGACGTTCTCGCTGCCGATCATGCTGTACCTGTTCGTGGTTGCCATCGGCACCGACTACAACATCCTGATGGTGGCCCGGTTGCGGGAGGAGGCCGAGCGCGGGACGGATCCACGGGAGGCGGCCGACCTGGCGATCGAGCACGGTGGCCCGTCGGTCGCGGCGGCCGGGCTGATCCTGGCCGGTACGTTCTCCTCGCTGATGCTGGCCGGGATGGCGCTGCTGACCGAGATGGGATTCTCGGTCGCCGTCGGGATCGCGATCTCCGCGTTCGTGATGTCGATCTTCCTGGTCCCGAGCGTCACCGCGTTGCTGGGTGACAAGGCCTGGTGGCCGCGGAAGCCGCGCCAACGGGCCAAGCCGGCTCCGGAGGAGCGTGAGTTGGCGCCCGTCGGCTGACGCCGCTCCCCCACAGACCGCAGGCAGAGGGGTCCTGCGAGGCGAGGCCCTGGACCACCGGTCCAGGGCCTCGCCGTTGGTACCTGCCGTTGGGTCAGGTGGTCCTGGCCGGGTGGTCGAGGCGGACGGTGAAGATCGGCAGCAGGACGTGGACGAGCGGGCCGATCGCGAGGGCGTACGCCACCGTGCCGAAGCCGACCACGCCGCCGAGCAGCCAGCCGATCGCGAGCACGCTGACTTCCAACGTGGTCCGGACCAGCCGGACGCTCAGCCCGGTCCGGCGGACCAGGCCGGTCATCAGCCCGTCCCGGGGACCCGGGCCGAACTGGGCGCCGATGTACAGCGCGCCGGCGAGCGCGTTCAGCACGATGCCGCTCGCGATGAAGACGATCCGCAGCCACAGCGCGTCCGGGGTGTGCAGGAGGTACAGGGTGAGGTCGGTGACCAGGCCGATCACGATCGCGTTGCTGATCGTGCCGAGCCCGGGCCACTGACGCAGCGGGATCCAGGCCAGCAGGACGACGAAGCTCATCGCGATCACCACCGTGCCGAAGCTGAGCGGCAGGTGCTTGGTGATCCCGGAGTGCAGCACGTCCCATGGGTCCAGGCCGAGGTTGCTCTCGATCATCAGGCCCATCGACCCGCCGTACAGCGCCAGCCCGGCGTACAGCTGGACCAGGCGGCGCGGCAGGTGGCCGGCGCGGAGTTGCTGCAGCGGGTTCAGCGCGGCGAGAGTGCGTGGGGCTTCGGCAGTGGCGGTCACTCGTCCAGTTTGTGCCTCGATTGGCCTGGTGATCGATAGCCACTTGGGCAATAGTGGACTGTATGAGCACGCGACACGTCCCCGCGAGTACGTTGACCGGCCTGCTGGGCGAATGGGCCGACGCCACCGGCCCGGCGTACCGGGCACTGGCCGAGCGGTTGCGGCTGCTGATCGCGGACGGGCGCGTCATCCCCGGTTCGCGGCTGCCGAGTGAGCGGGAGCTGACCGACGCGCTCGGTGTCAGCCGGACCACGGTCGCCTCGGCGTACCGGGAGCTGCGCGACCGCGGGTACCTGGTGAGCAAGCGCGGGTCCGGCAGTCTCACCGCGCTCCCGTCCCGGATCGAGCCCGAACTCGGCCGCCACCACGCCCCGGGGATCGAGACGGACGGGCTCTACGACTTCACCTGCGCCGCGTCGACCGCCGTACCAGGGGTGAGTGCCGCTGTCGCCGAAGCACTCGAGGATCTCCCCCACCACCTCGCCACGCCCGGGTACCACCCGCAGGGGCTGCCCGTGCTGCGGGAAGAGATCGCGGCCGCGTACGAGGCGCGCGGGTTGCCGACATCGCCGGACCAGGTGATCGTCACCGCCGGTGCGCTCGCGGCCACGTCGATCGCGGTCCGGGCGATGACCCAGATCGGTGACCGGGTGCTGACCGAGAGCCCCACGCACCCGAACTCGATGGACGCGATCCGGCGTAGCGGGGCCCGGGTGGTCGCCGCCCCGATGAGCCCGGGTGGCTGGGACCTGCCGTTGCTGGAGGCCACCATCCGGCAGACCTCGCCGCGGGCCGCCTGGCTGGTGGTGGACTTCCAGAACCCGACCGGCCGGCTGATGCCGGCCGCGGACCGGGAGCGGCTGGCGATCGCGTTCGCCCGCAGCCGGACCACGGCGATCGTCGACGAGACGTTGTTCGAGCTGTCCCTCGACGGCCAGGAGATGCCGCCGCCGTTCGCCGCGTACGACCCGGGCGGCGTGATCACGGTCGGCTCGGTGAGCAAGTCGTTCTGGGGCGGCCTGCGGATCGGCTGGCTGCGGGTCCCCGAGTCGCTGGTCGCTCGGGTTCTGGACGCGCGCGCCTCGATGGACCTGGGCGCCCCGGTACTCGAACAGCTCGTGGTGGCCCGGCTGCTCCGCGACCGAGCCGCGATCCTCCCGGAACGCCGGCTGGAACTGCGGTCCCGGCGCGACACCCTGGCCGCGGCACTCCGGGAACACCTGCCGACGTGGCGCTTCGAGGTACCAGGGGGCGGGCTGTCGTTGTGGTGTGAGCTGCCGGCCGCGGTCGGTTCAAGTCTGGTGGGCGTGGCTCAGCGGAACGGGGTACTGCTCGTGGCTGGGTCGCGGTTCTCGGCGGAGGGCGGGCTGGAGCGGTTCATGCGGTTGCCGTACACGCAGGATGCGGACACGCTCCGTGACGCGGTCGAGCGGCTCGCGTCGGCGTACGCCCAGCTCACCGAGGCGCCGGCGGTACGGCGGACCGCGTCGGCCCTGATCGCGTGACGTCAGCGCGCCGTAATGTCCCGGGGGAAGGTTCGTCCGGGAGATCGCGTTGGACGACAATGAGAGTCACTCTGCGAGAGGTGTGAGATGTCGTTCTTCAAGCACAAGACAGCCCTGGTCGAGCCCGACGCCGCGCTGCCCGGCCGCGCCGAGCCCGGATTCGCCGTCCCGGCGGACAACATCGTGCTCGGCACTCCGCAGACCGCGCCGGCCCCCGAGGGGTACGAGGAGGTCTGGTTCGGCACCGGGTGTTTCTGGGGTACCGAGGAGATCTTCTGGCAGCTGCCCGGCGTCTACACGACCGCCGTCGGCTACGCGGGCGGGTACACCCCGAACCCGTCGTACGAGGAGGTCTGCACCGGCCGGACCGGGCACACCGAGGCGGTCCGGATCGTCTACGACCCGGCGAAGATCTCCTTCACCGACCTGCTGAAGGTCTTCTGGGAGACCCACGACCCGACCCAGGGAATGCGCCAGGGCAACGACCTCGGCTCCCAGTACCGCTCGGCCGTCTACTACACCACCGAGGCCCAGCGCGAGGAAGCCGAGCGCACCAAGACCCTGTACGCCCCGGTGATCGCCGACCGCGGCTACGGCGAGATCACCACCGAGATCGCCCCGGCCTCAACCTTCTACTACGCCGAGGGCTACCACCAGCAGTACCTCTCCGACTTCAAGAACCCCAACGGCTACCGCTGCCACAGCAACACGGGCGTCTCGTTCCCTGCCGACGGCTGAGACCTGACAAAGAGGGCGCACCTTTCGGTCGCGCCCTCGTGGTCAGCGTCTCACCGTGAGGCTGCGAAGAATTGCGCTACCTCGGTGCTGAGTGCGTCCATCTCGGCACCGGCCTCGACGTCGAACTCTGCTGACGTTTCCCACACATCTCGGTGATGAGTGGACCGCAGATGGACCCGCAGCGTCACATGGCCGCGGCTCGACCACTTCGCCACGATCCGGAGCTGCCCCTCGAGGCTGCGCCACTCGCGGACGCCCTCCCATCCGCGGAATCGCTCAGCCAGGTCGCTGAAGTAGGCGTCCAGCGAATCCCCTTCCAAGCTCGTGACGACGGCTTCTGCCTCCAGCCCCTCACCGGTGATGGAGACCAGGTAGTCCAGCACAGCATCCTGCCAAGGCCGCTGTGGCGCGCTCAGCATGAGTCGTACCGAACGTTGTCGAGCCGCTACCAAGAGCACGACCGGTTCGCCAGGGAAGGGTTCTCGCACCGCTGAATCCTGGCACAGCCCACCTGCTACCCCGACCGGCTTCTATCGCCCGCGAGGTATCGCAACCACCAGCAACCTTTCCGATCTCAACGACCCGAACGGCTACTCGCGGCGGGCGAGGTGGAGGTGGAGTTCGGCGTCGAGTTCCACGGTTTCGGGGAGGACCTGGAGGATTCGGCGGAAGACCTGGTCCCGGTCGGCGGGCGGGAGCATGACGTACGCCGAGACCGTCGAGAGTTGTCCGACGTAGTCGTGGGCGCTCATCGTCAGACGCCGGTCGATCACCGACTGCCGGACATCGGTGAACCACTCGGATTGCTGCAGCTCCGTGCCGGGCCACTGCATCGGGCGATCCGCGGGTGTGCCGTCGGGCGACGGGACGCCGTCGTCCGCGAGGTACGGCGCACGGGCCGCGCGCACGGCCTCCTTGAGCGCCGGATCGGCCAGCTGGATCGGTGCGCCGAACGAGGCGAACACACCACCCGGCCGGACGAGTGCGGCCATGCGGTCCCACCGGCCTTCAGGTTTGGTCCAATGGAGCGCGGCGGCCGAGTACACGAGGTCGTACGACGAATCCAGCGGCAGATCCTCGAATGCGGCCTGCTCGGTCGTGACGTTGGCCGGCAGGTGTTTCCGCAACTCCGCGAGCATGGCCGCGTCCGGGTCGGTCGCCGTGACCGCGATCCCGCCCTGCGCGAACAAGTGGGTCGCTTTGCCGGTCCCGGCGCCGATCTCGAGCGCGGTCCGGATCGGCCCACCGGCGTACGCCGTCACCAACTCGAGGACTTCCGCCGGATACCCGAACCGGAACCGTTCGTACGCCTCTGCCACCGACCCGAAGCTCAACGCCCGCTCAACCATCCCGGCATCCTGGCACCTTCCACACCCCAGAGCCCGCCATTTTCCAGGCAGGAACAGCGCCATCACCAGCAGTACCGACTCTTGCCGGTCGGGGCGCTCGCGGGTCCTGGGTGGTTAGCCCATGCTTTTCTGGCCGTCGATGGCTTCTCGGATGATGTCGGCGTGGCCGGCGTGCTGGGCTGTTTCGGCGGTGATGTGGAGGAAGACGCGGCGGACGGTCCAGAAGACGCCTGGTGGTTGCCACGGGGCGGCCGGGAGTTCGTAGCTGGTGTCCAGGTCGAGGGTGCGGACCAGGTCGTCGGTTGCGGCGGCGACCCGCTCGTACTCCGCGAGGGCTCCGGCCAGCGTTTCGCCTTCGGTGAGGCGGAACTGGTCCTGCCATTGGGCGAGCAACTCCGGGGTGAACTCGGTCTGCTCGGGCACGTCCTCGCCACCCGTCTGGGCGAACTCGGCCCACCTCTGCTCGACCGCGGTGACGTGCTTGATCAGGCCACCGACGGTGAGCTCGCTGACGGTACTGCGGGTGTTCGCCTGCTCGTCGGTCAGGCCTTCGGCGGTGTGCCGCAGGAAGTAGCGGTGCTTGGCGAGGAAGTCCAGGATGTCGGCGCGCTCGCCGGTGACGGCCTGCTCGGATGAAGTCATACTCCGAGCGTAGACACCGAAGCGGCCAGGATGTGACCTCTACCTCGGCGGTACAGTCGTCCTGTGACCGCCCTGCCGGAAGACCGCCCGCCGATGATCGGCAACGAGGACCGTGACGCGGCTGTGCAGCGGCTGCAGGACGCCTACGCCGACGGGTACCTCTCGCACGACGATCTCGAGGAACGCCTCCACCAGGTGCTCACCGTGAAGACGCAGGGCGAACTGGTCGTGGCATTGGGCTCGCTTCCGGCGGAGAAGGCGGCCACGTCGTCCACGATCGCGGCCGCCGGTGGGCGGATCCAGCGGCGGGGCGTTTGGCGCGTCCCGCGGAACCTCAAGGTCGAGTCGGCGTTCGGCCGGGTGCGGCTTGATCTGTCCCGGGCGATCATCGAGGACCCGGTGGTCGACCTCGAACTGCAGCTCGGGACCGGCCGGGCCACGATCGTCGTCCCCCGGGATGCGGTCGTCGACATCGAGGGTCTGCAGACCGGATGGAAGGACACGTCGTACCGCCCCCGGCGAGGCGCTGGTTCGGGCGGGCCGACGATCCGGGTCTCCGGGACGATGGGGTTCGGCCGGCTGAAGATCCGTCACGCGCGGCGCTGACTCTCCTTTCTGCGGCAGGCTTCTGGGCCGGCTGCTCGTTGCCTTCTGCACCTATTGTTCCGCCGGGCGGAGGGCGATCGTGTACATGATCGTCGTACCGGAGGTGGTCGCCCCTGTCGCCGTGAAGGTCCCCGTCGGTGCGATGCCGACCGCGGCATCTGTGTCCGCGAGTGTGGCTGTGATGTGTCCGCCGCTACTGCCGCTGGCCGTCCTCCGTTGTGTCAGCGTCGTCGGGATCGTGTAGCCCGTGTTCGTCGACGACTTGTCCGCCCAGTACACGACGACCCAGTCGCCGCCCTGCGTCGGCGTGACGGACGGGGCCGGATGGCTGGCGGTGGTGACCGTTTGGATGGTCATCGCGTGGACGTCGACCGGCTGTGTGGCCGAGATCCCCCGGTACGCGGTGACCATCAGGTCCGCCTTGTTGATCACCGAGTTCGTGACGGTGACATTGGTACCGGCGTCGGTGGCCGTCGCCGTCCTGGTCCAGACGCGGCTCCGCATCCCGGTCGGATCGGCGGTTCGCAGCTGGGTCCAGCCGGCCGGGCCGGTGGTACTCGCCGGGTTCTGGTTGGAGCTGAAGAAGAGCAGCAACGTGTCGCCCGCTCGGACCGTGCCGGGGATCTGCACGGTGTGGTTGACGAGGTTGCCATTGCTCCCCGCGATTCCGACGGCCTCGATCGCGGTCGGGTCCGGCGGGTCGGGTGGATCGACGGTGCCGCCGTAGAACTCGTCGTTGCCCATCGTGCCGAACGCGGCGAGTGCGGAGGCGCTGCTGTTCGTGAGCCAGTTGCAGTTCCCCGACCCGGAGAACGGGTAGTCGAAGTAGGCGACACCGCGGAACTGAGCGTAGTCAGGCCGCTTGAACAGAGCTTGCGCGTCCGCGATCCACTGAGCCTTTCGGCCGGGGACCGCTGGGTCCTCGGTACTGGCCCATTCGGTCAGCCAGAGTTCCTCGTCCGGATGAGCCGCACCGAAGTCGCGGTACGGGCGGATGATCTGCTCCAGCGACTTCCACGGGTTGCTGATCCCGGTCCGGCAGTTGTGCCAGTTGTACGCGTCCGCGCCCATCGCTTCCAGGTACGCGTCGCCCGGGTACCACTTGGCGGCGTCGTTGCGGGCCTGAGAACCGACGAAGAAGCTGTAGTCGGTCATGATCCAGATGAACTTCGCGTTGGTGACGCCGCGATCGTTGAAGATGCCGCGGATCTTGCGCCAGGCCGCGATGAAGTCGGTGGCCGTACCGAGCGCCTGACTCGCTCCCGATTCGGGCTCGTGGTTGAAGGCGAAGTAGATCGGCGCCTCGAACGCCTTGATCCGATCCGCCCAGCGCACCATGTCGTTGTACAGCGTGCTTCCTGGCTGCGCTGCGACGAGGTTTGCCCACAGGACCGAAGCGCCGTTTGCCCGCTTCGACTTCACCGACAGGATCAACGTGTGGTCGGTGCTCTTCAGCCAGTTGTGGAAGGAGTTCGGGAACGCCGAGTCCCAGGACAGGAACTCCCGGACGACATCGAGATGCCCGGCGGTCTGCTCCATCCGTTGCACGGCGGCCTGATCGGTCTCCCCACCGCGGGTGGCGACCCGGGCCCCGAACTCCATCCCGGTCGGCGAAGCCTGCGCGGGAACAGCGGTCACGCCGCCGGCGAAAAACAGTACGAAAACAAGCAGAAGCGTCACAAGACGAAATCTGGCCATCACTCAAAGCCCCCCCTGGCCGGCCCCAATTCCTGGCCCAAGAGCAACACCACTCAGGCCAACGGGTCAAGGGTCCTAAGTCCCCACCGATCAGCAAGCGAATGAATACCCGAGCGGAATGCAGCACCCGTTGTGTACCTTCCGTCCATGGAGACCGAGGTGTGAATTGACGGCCAATGTGAATTGGACCGGCCGAGGCCCGACCTGGCTCGGAGTACCCGCCCTGATCGTCGCCGCTCTCGGCGGCCTGATGCTTGCTGAACTCACCTATCGGCAGTCGCTCTGCCGAGACCTGCTCACCAATGGGGTTGAGACGACTACGTCGTCCGTACAGGTGCACATCGGGCGAGGCATGTCCGAACCGGAAATCGTCTTCCGCACCCGCGACGGCCAGGACATGAGCACGACGCTGGCCGAGTTCGAGGACGACGGCGAGGGTATGCCGGAGGGCCTGCAGACGCCCGCGCCAGGCACCCGGTACGCTCCGCCGTTGAGCATCGTCTATCGGCCGTCGGACCCAACAGTCGTCCTGGCCACGGTGGACGCACGCGAGTGGGCCGCCGACAGCCACACAGCACCGCGAGCCATCGCTATGATCATCGGCGGTCTGGCGGTCACGCTGTTCGCGATGGGCTGGCTGACCCGCGACGCCCGCCGCCGCGGCCTCACCTGGTGGAAGTGGTACACGGACGCCCCGGCGAAGAATCCGCGCTGAGTATTGTCAGGCGGATTCTTCGGTGAGGAGGTTGATGCGGCGGCGGAGGTTGCGGGGGAGGTACCAGTGGTGGGCGAGGAAGGTGATCGCGACGAGTGTTGAGAACGCTGCCACCGGATAGCCGTGGATCGCTCTCTGCGCACACGCTGATCATCCGACACCGCCCCCCCAACTGTTACAGGGTTCGCGCTGTAGTCGTAGGCAACTTTCGTCGCCGCGTTCCTGGTCAGCTTGGTTGCTGGCCGGCGGGGTTCAGGTGGGGTTGGGTTTCGGTGGCGGCCAACGTGGCCAGGAGTTTGAGGTTGTCGGCTGTTGGGTTGCCGGGTCGGCTGTGTAGACGAGGAGGGTGAGGCCTGGGTCGGAGGGGAATTCCATGGCTTCGAAGTTGAGGACCAGGTCGCCTACTGCTGGGTGGTGGAGCTTCTTCAGCCCGGTGCGGTGGAAGCGGACGTTGTGGGCGGCCCACCTGGCGCGGAAGACCTCGCTGCGGGTGGAGAGTTCGGGCTCAAGGTCAGCCGGATCGCGCTCGGACCTGCACCACTCATCAACCTCCCAACCAGCCGGCCGCCTGAGGCCCTCCACGCCTACTCCAGTCCGACAGCCAGCCGGCCGCACAGGTTGGTGAGTGCTGCGGGTCCCGAGCCCGCTCGCCAAGGGCCGGCTGGCGCGGCCGTGGGGGACGCAGACGCAGCGCGCCGACACGGATCCGGTGGGCCGCCGGTTCTTCGCCGGGAACGACGAGCCGATCGCGGACGCCGTCCAGCGGGTCGCGGAGGCGCGTGGTGTCCCGATGGCGCAGGTCGCGCTGGCCTGGGTCCTGGCCAACCCGGTTGTCGCCGCGCCGATCGTCGGCCCGACCAAGCCGCACCACCTACCCGACGCGGTCGCCGCCCTCGACCTCGAGCTCACCCCCGACGAGCTCGCCGCGCTCGAAGCCCCGTACACCCTGCGCCCACCGACCGGCTTCTGACGCCCACCTCGCCCGGCGAGCTCCGCCGCTACCTCGCCCCGAGACCTGGCGAACGGCTGGACGTCGCCGGCACCCTGCCTCCGCACGGCGCTGGTCGGCGTCTCTTGGGCGTGGTGTGATGAAGGTGGGAGTTGGGGGTGCGTGGTGAGCAACGGTGGGGCGGTTTGGCAGCCGGACGGGTGGGATGCGCGGACGCGGATCGGGGTGCTGACGCCGCACGCGGATCTCGGGCCCGAGTCGGAGTTGCAGGCGATGGCGCCCTCGGGGGTCCGGATCCACGCCGCGCGGGTGCCGTTCGGGGCGATGGCGAGCGGTGGCGCGATGAGCCGGACGATCCCGCTCGCCCCGGTCGAGGCGTTCGTCCGGCCGCCGCACATCGACGAGGCGCTGGCGTTGCTCGCCGCCGCCCCGCTCGGGGCGATCGGCATCGGGTTCACCAGCGCGGGGTACGTGGTCGGCGCGGCCGGTGAGCGGAAGCTGATCGAGCGCCTGCACGAACGCGGCAGCGGCGTCCCGATCATCAGTACCTGCGCGTCGGCGGTCGAGGGACTGCGTGAACTCAAGGCCGAGCGGATCGCGCTGTTCGACCCACCGTGGTTCGACGCCGAGCTGAACCGGCTGGGCGCGGAGTACTTCGGGTCGCAGGGCTTCGAGGTCCGGTACCACGCGCCGTGCGGACTGCCGAGCCGCCAGCAGAGCATCAACCCGGCCGAGCTGTACCGGTGGATCCGCGACCACACCCCCGCCGAGGCCGACGCGATCTTTGTCGGAGGCAACGGGTTCCGCGCGGTCGGTGTGATCGCCGCGCTGGAGGAGGATCTCGGCCGGCCGGTGCTGACCGCCAACCAGGCCCTGCTCTGGACCACACTCCGCGCGGCCGGCTCGCACGCGAAGCCGGCCGGCTACGGTGCGCTCTTCGCGCTCTGATCAGCTGATCGGCAGTCCGGGACTCAGCTGATCGGCAGTCCGGAGACCAGGAGTTTCTGGATGTCCTCGGCCTGGATGGTCGCATGTCGGTCGGAGGTGGGCAGCCGGTCCAATTCGTCCAGCGCCTGCTGCCAGCTCCGGTGGGCGTCGTCCAGCCGGGTCAACGCGGTCAGGGCATGCCCTAGCGTCACCAGGACCTCGACCTTGGACCACGGGAGTTGCTCTCGCTCGGACAGCTCGAGCGCCTCCTCGAGCAGGGCCCTGGCCTCGTCGGGCTGGTCGCGCCGGAGCGCGATCTCGGCGCAGGTGTGCAGGGCGAAGGTCAGCCCGTCCCAGTCCGCGAGCTCGCGATGCGTCCGCACTGATCTGGTGGCGGAGGCGTACGCGTCGTCGAGGTGGCCCAGATCGCGTTGCGCGTTCGCCAGGTTGTTGGACAGCACCCCGATGTCGTGAAAGCTCCCGGCCTCCAGCGCGTCGTCCAGCGCGCCGTTGAGGTGCATCACGGCCTCGTCCAACCGGCCCAGCCGCCGCAGCGCCAGCCCGAGGTTGCCGGTGGTCATCATCTGACCACGCAGGTTCCCCAAGCGCAGGAAGAGGGCACGGGAGTGCTCGATCTCGACGACTGCCTGGGCGTACTCCCCAGCTCGGCCGTAGCAGGTCGCGAGCTGATTGGCGGCGATGGCTTCCAGCAGCGGATCACCGGCCGCGCGAGCCGCGCTCGCCGCCGTCCGCATGGTCACGAAGGAGTCGGAGAGGGCCGATTTCCGGGTCAGGTGCTGCCACAGGTAGACACCGACCATCGCCGCTTTCCGGGGGTGGCCGTTCTCCGCGGCCCGCCCGACGGCGGAGACGATGTCGCGGTACTCGAGCTCGAACCAGGCATGCGCCTCACGATCCGAGGCGAACCCCAGCGGTTCGGCACCGGCCACGAACTCGGGCAGCAGGACGAGGTTGTGGCCGATCACCGTGGCCGCGGCCCGCAGTGTCGCCAGGTACCAGTCGAGGAGCCGGCCGAGGACGGCCTGGACCCCTGCCTCGCCGTCGACCGCGAGGGCCTGCTCGGCGGCGAACACCCCTAGCAAGCTGTGGAACGTGAAGCGGCCGGGCCGTGGCTCCTGGACGAGATGGAGGTCGGTGAGCTTCCGGAGCGCCCGGACCGTCGCGGCGTCGCCCAGCCCGCCCAGCGCAACGGCACATGGGGTCGATACGGACTGCGCACCGCTCGCCGCCAGGGCGCGGAACAGCGCGGCGCAGTCCGGGTCCAACGCGCGATAGGAGCGGTCCACGATCACCCGGACGTCGGCCGCGTCGTCGTCGCCGGTCCGCAGCAGATCCAGCCGCGCCGGTGCCGAGCGGAGATCCTGGACGAGCTGCTCGACGCCGAGCTCCGGTTGCCGGTTCGCCTGGCCGGCGGCGACCGCCAGGGCCAGCGGCAGGTGTCCGCAGAGCTCGGCCAGCTCGGTCAGCCAGCGGTCCGGCCGGTCTGCCCCGGCCACGCCCGGGCGCAGCGATCCAGCCAGCATCGCCCGGGACTCCTGCGGACTCAGCGGAGCGACCGAGACCTGCCGGAAGTCGTCGCGAGCGGCCAGGCCGTCCAGCCGATGCCGGGAGGTGATGACCACGAACGCGGATCCGCCCGGCAGCAGCGGGCGTACCTGGTCGGCGTTGCGCGCGTCGTCGAGAACGAGCAGGATCCTCCGCCGGGCGACCGCTGTCCGGAACTCGGCGGTCCGGGCGTCGGTGGAGGCGGGCACCGCGTCGGCCGGTACGCCGAGCGAGCGGAGCAGGTCGTGCAGGGCGTCCGCCGGGTCGACGGGCGAGCGCTGACCGTAGCCGCGAAGGTCGACGAAGAGGCAGCCGTCGGGGAACTCGGCGCCGGCCTGATGCGCCCATTGCACGGCCAGCGAGGTCTTGCCCACGCCAGGTGGTCCGTGCAGGATGACGCCCGCGTTCGCGCCGGCTTCGTCAGGGCGCGTGCCGAGCAGCCGATGCAGGTCCGCCAGCACCTCGGACCGGCCGCCGAACCGTGCGACGCGAGGCGGCAGCTGCCACGGGATCATCGGATCCGCGCACGCCTCGGCCGCGTCCGCGGTGAGCGCGAGCGTGAAGGCTGCGCGCAGCTCCTCCCCGGGATCCACGCCCAGTTCCTCGGCCAGGTGCCGCCGGACCCGGTCGTACTGCCCGAGCGCCTCGGCTCGGCGCCCGGACCCGGCCAGGGCACGGATCAGCCGCGACCACAGGGACTCCCGGAGCGGGTACCGGTCGGCCAGGTCGCGGAGCTCGGCGCTGACCAGGTCGTGCCGGGCCAGGGCCAGGTCGAGATCCACCCGGGCCTCGAAGGCGCCCAGGTACCGTTCGATCAGCCGGGTCCGCTCGTCCTCCGGTACCTCCGGGGCGGACTCGTCGCGGAGCGGCTCGGGCCACATCGCCAGTCCCTGCGCGAGCAGCTCGTACCGGCGGGCGCTGTCGGTTTCGTTGCCGGCGGCCTCGAACTGGCCGAGCATCCGGAGCACGTCGACGTCGCCGGGATCGATCTGCAGGCAGTACCGGCCGCGCTCGCTGCTGATCGCGCTCTCACCGAGGACCCGGCGCAGCCGTGCGATCGCCGAGTGCAGGGTCGGCCGGGGGTTGTCCGGGGAGCGGTCGTCCCAGAGCCGGTTGATCAGCGAATCGGCGGTGAGCGGACGCCCGGCGGACAACGCGAGGAGCGCCACCAGCGACCTCGACAACGCGCCCCGGAACTCGACCGGCGTGCCGTCCAGCGCGACCGAGAAACCGCCCAGGAGCTGCACCTTGATCACAGCCATGCCGCAGAATAACGGGCCCGGAGTCCAGCCGGCGACGCCCTGGGAACAGCCGGCCCGGAGCGGGCCGGCTGCTGGTCCGGTCAGCGCCGTCAGTACCGGATCTGGACGCAGGCCGGCTGCGGCTGCTTGCCCTCCCAGATCGCCTTGGAGCAGACCTGCGAACCCGGCTGGAACTGCTTGTTCACGGTGAACTTCGCCCCCAGGTGGCCCAGGGCGCAGGTGTTGTGCTGGAAGCTGTTGGAGTACGGGTACCCGCCGAGCTCGGTGCCCCAGACCTCGATCTTGACGTTGCAAACGGTGACCGGGTAGCCGGGTACGCCCTTGGAGTCGATCCAGCCCTCGATGGACTCGACGTTCAGGCCGGCGCCGTTCACCCGGACGCAGTGGTTGTTCCAGTTCCCCGGACCGTGCGCCGCGGTACAACCCGCCGCGCCCTCGGGGTCGGACGCGGTGACCGCCGCGTTCGCGGTCGCCGCCGGAATCGTTGCTGCCAGCAACCCGATCAGGGCGGCGGCCAGGACGAGGAGACTGCGGGCGCGAATCGAACTCATTTGGTGAATGATGTTCACTGTTGCTCCACTTCGGCCGGTGCCGGCGCCGATCGGGCGCCTCGGAACACCGGTGTGCCGCCAGCTTTGCCAACCAGTCTTCCGTTTCGCTGCCCGCAGGCTGTCGGAGCCACGTCCGCCGACAGCGGTCAGCCGGTCACCTGCCAAGGGCTCAGGTCGAGGTCCGGGTACCGCATCCGCATCCCCGCAAGGGTTTCGGGCGTCCAGAATTAGGGGCCGGGCCGCGGAAAACCGAAGAGCTCGAGCTGCCGCACCGTTGCCCTGGGCACGAACTCGTACCAGGCCGGCTCGTGACTGCGGCCGGCCCAGGCGACCCGGTTGCCCCAGTCAACTTCCGCCGCGCGGAAGGTGAGCTGCATCGAGTACCGCGCACCGCGGGGCTTGCGCAGGCCGGTACCGCGGTGAAAGGTGTTGGTGCTGAAGGCAATCACCGTCCCGGCCGGCCCGGCTCCGGACTCCTCCACGTCGTACAACGCGGTGTTGTCGGCGGTCGAGACGAACCGGTCCCCCTGGCCGCCGGACCGCGGCAGGAAGTTCGGGCTCATCGGCAGGTCGGCGGTGTGGGTCCGCGAGACGAGGTGCGGCGGACCGAGGTCTTCGGGCACGTCGACGAGGAAGACGAAGAACTCGACCTGCTGGTACTCGTCCGCGGTCGTCGGTACCAGCACGGTGTGGTTGAGGTAGTCCCGGTGCAGCTCCTGGTCGTACGAGGTGGCACCGGTGTACTTCGCCCAGGCCTCGGCCGAGTAGATCCGCAGATCCGTATGCCCGATCAGCGTCTCGGCCAGCTCGACGATCCGCGGATGCACGGCGAGCAGACTCAACTCCGGACTGGCGAACGGGAACGTGTCGATCCCGTCGAACTCGTCCTCGAGGTACCTCTTCCGCCGTGGATCGGTGCCGTCGTGGAACCCATCCGGCGTGGGGAACATCGTCTCCAGTTCCCCCAGCGCAGGTGCAAGGTCCTCCGCCGAGAGGAACCCGGGCAACTTCACGAAACCATCGGTATGCCACGTCCGGGCGAGCTCATCACGATCCACCCCAGCCATCGTGTTCGCCCGATCCCCAGCCGGCAACAGGTTTTTCCCCCTGTCAGACTGGCGCGGTGATCACGCCGAGGGAACTCAGCCAGGGCCACCAGGTCGCCGACGCCGATCTCCCCCTCCTCGCCGCCCACTGGCTGGCCGACGGCTACGACTCCCCCACCCTTCGCGAACTGGCCGGCCTCACCCACCGCGACGGCCAAGAGGCCCGTACCCTCCGCGACACCGTCCTCGCCGAACTCGGCCACCCGATCAAGCTGATCACCTCCCCGTACGAGGGACTACCGAGCTGATCGGCGTGTTGAGGTCGGCGGTGCGATCTCGGCGGTATTGCGAGAATTGAGCGAAGAGGACGTACCCGCTCTGGCTTGAAGCCGGCGGTCAGTCGCGGAGGAAGTCGATCGGGGTGGTTGCGTCGAAGCCGGAGCAGGCTTCGGCGAGGGCTTCCAGGGTCGGCTGCTCGGTGCCGTGGACGGCCGGGTCGGGGCGGAAGCGGATCGTGGTCCCGGTGCTTCCCGACGCGTCGACCTTGGTGAGCGGACCCCGCGGCAGGCCGTGTTCGTACCGTTGGGTCCAGCTGCCCTCGGTCCGGCGGTTGGTGTGCTCGACCCATTCGCTCAGCGCGCACACCACCGACATCCCCGAGCGGCGCCGGCCGTCCGGGAGTACGGGTGAGTCGGCGACCTCGAAGAAGCGCAGGTCCTTGGTCGCCATGATCGGCTTGACCATCGGCACACCGGCCGCGTCGAAGCGCACCGCGGTCCCGCGGCCGTTGTCCTCGACCGAGACGGAGCCGTCGTCGTGCAGGATCACCCGCACGTGGTCCGTCGTCCCCTCGCGCGCCTCGTCCAGGGCGTACGCGATCACCTCCAGCGCGGCATGCAGCACCCCGCCCTCCGCGTACCGGCTCGCCTCGCGCTGGATCGCGGCGACGTGCTCGGTGTCCGTGCTCGACAACCAACTGTGCGTACTCAACCGCATCGTCAGGAACGGGATCGTGTCACCGTCCAGCACATACCGCTCGGTCTCCACGAAGCCGTGCCGTTGCGCGAAGTACACGCCCTCCTCGTTCGTCGCGAGGATGACGGTCTCGACCGCGGTGGCGCCCAGTTCGTCCGCCTTCGCCAGCCCCCGCCGGTACAACTGCTCCCCGAACCCGCGACGCCGGTACTCGGGCAGGATGCGCGCGATCACGGTCACCGTGTCCGTCTCCCCGTCCGGCGGCCGCACGGTCGAGCAACCGACCGCCGTGTCACCGAGGTAGGCAACGTCGAGGTGGTTCCGCTGGACCCGCTCGCGAACCTCGTCGGTCGACAAGGGCGCCGTCGGGATGATCGCGTTGTGCACCTCCCGCCAGTCCTCGACCAACGCGTCCCCGTCCACCGGCACGATCCTCAGCTCCACCACGCCAGCACCCAACCCCGTTCCCCGGCCGCGCGTCAACCCTGTTCCGGCGACAATGGGGCATGCCGATCGCCCACGAACTGACGCCCGAGGCAACGAACCCGGAACCCGGCCGGGTGATCCTGCTGAACGGCACGTCCAGCTCCGGCAAGTCGAGCATCGCGGCCGAACTCCTCACCACCCTCGACGGCCCGTGGTACCACCTCGCCGTCGACCACTGCCACCGCATCCGCTCCCGCCACCCGTGGACCGAGAACGAGTTCCTGCCGATCTTCCAGCGCACCCTCCTCGGCTTCCACCGCATGGTCGCCGGGATGGCAGCGGCGGGGAACGACGTCGTGGTCGACCACATCCTCAGCGAGGACTGGCGCCTGACCGACTGCCTCGAAGTCTTCGCCGGACTCGACCTGTACTACATCGGCATCCACTGCTCCCTGCCAGAGCTGGAACGCCGAGAAGCCGACCGCGGCGACCGCACCACCGGCCTCGCCGCCCTCCAGTACCCCCTGGTCCACCGCCACGGCGTCTACGACCTCGAAGTCGACTCCGAGAAGCACGACCCCACAACCTGCGCCACCAAAATCCGAACCCGCCTCACCCAATCGCCACCCACCGCCTTCCCCACCCTGAGGAAGTCGTTCGGTTAGGGGAGGTTGGTGAGGAGGGGGAGGTTTTTGCTGATGATGCCGGTGACGCCCAGGCGGTGGGCTTCGTCCAGGGCCGTGGCGTCGTCGACGGGCCAGGTGAGGACGAGGTCGGCTCTTCGGCGGAGTTCGGTGACGAGGGCCGGGGTGAGTAGGCGGAGGTGGACGCAGACACCGTGAACCGGGCTCACTTTGAGTCTGCGGCGGAGGCGGCTCAACCCACGGCGGCTACCCGCTGAGTACACCAACTTCGCCTCAGGCTGGTCCGCCAACTTCGGCAGCATCCACCAGTGCTGCGTGCACACGGTGATCGGCGTACCGCGGACCGCCGCGGCCACGCGACCCGCCAAGTACGGGTGGATGCCCTTGAGGTCCAGCATCAGCCGGGGATCCCCGCCGACCGCCGCGAGCAGATCCGCGAGGGACGGCACCGGGGTACGGCGTACCAGCTCGCCTTGCTCCCACAGGAACCACGGGCCGAGCGTCTTGTGGTGGCGGATCTCCAGGCGGCCGCGGTACCCGTGCACGTCCGCCTCGACGAGGTCCACGCCCGCGTCGAGGGCTTCCCGGAGTCCGGCCAGATCGTTGCCGGCGCGGTGGGCGACGGTGACGAGGCGCTCGGACATCAGGCCGTGGCTGGTCGTCTCGACGTTCGCCAGCGCAGCAGCAGTCCACCGCCGCCGAGCAGCAACGCCGGGACCCACGTCAGCAGCGCCGTCAACGCCACAGCGCCCAGCGCCGCCGTCCACGGCACGCCGATCGCCGCGAGCCCCGCGACGAGCGCACCCTCCCGCGGGGTCGCACCGTGGACGCCCGGGAGCGCGCCGGCCACCTGGCTCGCGCCGAAGACACCCAGCAGCTGCAGCGCCGACACCGAGTCACCGACCGCGTGGATCGCGCCGACGAGCAGGCAGACGATGGTCAGCTGGTAGACCACCGACAACGCGACCCCACCGGCGAACACCTTCCACGACGGCCACGGCCAGCGGTCCTTGAAGCCGGGTTTGCGCCGGTTCACCAGCACCGCGACGGCGAGCACCACCGCGGCACCGACCAGGGCGACACCCATCACGATCGGCGGCAGCGCGACGCCGGACACGACCACGGCGACGATCATGCCGACCGCGCCGACGAACCGGTCCAGCGCGACCTCGGCGACCGCGGGCGCCCGGCGTACTCCGGTGGTCTCGAGGCGGTGCACCCGCCAGAGGTCCGCACCCGCGTGCCACGGCGTGATCAACCCCAGGATCTCGCTCTCCGCGTACGCGCGCAGATGCCAGCGCCGGGTCTGTCCGCTCGCCGACAACGCGTGCCAGCGCAGCGGACACGCGACGTACTTGCCGATCACGAACGGGAGGAGGCCGACCACGGCGGGCAACAGGGTCAGGTGCGGAACGCGATCGACGTTCCACGCCGAGACCAGCACGGCCACGACCAGCGCGGCGACCCGGAACAGCCGGTTGTGGAAGAGCGCCTGGCCCCAGCGGAGAGCGGTGGTCGCGGCGCGGCGGATTCCGCTCACCGGTGCAACGGTGGCGGTGACGGTCGGTGTCTCTTCCGAGGAGGAGAGATTTTCTGATGCCGCCCCAGACGGCACGGGGGAGAGATTCATGGGGGCTTGTGGTTTTCTGGTAATGAGGGGTTCTGGTCGAGCCGGCCGACCCTGGGGGGTCGACTCGCGGGAAAGTCTAGGCAGCAGCACCCAAACGCGCAGGTCGAAGCGTTGCGGGAGGGGCAACGTGAGTGCTACACACCGTGACCCCGCACGCAGGATTCTCTTCGAAGCCGCCCTGATCGCGACCGCGGTCCTGCTGTACTTCCTGGTCCGCGGTCTGATCGAAGAGCGCGTCGCGACGGCCTACGAGAACGCGGAGTCCGTGGTCCGCTTCGAGCAGCGGACCGGCTTCTTCGTGGAACCCCACCTGCAGCAGTATGTGACCGACCACCCGTCCCTCGTGGTGTTCGCGAACTGGATGTACATCTACGGCCACTGGCCCGTCGTCGTGATCACGCTGGCCTGGTTGCTCACCCGGCACCGGACCGAGTACCGGCGGTTCCGCAACGCGATGCTCATCTCGGGGGCGATCGGCCTGGTGATCTTCGCGCTCTTCCCGGTCGCACCGCCGCGCTTCCTGCCCGGCCTTGGGTTCGTCGACACCGTGACCGAGCAGTCCTCGTCGTACCGGGTCCTGCAGGCGCCCGGGATGACGAACCAGTACGCCGCGGTGCCGAGTCTGCATTTCGGCTGGAACCTGCTGATGGGGATCGCCTGGGCGACGGTGGCGACGCATCCGCTGGCTCGCGCGTTCGGCTGGATCATGCCGCCGGCGATGTTCGCGGCGATCGTGCTGACCGCGAACCACTACATCGTCGACGGCCTGCTCGGTGGGTCGATCGCGCTGTTCGGGCTCTGGCTCGGGACCCGGATCGACCGCCGGAACCCGGGTCTCAGGCCGGGGCGCCGGTGACGTCGGCGACCACCTGGTCGATCACGTACTGCGCGTTCGCGGCGATGCCCGGGTTCGTCTCGCGGTAGTACGGCAGCTGGATCAGCGCCATCGACAGCGCCCTCGCCCGGCCGCGGATCCAGGTGTCCTCGTCGACGTCGACGGCCGCGCGGAACGCTGTCCGGGCGGGCCCGGTCAGCAGGTTCCACGCCGGGATCAGGTCGCAGGCGGGATCACCGGTCCCCGCCGTCGCGAAGTCGAGCACGGCAAGCAGCCGGTCCCCCTGGACGAGCAGGTTCGACGGCATCAGGTCGGCGTGGAGCCAGACCGACCCCGTCGCCGGCGCGGCCGCGAGCCCAGCATCCCAGCCGGCCATCGCCGCCTCGACGTCGATCCAGCCCACCAACTGCCGCAGCGCCGACCGCGTCCCTGCGTCCTGCTCGCTCAACGGCCCACCCCGGTACGCCGCAGGCGCGTCCGGCAGCGTGATCTTGCGGAACTCCCGGACCAACTCGCCCAGCTCGGTCCCGAGGGTCGTCGAGGTCGTCCCGGCCACCGGGAGGTCGCCGTCGATCCAGCGGTTCACCGACCATCGCCACGGGTACTCGTCGGCCGGCTCCCCCAGCGCGACCGGGACCGGGATCTCGACCGGCAGCAGCGGCGCCAACCGCGGCAGCCAGGTGGCCTCCTTGCCGATGTCGTCCACTCCACCCGGGACCCGCGGCAGCCGGACGGTCAGCGAGTCACCGAGCCGGTACATCGCGTTCACGGTCCCGCTGGACGGGATCTCGGTCACCGTCAGCCCGGCCCACTCGCGGAACTGACCCGCCACCAGGCGCTGGACCAGTTCCGCGTCGATGTCCACCTCGTCCGCGTGCATTCTCACGGCCGCCATCCCACCGGATCGGGCCGTCCTTGTCGAGCCGATTCCCACCAATTACGGGCCGAAGGCAACCAACTGGTCCGAACCTTCCGCCGAGTTCGCGCGTCTGCACCGGCATGAGAGGGTGGGCGGTCGTGCGGGTGCGGAACTGGTTACTGGGCGTCGGGCTGCTCGGTGCGACGGTGTGGTCGTTCGTGGTGAGCGCGTCGATGCCGAGCTGGTTCGACCCGAGCGAGGACTGCGCGCTGACCGCGTCGAGCGACGGCGTCTACGGCAGCAGCGCCGGGATCGACATCCGGACCAGCTGGTTCCCGCCCCGGGCCGTCTGCGACTTCGGCAGTGGCGAGAAGTACGAGTTCATCTCCCAGGCCGAATCGGTGACGCTCACCGTTCTCGCGGTCGTGCTCGCGCTCGCGCTGGTCGCCGGGCTCGTCCTGGCGGTCCGCGGACTCACGGCGACCGGCGGCGTGATCCGGGCCGCCGACGCGATCAACCTCCGCCGCCGGCTGCTCACCCATCTCGCCGTCGCCGCGTTCCTGGGCTACGTGGCGAGCTCCGGTCTGGTCATCGGCCAGGTGATCGGGATCATGCTCACCGGTCCGCCGGGCCTGGTCACGCTCGTCGTCGGCGCCCTGGTCGTGCTCACAGCCGTCACCACCGCGGCCGACCGCGCGTACGGTCCGCTGCCGAGCACGGCCACCGACTCGTACCGGCGCGGGACGACCGCGGCGGTCCTGGTCGTCCTCGTCGTGACAACCATCGCGGTCGTCAACTTCCCGCTGCGCGACCTCGACGTCGCGATCCCCGGCGCGGCCACGTACGCCGCGGTGGTGGCGGTCCAGTGGTTCAGACCGCGCCGATCGTCGCTCCCGGTACCTGCGGACAGTCCAGCAACTGCTGATCGGTCCGCCGAGCCCCGGTGATCTGGTCGACCAGCAGACGCACCGCCCGCCGGCCGAGCTCGCGACGCGGTACCTCGAACCCGCTCACGTCCGGCCGGCCCTTCGGCTGACCCAGCACGGCGAGCGACAGGTCCTCGGGGAGCCGGAGACCCGCCTCCTCCGCAGCGGCCAGGGCGGCTCTCGACAAGACGCCGAGATCGGTCTCCTCCACGACGACCGCGGTCACGCCCTCGTCCCGCCATTTCGTCAGCAGTGCGGCATCCACGTCGGCGGACTGCGCGCGCACGACAACACGGCGTACCGGCAGGCGCGCTCGACGGATCGCGGCAAGCACGCCCTTCTCCCGGTCCGTCGAGGACAGCGCGTCCTCCACGGAGCGCAGGTACCGGATCTCGCGGTGTCCCAGCTCGAGCAGCCGCTCCACCACCGCGGCCGACGCGGCCACGTAGTCCACGCCGACGAACGGGATCCGGCCGCCGAGCTCGTCCCGCCGGCCGACGTACACCAGCGGGAAGTCGCCGTGCAGCAGCCAGTCGATCGGCTCCTCCGGCACATGCCGGCCGAAGAACACACAGCCGTCGGCGACCCTGGTCCGGCGGATCGCGGTCTTCGCGTCGGTGCGCGCGTCCAGCCCGCCGGTCCCGGTGAACAGCACCAGGTCCTGGCCGAGCGCGGTCGCCTCCGCCTCGATCCCGGCCAGGATCGGGTAGTAGAAGTCGTCCAGCTCGATCGGGAACGCCGAGGCGAACGTGTACACCCCGAGCAGGTGGTTGCGGGCCGAGGCGAGCCGGGTCGCGACCGGATCGGGGACGTAGCCGAGCTGCTCGGCCGCGGCCAGCACCCGCTGCCGGGTCGGCTCCGACAGCCGGGTACCTTCGGTGTTCCCGGACAGCACCAGGGACACGGTCGTCTGCGACACCCCGGCGACCGCCGCGATGTCCGCCTGCCGGGGAGCTCTCGCCATCCCGGCAGTGTAGCTAATACGGATTACTTCGAGCCATTCCCGGCGGGTCGGATGTTCTGGTTCAACCGGAACACGTTGCCCGGGTCGTACTCCGCCTTGATCACCGCGAGCCGCTCGTAGTTGTCCTTGCCGAACCCGGCCACCACCCGGTCCCGGCCCTCGTCGCCGATGAAGTTCAGGTACACCGCGCCGGTCGCCCACGGCCGGACGTCCTCGCACAGTGCGCGGGCCCAGCCGATCCCCTGGCCGTCCTCGGCCGGATCCGCCCACAGCCCGAACGGGTGGATCACCCAGTCGGCACTGCGGTGCGGCAACGGCCACCGGTCCGCGTCCCGAGCCACGGCGCCGCCCCACGGTACGGCGATCTGCTGCGACGGCGACGGGGCCGGCATGTCGGCGGACCGGTCACAGAAGGCCTGGACCGCCTCGTCCGGGAACGCCGACAGGTGCTCGGCCGACCAGTAGTTGCGGAAGCCCGGTGGATCGTCGAGCGCGGACTGCAGGCCGGCGTACGGCAGCTCGGCGATCATCGCGCCCTCCGGAGCGAGCTCGAGCATCGGCCGGAACACCTCGCGCGCCTCGGCCTCGTGGCCCGCGTAGATCGCCCCGGCCGCGACCAGGAGCCGGCCGTGCAGGTGCTCGGGTACGAACTCCTCCGGCGGCCCGGTGAGGTAGATCGCGCCACCGCCGAGGTCGTCGGGCGCGCCGCTGGTGATCAGGTCGCGGTATGCACGGACGATCTCGGGACCCGATTCGGCCGGCCACAGCAGCAACATCAGTGTGACCGCCGGTAGCGGGCGGACCCGGAAGGTCAGCGAGGTGGCGACCCCGAAGTTGCCACCACCACCGTGCAGCGCCCAGAACAGCTCGGGGTTCTCGTCCTCGGAGGCGGTCACGGTCCGCCCGTCGGCGGTGACCAGCTCGACCGCGACGAGGTTGTCGCAGGCCAGTCCCCACTTCCGTTCGAGCCAGCCGGATCCGCCACCCAGGGTGAGCCCGGCGATCCCGGTGGTGGACACCCGGCCGCCGGTGGTGGCCAGCCCGTACGGCTGACACGCCCGGTCCAGATCGGCCCAGAGCGCGCCGCCCTCGACCCGGGCCAGACCCGCCTCCGGATCCACCTGGACCCCGTTGAGGCGGCGCAGGTCGACGACCAGCCCGCCGTTGCTCAGCCCGGTCCCGGCCACCCCGTGACCACCTCCCCGGACCGCGATCTCCAGCCCCTGGTTCACGCCGTACCGGATCGCCGCGGCCACGTCGGCGGCCGACTCGCACTGGGCGATCAGGCCCGGCCGTTTGTCGATCATCGCGTTGAAGATCGTCCGCGCCTCGTCGTAGTCCGGCTCACCGGCCCGCAGTACCCGGCCGCCGAACCCGACCGGTTGTGCCATCGTCTCTGCCATCTCGGGAACGCCCCCTCTTGCCTGACCCCTGATCCCCGTGCACATGGCCGATGCTCCGCCGACCATCTCCCCCGGTCAACGCCCCCGATCCCTGGCACACAAGGCGTTCCCGGTCCGCGACGCACCGTCGCGTGGTCCAGCACCTGGGCCGAGCACCCGGCAACCGTTTGCACAGCTAGGGTGGGGCGCATGAACGCTGTCTCCGTACTGGGTGGACCGGGCCGGACCCTCACCGACGAGGAGGTCACCGGCTTCGTCCAGGACACGCTCGCCTCGGCCGGGCTGGACGGGAAGAGCGTCTGCCTGATCGTCCCGGACGCCACCCGCAGCTGCCCGTTGCCGCTGCTGGTCGAGGCGGTCCACACCGCGCTGGCCGGCCGGGTCCGCAAGCTCACCGTCTTGGTTGCCCTGGGCACCCATGCCGAGATGAGCCGGGCCGAGCTGACCGACCACCTCGGCAGCGACCAGTACGACGTGCTGAACCACGAGTGGTGGAAGCCGGACACGTTCGCGAACCTCGGCACCATCGACGCCCGGCGGATCGGCGAGATCTCCGGCGGCCGGTTGCACGAGGACGTCGAGGTGAAGCTCAACCGGGCCGTCGTCGAGCACGACGTCGCGCTCGTCCTCGGCCCGGTCTTCCCGCATGAGGTGGTCGGCTTCTCCGGCGGCAACAAGTACTTCTTCCCGGGCGTGGCCGGCGCCGAGGTGATCGACCTGTCGCACTGGCTCGGCGCCCTGATCACCAGCGCGAGCATCATCGGCACCCCCGGCATCACCCCGGTCCGCGCGCTGATCGACGAGGCGGCCGCGCTGATCCCGGCCGAGAAGCTCGCCCTCTCGGTGGTCGTCGAGTCCGGCACCCACAACCTGCACGCCGTGGCCTTCGGCGACACCGTGTCGTCCTGGCGGGCCGCGGCCGAGGTCTCCGCGCAGACCCACGTCCGGTACCTCGACCACCCGGTCCGCCGGGTCGTCTCGCTGATGCCGGAGCGCTACCAGGACATCTGGACCGCGGCCAAGGGCTTCTACAAGGTGGAGCCCGTGGTCGCCGACGGTGGCGAGGTGATCCTGTACGCGCCGCACATCAGCCAGATCGCCGCGATGCACCCGGAGATCGAGGAGATCGGCTACCACTGCCGCGACTACTTCCTCGGCCAGTGGGAGAAGTTCCGCGACCTGCACTGGGGCGTGCTCGCGCACTCGACCCACCTCCGCGGCGCCGGCAGCTGGGACCCGGTCACCGGCGAGCACCTGCGCGTCGACGTGACCCTGGCGACCGCGATCCCCGAGGACGTCGTCCGGCGCGCGAACCTCGGCTACCTGGACCCGGCCACGATCGACCTGGCCGCGTACGAGAACGACCCGGACACGCTGGTGCTGCCGAACGCGGGCGAGATCCTGCACCGGCTGCGCGACCACTCCCCGGTGGACTAGGACGCGTTCTCCGCGCTCTCGAGTTTCGGCTGTTCCACGGCCGCTTCGAGGGCCCGGTGGAACGCGTCGGCGACGTACGTCGGGACCCGCAGGCCGTTGCGGTGCGCCCAGAGCAGCTCGTACTCGATCCGGGCGACCTGCTCGGCGTACCGGGCGACCGCGGAGTCGTCACCGGTGGCGACGCCTAGCTTGCGCATCACCGTACCGAAGTGGATCCGCTGGTGGTCGTTGCCGACGCCAACGGGGGCGAAGGTCTTCCGGCGCAGGGTGCGGACCAGCCACTTCTGCCAGGACCCCAGCTGACCCCACAGCCCGCGCGCCGCGATCTGGTAGTACGCGAAGTGGCCCGGCTCCTGCCGGCGGATCGGGGCGATCACCGTCTTCGCGATGGCGCGTTCGCCCAGCCGCAGCAGGCCGCCGTGCAGGTCGCTGTAGGCCAGCACGGCGGAGCGTTCGGTCGCCATCCCGGTCAGGTAGTAGAGCATCCGGCTAACGTCCTGGACCGCGCCGATCCGCCCGAGCGCACCGAGCAGCCGGAGCTTGAACGACACCGTGGTCAGGTCCGGCTCTGCCGCCGGCAGCCCGATCAGGGTCTGCAGCTTGTCCAGGATGACGCCGTGCTGGGTCTCCTGCGGCAGCCAGACGTCGGCGTAGAAGTGCCGGTCGATCTCCGGCGGATCGGGCAGCACGGCGTTCAGTTCGAGCACGTTCCGCTCGACCTCGAGCTCGACCCGGGACATGTAGGTCAGCACCGGACCGAACCGGTCCGCGACCAGGCCCGGACGGGCCATCGTGTAGTCCACCGTGCCGAGCTCGATGGGCGGGTGTTCGTCGGCCTGACGCGCGACGTGGTCGGCGAGCCGCCGCTCGGCGGCATCCAGACCGCTCACCCGACGCTCCTGCCCAGGGCAGCGGGCGACGATGCAGCGATCAAGTCCCCTCCTCGCGGGCGCGTACGTGAACGGGAGAATCGGCGATGCCGGAAACAGAATAGTTGTTCGCTTAACCTACCCGGAAACGGATTCCCCTTTATCGTGAAATCGTTCACATCGGAAGGGTCATCCGTCCTGGTCGTCCCATCCCTCAAACAGTCTTTTCCCGGCTGTGACCCGCAAGTAACCTTCCGTCATGGGACAGACCGAGGTCGCCATCGTCGGATCGGGGTTCGCCGGGTTGTGCATGGCGATCAAGTTGCGCGCGGCCGGCGTCGAGGACTTCGTCCTGCTGGAACAGGCGGACGAGCTGGGTGGGACCTGGCGGGACAACACCTATCCCGGCTGCGCCTGCGACGTCCCGTCCTACCTGTACTCGTTCTCCTTCGAGCAGAACCCGCACTGGACCAGGATGTTCGCGCCCTGGGACGAGATCCTCGCGTACCTGCGGCACTGCGCCACCAAGTACGGGGTCGCCGACCGGATCCGGTACGGCGCGGAGGTGACCGAGGCCGTGTTCGACGAGTCGGCGGGCCGCTGGACGGTGACGATCAACGGCACCGAGACCCTCGAGGCACGGGCCCTGATCGCCGGGGTGGGCAACCTGCACCAGCCCAAGCTCCCCGATCTCCCCGGCCTCGACACGTTCGCGGGGACCGCGTTCCATTCCGCCCAGTGGAACCACGGCCACGACCTCACCGGCCGCCGGGTCGCCGTGATCGGGACCGGGGCGAGCGCGATCCAGTTCGTGCCGCGGATCGCCGAGCAGGTCGGGCACCTGGACCTGTACCAACGCACGGCGCCGTGGATCACCGGTAAGCCGGACCGCGCGATCGGTCCACGCGAACGCGGTCTGCACGAGCGGTTCCCGGCCGGGCAACGGCTGATCCGCGACGCCATCTACTGGGGGCTGGAGGCACGCGGCGTCGGCTTCGCGGGCACCCCGAAGCTGATGAAGGGCCTCGAGCTCCAGGCCCGTCGGCACCTGCGCAAACAGGTCCCGGATCCGGCGCTGCGGGCGAAGCTGACCCCCGACTACCAGATCGGCTGCAAGCGGATCCTCCTTTCGAACGACTACTACCCCGCGCTCGCGCAGGACCATGTCGACCTGGTGACGACGCCGATCAGCCGGGTGACGCCGACCGGGGTGGTCACCACCGACGGCCAGGAGCGGCCGTGCGACACGCTCGTGCTCGGTACCGGGTTCGAGGTGTCCGGCAACCTGACCCGGCTGCGGCTGATCGGCAAGGACGGCGTCGACCTGGCCGACCACTGGAAGCAGCACGGGATCGGTGCCCACCTCGGGATCGCGGTCGCGGGGTACCCGAACCTCTTCCTGCTGGTCGGCCCGAACACGGCGCTCGGCCACTCGTCGATGGTGTTCATGATCGAGGCCCAGGTCCGCTACGTCCTGCAGGCGTTGCGGATGCTCCGCGGCGCGGCGTACGTGGAGGTCCGCGAGGAGGCACAGGAGCGGTTCGTCGACGAGGTCCAGGGGCAGCTCGACAACACCGTCTGGCAGTCCGGTTGCAGCAGCTGGTACCTCGACGACCAGGGCCGGAACTCGACGATCTGGCCCGAGTTCACCGTGACGTACTGGCGCCGGACCCGCCGGCTCGACCCGGCCGACTTCGTCCTGGTCCGCTGACTCAGGGTTGTCCCGGACGCCGCGGGTCGGACCGCCGGGGTCCGCCGTACGACCATGGGATGAGAGCAGGACGAGACCGAAGACCGATGTGCGCGCCGCGGCTTTCGCGGATCCTGGAGGACATGGACCTCTTCCAGATCATCAGCGCAGTCGTCATCGTCGGCGGTGTCGTGGTCACCGCCCTGATCGCCATCGTGCCGTCCGTGGTCGACCGCTGACCCCGACGCCCTCCCGCGACGTCCGGACCGCCCCACCAGGGGCCGGCCGGGCGTCGTCGTGCTTTCTTGCTGAAGGCAACGGAAGTAGGAGTCCGGGGCAACGGACTGCGACTCCGGGCGGACCGCGGAACCGGTCCGTGGGCCGATGGAAACGGCGCCGCCCGGACGCACGCTGGAGGTATGGAAATCCTTCAGATCATCGGCGCAGCGGGCATCGTCATCGGCATCGTGCTGACCGCCCTGCTCGCCATCGTGCCCACGGTCGTGGACCGGTGACGCACCGGTCCACGACGTAAGGCTCCGGGCAGGAGTCAGTCGACGGCGAGGTGACCGAGCAGGTCCTGCCGGGTGAGGACACCCACCGGCTTGCCGTCGTCCAGCACCATCAGGGCGTCCCGGTCCTCGAGCAACGCGACCGCCCTCGACACCGGTTCACCGGCGCCGAGGGACGGCAGCGCGGGGTCCATGTGCAGCTCGACGATGTCGTTCAGCCGGGCCTGGCCGGAGTACAGCGCGTCCATCAGCGTCCGCTCCGACACGGCCCCGGCCACCTCGGCCGCCATCACCGGCGGCTCGGCCCGGACCACCGGCATCTGCGAGACGTTGTACTCCCGCAGGATCTCGATCGCCTCGGCGATCGTCTCGTGCGGGTGGGTGTGCACCAGCGGCGGCATGCTGCCGTCCTTGCGGGCCAGCACCTCGCCCAGCGTCGTGCCCTGCCGGGCGTGCGCGAGGAAGCCGTACTGCGCCAGCCAGTCGTCGTTGAAGACCTTGGTCAGGTACCCGCGGCCGCCGTCCGGCAGCAGCACCACGATCACCGCGTCCGGGTCGTCCAGTTCCTGGGCGAGCCGGATCGCCGCGGCCGCCGCCATCCCGGCCGAACCGCCGACCAGCATCGCCTCCTCGCGGGCCAGCCGCCGGGTGGTGGCGAACGAGTCCGCGTCCGAGACCTCGATGATCCGGTCGCAGATGGTCCGGTCGTAGGTGTCCGGCCAGAAGTCCTCGCCGACGCCCTCGACCAGGTACGGGCGGCCGGTGCCGCCGGAGTACACCGAGCCCTCCGGATCCGCGCCGACGATCTGGACCCGGCCGTTCGAGACCTCCTTGAGGTACCGGCCGGTGCCGCTGATCGTGCCGCCGGTGCCGACGCCCGCGACGAAGTGGGTGATCTTCCCCTCCGTCTGCTCCCACAGCTCCGGACCGGTGGTCTCGTAGTGCGAGCGCGGGTTGTTCTGGTTGGCGTACTGGTTCGGCTTCCAGGCGCCCTCGATCTCGCGGACCAGCCGGTCGGAGACGTTGTAGTACGAGTCCGGGTGCTCCGGGGCGACCGCGGTCGGGCAGACGACCACCTCGGCGCCGTAGGCCTTGAGGACGTTGCGCTTGTCCTCGCTGACCTTGTCCGGGCAGACGAAGACGCACTTGTAGCCCTTCTGCTGGGCCACCATCGCCAGCCCGACCCCGGTGTTGCCGGAGGTCGGCTCGACGATCGTGCCGCCGGGCTTGAGCTCGCCGGCGGCCTCGGCCGCCTCGACCATCCGGACCGCGATCCGGTCCTTCACCGAGCCGCCGGGATTGAAGTACTCGACCTTCGCGAGTACGAGCGGCCGGGCGCCGTCGGTCGTCTTCGTCAGCCGCACCAGCGGGGTGTTGCCGACCAGGTCCAGGAGTGAGTTCGCGTAGTGCACGAATCTCACTGTATGGGACACCCTGCGGATCGCCCTGATCGGATCCGAACTGTGCCGTGTGTCCTTGGCAATATCACTTGCTTCGTCGTGACAGCGTGTAATCCTTGATCCATGAGCAGAGCCCGGGCCGCTAAGCGGCTGGCCCAGGCCGCGGCCTTTGGGGGCGGGGGACTAGGACTGATCGGTGCCACCCTGTACGGCGTGCTGACCGCGGAAGCGCAGTACGCCCGCCGGGTGATCGGTCCGATGAAGGCTCACCCGGTTCCGGGCAACGGTCTGTACGGCCGGTATCCAGGTCAGCCGATCACGCTCGCGATGATCGGTGACTCCAGCGCGGCCGGATACGGCACCGCCACCCCCGAGGAGACCCCGGGCGTCCTGCTCGCCTGCGGCCTCGCGGAGCTGGCGAAGCGGCCGGTCCGGCTGATCGACGTGTCCAGGGTGGGGGCGAAGTCGACCGACCTGGCCCCGCAGATCGACACCGCCCTGCTGGCCGGGCCGCACGTCGCGGTGATCCTGATCGGCGCCAACGACGTCAAGGACCAGATGCCGCCGTCCACCTCGGTCCGGCTGCTCGACCGCGGCGTGCGCAAGCTCCGGTCGGCCCAGTGCGAGGTCGTCGTCGGCACCTGCCCGGACCTCGGCGTGGTCCGGCCGATCAAGGCGCCGCTGCGGCAGGTGGCCCGGTCCTGGAGTCACCGGCTGGCGGCCGCGCAGACGATCGCGGTGGTCGAGGCCGGCGGCCGGACGGTGTCGATGGGATCGATGCTCGGCAAGGCCTTCCGGACCAACCCGGTGATGTGGGGCCCGGACAACTTCCACCCCTCCTCCACCGGGTACGCCGCGGCCGCGGCCGCGTTGCTGCCCACGGTGGCGGCGGCGGCCGGCGTCGGGCCGGACTCGATCGTGCACCCGGAGCCGTTCCGCGGCGAGGCCGTGCTGCCGATCGCGGAGGCCGCTGTGCAGGCCGTCCGGACCGCCGGGACCGAGGTCGCCGCGGCCAAGGTGGCCGGCAAGGACCGCGGGCCGTGGGGTCCGTGGGCGCAGCTGCGGCATCGCCGCCGGCACCCGAAAGCCGAGGTGGACAAGGTCGACGAGAGCGAGCCGGCCACGACCGCCGAGGACTCCGGTCAGTCGCTGGCGGAGACCGTCTCCTGATCGGCCCGCCGTCGCTTCTTGACCGTGGTGTGCGTACTTCGAGCGAGGACTTTCATCGCGAAACTCTTGCCTGGGCGAGCGTCCTGAGGCACAGTCGAATACTACGCATCACCCCGACGACGGGAGGCGAAGATGGGCTTGAACCACTCCGAGGAGACGCACAAACGTCTGGTCGAGAAGGTGCCCACGTGCACCGGACGAGAGATGACAGAGTGGTTCAAGTTGATGAACGACGGTCCGTCGTTCTCACGCTTTGACGACAGGGTGCGATGGCTTTCCAGCGAGTACGCCCTCGCTCACGGGCACGCCACAGCCATCGTGCACGAGTACGACTTGGTCAAAGCGCACCGGCGCATGGTCTGAGCCGAACAGGAGCTGTTTCCCAGCGGGCCTGCCCTTTCTTCAGGTGGAAGGGCGGGCCCGCTCGGCTTTTCCGGGGGTCGATCTCGGTGGTTCAGGAACAGGCGAAGGGCCGTTCCCCCACCTGAGAGGGATCGGCCCTTCGTCGTTCTCGGATGTGGCCGAACCGGGGTGAGCCGGTCCGGCCGTCGGTCAGTCGCCGCCGCGCAGGATCGCGAGGATCCGCAGCAGGTTCCAGTACAGCCAGACCAGGGTGACGGTCAGGCCGAACGCGGCCCGCCAGGCCTCGCTCTGCGGGGCACCGTGCTTGACGCCCTGCTCGATCAGGTCGAAGTCCAGGATCAGGTTGAACACCGCCAGGCCGGCGCCGAGCGCGGCGAACAGCAGGCCCATCGGGCCGAAGCCGCCGATCCCGGAGTTGAAGCCGAACAGGCTGGCGACGAAGTTGATCAGGATCACGCCGGCGAAGCCCATGGTCGCGATGATGACCATCTTGGTGAAGCGCGGCGTCACCTTGATCGCGAAGTACTTGTAGGTGGCCAGGGTCAGACCGGCGGTCACCAACGTGGCCAGGATCGCCTGGACGATGATGCCCGGGTCACCGACCCAGTTCGCGATGAACTTGCTGCCGATCCCGAGGAACACGCCCTCGGCGGCGGCGTACACCATCACCAGGGCCGGGCTCACCTTGCGGGAGAACGAGAGCACCATCGCGATCGCGAAGGCGAGCAGCGCACCCGCGAGGAACACCGGGGTGACCAGATTGTCCGGCGTCTTCCACCACGCGACCGCGGCGGCGGCGACCACGACACCCAGCGTCATGCTGGTCTTCACGATGACGTCGTCCAGCGTCATCGGGCGGCTGCCGGCCGGCGCCCCCTGGTACTGCTGCGGCGGCGTGCCCGGCCCGCCGTACCCGTACTGCCCGGGCTGCTGCCCCGGCTGGCCGTACGGACCCGGCTGACCGTACGGAGCGGCCCCCGGGTAGGCCTGGCCTTGTCCAGGCGCGAACGCACTCGACCGGTTCAGGACCGGGTTACTGCTCTGCATGTCATCCTCCTGAGGACCCACTGTGGGTCGTAAAGGGATACTACGTTCCCACCCTTAACAACTCCTGAGGAAGAACCAACCGTTACCCAACGGAATTCCCGGAGCGTGAACAGTTGCAGAACCCAACCGAATCAGGCGGGGTCAGCGGGCGGTGGGCGCGGCCAGGGCGGCGCCGACCTGGTCGGCCAGGGCCACGGCGACCAGGCGTTGTTCGAGGTCGGGGCGGGCGATCCGGGTCGCCGCGGTGAGCAGGAACCGGCCCACGGTCAGGCCGCCGTGCTGGACGGGCAGCTCGATCTCCGCGTTCGTGGGGAGCCCGTCCCGCTCGACCTTCAACTGGTGCGACCCGCGGGTCACGGTGCCGTCGTGGTTCAGCTGCGGACCCCGCGCGGACCGGTCCCCCGGAACGAACCGGCACCCGTCGATCCGCAGGACAGCGGTCAGCTCCGCGGACACGTCAGCCACCAGGTCGTCCGTGGAAGCCCCCTTCGCCACCGCCGCCGAGGTGGTCAGCACCCCGTCCAGGTACCCCTTCTGCCGGCTGGCCCGCGCCTGTTGCCGACGGCCCCAGATCGCGATCTCGGTCACCGCCACCCCGATCCCGACCAGCAGCAACGTGGTCTCGATGTCGTCCCGGTTCGCGATGGTCAGCTTGTTGAACGGCACGGCGAGGAAGAAGTCGAACCACACCGCACTCGACAGCGCGGCCACCACCCCGGCGACCCGGATCCCGAACGCGGCCACCGCCACGATCACCACGACGAGCAGCAGCGCGGCATTCGCATTGTCGAACGAGTCGCGGAAAGGAACCAGCACCGCACAAACCAGCAAAGGCGCCACCAAAGCCGCCCCGACCACAGCACCGCGATATCCACCCACCCCACCATTCACCCGCGCCGAAGACCCCGATTCAATGCCGCCCCCGAAACTCTGGCGCCCTTCTCACGACCGAGGAGGTGGGCGTTCGGCTCAGCTGGTGACGGTGAAGTAGTGGGGAGTGGCGAGGTCTTCGAGGAAGGTGGGGTGGGTGGGGGTCCAGTTCAGGAGGGCTTGGGTCCTGGTGGACGAGGCGGGGTGGTCGAGGGCGACGAAGTGGGCCAGGAAGCCGAGGTACCGGGGCGCTTCCTGGGCGGTGACCGAGCGGGTGGGGACGCCGGTGCCGTGGGCGATGGCCTCGGCGATCCGGCGGAACTCGACACCCTCCTCGGCGACGGCGTGCAGGCGGGTGGCCGGCGGGGCGGACTCGAGGGCGAGCCGGTACAGGGCGGCGGCGTCGAGGGTGTGGACCGCTGGCCAGCGGTTCGTGCCCGCATCGATGTACGCCGCGACGCCGTGCTCCCGGGCGAAGCCGACGAGCGATCGGGGGAACCCGGTCAGGTCGAGGTCGCTGTGGACGATCGGCAGCCGGACGACCGAGGAGCGGATGCCCTTGCCGGCCAGGTCGATGACGTAGTTCTCCGCGTCGATCCGGTACCCGCCGGGCAGCGTGTCGGCCTCGGTCCCGGTCCGGTCGAGGCCGGCCTGGCCGAGCAACCCGGTTCCCGACGTACCGACCAGCGGCTTGTCCGTCCCGGCGAGCGCGTCGCCGATCGCCCGGAGCGCGGCCAGGTCGGATTCGGCGGCGCCGGCCAGGTCGCCGGACTGCATGGCGTCATGCCGGAACGCGAGGTGGACCACACCGTCGGACGCCTCGGCCCCGGCGCGCAGGCGATCGAGGTCGGCCAGGTCGCCGCGCAGGACCTCGGCGCCGGCAGCGGTGAGGCGCGCGGCAGCCGCGTCGGAGCGGGCGAGGCCGATGACCGCGTGGCCGTTGGCGAGGAGGTCGGGGACGACGGCGGAGCCGAGGTGGCCGGAAGCACCGGTGACGAAAACACGCACGAGCTGGATCCTTCCTGATGTCAGTCAGTGACATCATCGACTCTACACCAGTGATGTCACTCGATGACATGGCTATCATCGTCGCTCATGGGGCGCTGGGAACCGGATGCGGCCGGACGGCTGCGTGAGGCCGCGATGGCGCTGTACACCGAGCAGGGGTACGACGGCACGACGGTCGCGCAGATCGCCGATCGCGCCGGCGTCACCGCGCGCACCTTCTTCCGGCACTTCGCCGACAAGCGCGAGGTCCTGTTCGCCGGGTCCGAGGAGCTCCAGCACCGGATGGTCGCCGCCCTCGCCGCCGCGCCGCCGGCCGCGGGGCCGATGGACGCGATCGCGACCGGCCTGCTCGCCGGGACCGACCTGTTCAGCGGCCGCCGCGACTACGCCCGGCGCCGGCAGGCCGTGATCGCGGCGAACCCCGAGCTGCGCGAACGCGAGTTCATCAAGATGGCCGCCCTCGCGACCGCCCTCACCGACGCGCTCCGGGACCGCGGGGTCGCGGTAGGAATCGCCGCCCTCGCCGCCGAGACCGGGGTCGCCGTCTTCCGGGTCGCCTTCGACCGCTGGGTGACGGCGCCCGAGGACCCCGACCTCTCCGAGATCACCCGCGCCACCATCACCGACCTGGCCGGCCTCACCACCTGAGGCCGGATGCCGGGCAACGAACCAGGCAGCGAGTGGGCCGCGTACCACCGGGAGCTGGCGGCCGCGGCCGGGTACACGATCGATACGGGCGGACCGAACTTCGGCTGGGAGCATTTCGTCGAGCAGATCGCCGAGGGCCGCGCCCCGGTGGTCAGCGAACGGAACCACATCACCGCCCGATACCAGCCCTACAACCCCTCGACCCACTGGCTCCCCGACGAAGACCGAGCCCTCCTCGACCCGGTCCGATCAGGCCGGGTCGAGGATGTCGGATGAAGTCAGTCCGACATCCCAAGTGCGGCAGCGAGTCCTTTGTTGATCCCGCTCATCGCCTGGATCGACAAAGCACCGACGACTCCGATGACCTCGTCCTGGTAGATCTCCACGATGTCGTCACAGACAGCGCGCCCGACGAAGATCTCCGGATGACCTAGCTCTACGATGCTCGGAATCGCCGGTTTGGCCGAAGTCGTGAGGCGCACTGTCAGCACCTGAGGGAGATGCTCGTTCCGCCGGTTGTTGGACACCACGACAAAGAGTTTCGGCTCGTCCGAACCGATCGAGGCTCGCACCACTTGGCTGCGTAGCAGCGGCCAGCTCACTCGTCAGCCCAGCTGGGACGCCGGCGCCGGGCGACGCCCTGCCGCGCCGTAGCGTCCATCTCGGTCGCGATCCGTGCATACCCCTCGGACTCGACCTGGCGCTCCACGGCTTTGATCCCAACCTCCAGCACGGCGTGAAGGAACGCGGCTTCGCTGGTCCCTTCACTCACGGAAACTTGAGCCAATCGCGACAAGGCAGTCCTGTGTTCGGCCGATCCACGGAGAACCGCCAGGTCACGAAGGTCTCGCTGGGAAAGCGGTAACGACTTACGAACGCTCGGCTGATCCGTGGTCTCCATGCATCACATCATGCAGCACCTGTTGCAGCATTTCAACAGGCACATGGTGCATCAGGTGTCGCCGACAAGCTGCTGCCCTCGATCGCCTTGGCCGGCTGATCAGCTCAGGCGGTCGGTCAGGAACTCTTCCCAGGTGCGGCCGGTGCCGTGGTCCGGGGAGAGGTTCGCGCCGGCGCGGAAAGCCGCGGCCGCCTTGCCCGGCATGCGCATCGGCAGGAACAGCCGCTTGCGGCCGGTCGCCTTCAGGTACGAGCGGATCGGGTCGCCGAAGCCGTACACCTTCGGTCCCGCGATGTCAGCGACCAGCCCGGCTGGTTCGCCCAGGGTCAGCTCGACCAGCCGATCGGCCACGGCGGCCCCGTCGACCGGCTGCACGTGGAATCCGGACGGCACCGGGACCACCGGCAGCTTCGCCATCCCCTCGGCCAGCTTGAACAGCAGCTCGTGGAACTGCGTCGCCCGCAGCGTCGTCCACGGCACCCCGGATCCCTCGACCAGTTCCTCGGCCTCGCGCTTCGCCGCGATGTACCCGAACGCGTTCCGGTCCATCCCGCTCACCACCGGCGTCCGATCCGCACCGACGACGGAGATGTAGACGAGATGCCGTACCCCGCCCCGCCCGATCGCCCGCATCAACTGCCGAGCCTTCTCCCCGTCCCCCTTCGCGGCCCCGGCCAGGTGCACGACCACGTCGGCACCCTTGACGGCGTTTTCGACCCCGTCGCCGGTGTCCAGATCACCCACCACGTACTCGACGCCCGCCTCGCCGTCCCGCCGGCTCCGGCTGAGTACCCGCAGGTCGGCATCCTGCGCCGCCAACCGCGGCACCACCAGCTGCCCCAGCGTCCCGGTCCCGCCCGTCACCAGAATCGTCGAACCCATCGCAGTCTCCTCATCTCAGGTCTTCACAACACCGACGGACCCCGACGAGCGAGTGTGACCGGTGTGACCCAAACCACTTGGAGCCATCAGAGGCGCCAGGCTCCGCTCGCTGCCCGGCGATGGGTCCCTCGTGGTGCATCATCGCGACATGACGCCCCGACGACGACCGGCTGGCGATGCCGACGAACGCGCGATGCTGACCGGCTGGCTCGACTACCAGCGAGCCACGGTCCGCCTGAAGTGCGACGGACTGAGCGACGAGGATGCGCGGAAGGCGGTACTCCCCTCGTCCCCCGCGATGACGGTCGCCGGCCTGGTCTCGCACCTGCGTTGGGTCGAACACGGGTGGTTCGAGGTGAGTTTCCTCGGCGCGCCCGACAGGAGCCCGACGTCGCCGGAGGACGAGCTCGCCCAATGGCGCGCACCAGGCGTCACCCTCGCCGACCTGCTCGACGCGTACGACGACCAATGCGCCCGCTCCCGCGAGATCGTGGCGAACCACGCCCTGGACGAACCAGAAGCCTGGGCCCCACCGGGCCTGGAGGTGGTGTCCCTACGCTGGATCGTGGGCCACCTGCTCGAAGAAACAGCCCGCCACCTAGGCCACCTGGACGCAATGCGCGAACTCCTCGACGGCACCACCGGCTCGTAATCTCCTACGATCGCCCGATGGCGAGACATGCGGTGAAACTCCTGCTGCTGGACGAGAACGACCGCGTTCTCCTCATCCACGCGAAGGACCCGCAGACCCAAGCCGAATGCTGGTACCCGGTCGGCGGCGGCATCGAGCCCGGCGAAACCCTGCAGGAGGCGGCAGCGCGCGAGGCGTACGAGGAAACCGGCCTGACCGAGCTTCCCCCTGGCCTTCCGATCTGGCACCGGGACCACACCTACGAGTACGACGGACGGAAGTTCGACGTCCACGAAGAGTGGCTGCTGCACAGAATCGAGCGCTTCGACCCCCGACCGACGCAGCTGTCCGAGGCCGAGAGACACAGCATCTTCGGCTTTCGCTGGTGGCGCGCCGAGGAGCTGATCGAGACAACGGAGACCGTCTTCCCACCCGGCCTCGGTCAGCTCATGGGGGAGCTGGCGGGCGAGGGCTGGGGCGACGATGGTCGGAGGACGGAACTCGGAGAAGGTTGACGGCCGGCTCTCGAGGCGCACGGTAGAAGCACCGGTGGCTCCTCGATGCCCGCAACCAAGTCGGTGTCGTCTTCGGTTCTCGACAACCTACTCGGTGCCGGGCATTTTGCTTGGGTTCCTTGGGTCAGGCGGCCCTCATGGCCATTTTCAACCAGGACCAGCGATCCGCTGCAGCAGTGGACGGTCCAGAGATTGTCTGGCAAGCGCAAGGCGTGCTGATGGAAATCCACAAGATCAGCGCTCCACAGGCGCTGAAGGTGATCGAGTGGCACGCCCAGATGCTCGGGAAGACCACCGCGGAGGTCTGCCTCGAGCTACTCCACGACGCCAGCCGCGGCCAACCGACACCCTGACCTTCGGTGACCGTGCATTCCGACAGGACGTACTCACCTCGCCGCTAGCCGGTCCTCCGAACTCGGCCGCTGCTCCAGCCCATGACGCCGGGTACCTCCTGTCCAAATGCCCGCACCTACGATGAGCCGGTGGATCTCACCGCTTACCAACAAGCTGCCCTCCGCACCGCCGCACCCCGCGACAAGCAGAACGAATTCCTGCACCTGGTGCTCGGCCTGGTCGGCGAATCCGGCGAGATCGCCGAGAAGGTGAAGAAGGTGATCCGCGACCAGGACAGCGACTTCACCAAGATCGACATCGAGGACCTGAAGAAGGAACTCGGCGACGTCCTGTGGTACGTAGCTGTCCTGGCCGACTACTTCGACATCCCCCTGAACGAGGTCGGCGAGAAGAACATCGAAAAGCTCGCCGGCCGCCAACAACGCGCAGTACTGGGCGGCAGCGGCGACAACCGCTGATCCGTCACCAGCAGCCCAGAATGACCGGTAGCTGCCAGGGCTCGATGACGAGGTGATCGGCGCACCAGACTGCCGTGATGGCGACGTGTGACTTCTGCAACGGGACGACCGAGTCCGGGACTCGATACCCGGCCGAGATGGTGCAGCAGGCGGCGCTGACCGGGTTTCGGCCGTCGGGCCTTGAGGTGATCTACGGCGTGGCTCGGCAGCTGGGGCTGACCGAGATCGATCCTGGTCGCGAGTGGGTCGAGCAGGTGATGGCAGACCGCTCGGACTGGCTGACGTGCCCGAGCTGCGTCCGAGAGTTGGAGGACCATCTGGCCGGCAGACGGCGGCGTGGGCCCGCGCAGTCTCCTCCGCCCAAGTACCGCAGTGGAGATCTGGGAGCCACGGGCGGATCCGGGAACAGTCCATTGGTTGTCGGGTTGACACTGGTCCTGATATTGGTCGTCTCGGCGGTAATCCTTCTACTGATCAGCTGATGAGGACCTGAGCGGACCAACACTCGCCGTACTTCTGCACCGAGAGCGTTCCGCGTAGGTTTACTGGGATCGGTGAAAGCCCCAATGGGGTGTCCTCGTCGAACACCGGAACTTCCGGCGCTTGTTCTGCGGCAACTCGATCTCCCTGCTGGGATCGAGCGTGACCACCGTTGCCTTGCCGTTGACCGCAGTGCTGGTGCTCGCCGCGTCCCCTGTACAGATGGGATTGCTGGGCGCGGTCTCGTTCCTGCCGCACCTCGTACTGGGGCTGCCCGCCGGGGTGTGGGTGGACCGGCTGTCGTACCGCCGAGTCGTTGTCGGCGCTGACCTGTTGGCGGCCACCGCGTTGGCGGCAGTACCGATTCTGGCCGCGACGGGACTGTTGCGGATGTGGCACCTGTACTGCGTCGTCGTGATCACCGGGACCTGCAGCTTGTTCTCCGCGATCGCGGCCCAGTCGTTCGCACCCGTACTGGTCCCCCGCAGCGAGATGCTGGCAGCCAACAGCGTGTTTGCCCTCAGCAACTCCCTCGTCTCCACCAGCGGCAGTGCCCTGGGCGGCGTCCTGGTCCAGCTCCTGACAGCCCCGATTGCGATCGCTGTCGACGCCGCCTCACTGCTCCTGTCGGCGATCACGAAGGCGCGGATCACCGTCACGGGTAGATCGACCGCCGCAGACCCCGCCAAAGAGTCGATCTTCAAGGGCATCCGGGGCGGCTTCCGAGCAGCGCTCGAGCACCCCGCACTCCGGGCAACCACCATCGCCGCCACCGCCGGCGCGTTAGCCGGTCAGATGCAGGCGGTGGTCGTGGTGCTGTTCCTGGTCCGCGACCTCAGCTTGTCGGCCCAACTGGTCGGCCTGGTGATCGCGGTGTCCGGAATCGCCGGGATCGTCGGCGCCACCGTCGGGGTACAGATCACCGGCCGGCTCGGTAACGGGCCCACCTTCATCGTCGGCATGACACTGTCGAGCCTGGCCGGCCTGGTGATGGCGACCGCGGCAGGACCGACCGCCGTGGCTCTCGCAGTGGTGATCGTCGCGCAACTCCTCCGCGGCTGGGGCCCAACCCTGTACGGGATCAACCAGCAGACCATCCGCCAGATCCTGATCCCACCCGAACTCCTCGCCCGAACCCAGGCCACCTGGCGATTCCTGGTCTTCGGCATGCAACCGATCGGCGCCCTCCTCGGCGGCACCCTCGGCGCCCTCCCCGGCTTCCGCCCCACCCTGGTCATCAGCAGCCTGATCATGCTGACCGGCACCACCCTCGCCCTACTAAGCCCCCTCCGCACCCCTCCGCCAACTCCCAGAAACCGAGACGACCGGACAACCCTCCGCCTCACCCCACTAGCTGCCGGCCTCAGGTCCATCACCACTTCGGGGCGTGTGCTGCGATCAGGCGGTGCCCGATTCGTACCAGTTCGGCGCGTACGGACGGTGGTTCGAGTACTTGCACGCCTTCACCGAGGTAGATCAACTCACAGGCCGCTTCATGGACCGAGTCGAAGGTCGCACTGAACCGGCGTGCTGTTCCAGTCTTGCTGTCGATCGGCCGGAGTTGGGTGTGTTCCGACAGCGCCAAGGTGACCCGGCCGAGATCCTCGGTGCGAACCTGAAACTCCACCTCGACCCGATAGCTCGCGCAGGGCACGTGGCGGCGATTGACGTCCTCCCAGGCCCGGATGAGGTCGAAGTCGTCGGGCCGCTCGACGGCTTCGGTGGTCGCGTTGGCGTTGGTGGTCCAGGAGACGCGGAAGGTTCGCAGGCCCGCGTCGGTACCGGCAACGAGGTACCAGATCGTGCTCTTGGAAACCAGTCCGTACGGATGGACGCGGTGCACCGCCGCATCGGCTCCGGGTGGGGCGTAGGTGAGGTCCACCTGGACTCCGGCGATCACGGCGTCCCGCAACGGCACCAGCGTGACCGGCGCGGGTTGTGCGGTTCGGCCCCACCGGGTGGGGTCGATGTGAATGGCCTGCCGAGTCCGGTCGGCCTGCTCGCGAGTGGTCGCCGGGAGGGCCTCGAGCAGCTTGCGGACTGCCGAGATCACCCCCTGTTCCATACCGAGGCCGGCCAGCAGCTCCGGCCCGGTCACCAGGAACAGCGCTTGCGCCTCCTGCGGGGTCAGCGCCGACAGATTGATCGCCGGACCGTCGAGCAACGCCCACCCACCACCGCGGCCACGTTCGGAATACAGCGGCAGGCCGGAAAGCAGCAACGCGTCCAGGTCACGGCGGATCGTTCGCTCGGAGACGTCCAGGCGCCGCGCCAGCTCGGGCGCGGTCATTCTTCGGTGCGCTTGCAACAGCAGCGCGATGGCCACCAGACGCTCGGCGCGCATGATCGAAAATTAGCAGAGAAACAGGACACACGGGTGGCCAGTTCTGTTGCGTACGGTCTCATCACTGCCCGAGCGATCCGGCCCGGACAGGACTGCGGGGAGAGGGAGACCACCCATGACCACACACGTGCTGACCGGACAGCAGATCGCGGCCGCGGACCTCGATGGCTGGACCCTGCTGCTGTCCTTCGGACAGGGCGGCCTGGAAACGCGAATCCACACCGAAAGCTTCTCCCAAGGGCTGCGGCTCGTGGAGTCGATCGGGCAGGCTGCCGAGGCCCTCGGTCATGACGCGGAGCTCGTCCTGCGGCCCTTTCAGGTCGACGTCCGGCTGGCCAGCCGTGATGGCGGCGGCGTGACCGAAACCGACGTGACCTTGGCCCGTCAGGTCGCCGACATCGTCGCTGCCGCTGGTGCCGAACTCGAATGCGGCAGCCTCACCCGCATCGAACTCGGCCTGGACACGCCCGCGTACGACAAGATCGCGCCGTTCTGGGCAGCTGTACTGGACTCCGAGCACGTCATCGGCACCGCGGACTGGGGAGATGTCGGTAACCCCCGGACCGGACTGCCCATGATCTGGTTTCAGACCACGGACGCTCGATCCACTCAGCGAGCCTGGCATCCGCACGTCTGGGTCGACCCAGGACAGGTACGGCCACGGATCGACGCGGCCCTGGCCGCCGGCGGCACACTCGTCAGCGACCAGGGCGCCCCCTCGGCCTGGATCCTGTCCGACCCCGACGGCAACCACATCTACCTGTGCACCTGGCAACCCGGCGTCACCTCCCTCTGCGATTCGCAGTACCGACCCGGAGGAACCAACTGGACCAACCGAAGCGGCAGATGAGTGCGTCTCAACTGGTTGTGCTTCTGAGGCGTGCGATGGCCCTCAGGATGTCGTCCCGATGCTTCGCTTGCTTCATCCAAGCCGGGAGCCGCTCGATCAAGCTCGACCGTGCGGCCGGGAGTCAAGTGCGCAACACCTCGCTCTGCAGAGTGGCCGCAGTTGGAGCAACAAAGTCGCCGCGAAGCAAAGGCTGGGCGCAGGTTCGGGGCCTTTGTCGGCACCGGGGCGATGCGAGCCTGCTGACCGCACTTCGGCACCGAACCAAGATTTCACCCATGTAGTCCCAGAGGGAGTTCCGTGGATCCTGAAACCGTTCAGGCGTGGGCGGCTGCGGGGTCACAGTCGAACTCTAAATGAGCCGCGGCTCCGCTCATCGACAGATTGGTACGCAGGTGTTCATACCTCCGCGGTTGCAGGCCAGTGTGCAATCGGCGGCTAGGCCGGGAAGGCCTTCCAGTGGCCTTCGGAGATGACTTCGACGGTGCCGTTGGTGACCTTGAGGGCGGTTTGGTCGTCGATGGCGTAGGCGGGGCCTGCGATGTCGGCGGCCCATCTTTCCGCGTCGGCCAGGGTGTTGCCCGGCATGAGTTCGTGGTCCAGGTGTGGGTAGATCGAGAAGTCGACGACGCCGAGTGTGCGGTCGTCCGGTGCAGACGGCCAGTTGACGAAGTCGTTGCCGATTCGCGGTGTCATCACCATGCTGCCGGCGCTGAGTCCTACCCAGACCGTCTCGGGGAGCGACGAGATGAGCTCCGACAGCCCCGACTCCCGCATCCAGTGGTACAGGTACGTCGCATCGCCGCCGTCCACCAGCAGCACGTCGGCCTCTCGGACCCACGGTATCCACCGCTCCTCGCCGATGCTGGGCAGCGCGGTGAGCTCCAGGACACCCAAGGACGCCCAACCGAGGCTGGTCATCGTGTGCCACGGAGGCTCGCCGGCGACGAAGTTTCGCACCGAGGCGGGCCCGAGCATCGGGTGGCCCCATTGCGCCGTGGGGATGCAGAGCGCACGAGACTCGGAGATCGGCTTGCCCAGCAGCTCGACCAGCGCATCGCGGATGCTTTCGTTCGTCACGCCTCCGGACGTGAGGAGGAGTTTCACCATGCCTCCCGAGGCGAGTGCGACATACGTTCCTGGTTCAGCGTTTCCGCAGGTCAGGCGCTGGAGTGCCCGGGACGGGATTCGAACCCGTATGCCTTGCGGCCGCGAGGTTTAAGTTCGATCAGGCGGTGTCTGGCGGGGTTCACCAAGTTCCATTTCAGGCGCGCTGGTTATCAGAGCGAACTGCCCGAATCGACCCGAACGGGCTTGAACTGCAACCACGACTGCAACCGCCGACCTCCTCCATGCCATGGGCGGGGGTCTGGCTGCTGCCTGCTGCTGGAGAGGCGCGATTCGCTTGCGACCAGGCAATTTTGCCTCTCCCGGTTGTGGCTACGTGGTGCGTTCCAGTGACGGCCAGATCACCCAGATGGTCGCCGAGAAGGACACCGCGTACCACGCGTTGCGGCTGGTTCATGGCCGTTGTTGCGTGTGGTCGCCTCCCGAATCTCTCCCATCGACGTAGAAGGTCCGGTGGCCTGCCTGCACTTCGTCTCTCGATGCTCACTGAGGCTCGGGCTAGGGTCCATACAGGTGGCCGCGCCGGACCTAGGTACGAGTATGGCCTGGATCAGTCGGTGACTGGCCGGGGTTATCCACCGCCTTCCGTTGACACGTATGTGCCAACAGTATTCGAACACTTGTTCTACACTGCATCACATGGGCACGAACCGCCGCTACTCTCGGGAGCCACCTCCCAACCTCGTAACTCGGCACTGCTGGGTCTTGCGGACGGGCACCGAGCGGGGATCATAGCCAGGTCTGATACTGGAGTGGTGGCGGTCCAACTCAGATACTTGGACAGCCCGAGTCGTCTACGTTCCAGATCACCGCTCCGGACGCTCGATAGAAGACTGGTTCACCGCAGATCGCCTACGGCCCATCGAGAGTTGGCCTACGGCGGAGATCCAGAACGCGGGTCATCAAGTCAAGCGTGATTAGCATTTACTTGCACCAGGGTCTCTGGCATCCTCAGCCATCTGAGGCATCGTGACACTTAGAGGTGAGCGATCGCGGATGAATCTACGGAACCATTTCACTCAAATCCAGAACCGCGGGGAGTATGCAAGTTAAATGGATGAAACAGCTATTGCACTTCTCGCGCTGATCTTGTCTGTTGCGCTTGGGATCTGGGAGCTGGCAAAGTATCTCTTAGAGGCCGGCCGAGTGAGGGTGCGAATGTTGCCTGCCGCCGCCGATGGTTTGAGTATTCGCCGGTCGTACAAGGATTGGAAGAACTTGGAACTCTACATCCAGGCCCAAGGCGGGTGGTATGTAGAGATGGCTGAAATCGAAATTGAGAATGTCAGTCGGAATGCTGTAACAATTTCTGATGTCGGAATCGATTTCGGGACCTCGCGCTGGTACCGCAGGGATCGACGGTCGGTAGTCCCCCGTGCAAGTAAGCTCGGGAATGGTTCCACCGAAACTCGCATTCGTCTTGAGCCCTTTGATCGCGTCACCTTCGTTTTGGACGTCTGGCAGGCAATAGCCGGTGTTAAGTCATCGAGAGCCCCAGTGAAATCATCTTTCCCTCGCCGTCTTCGGGCCACCGTAAGAGTGGCCGGGAAGCGCAGGAAGGCGCTGTCACCATGGCGTCGAGGCTGGGTTGTTAAAGGTGATCAAATCGCATTCATGGATCACACCATGAAGGACTCGGGAATAGTCGCTTACCAAGCAATTGTAAGATATATGGCCGACCATGAAACTGGCGACGCGGGCATGCTAGCCATCCCTGTTGCCCTCGAGATCAAGAAGTCGTTTCCATTATCAGGGCCCCCGCCTACGACTGAGCAGATTGAGGAGATCCTGCTCTCTCAATCTGAACTCTTCAAGGACAATTCGAAGGCCCAGCGTCGCATTGATGCGTATTACATCGCCAGGGATATCGAAAGTGCATACCACCAATCCAAGGTGCTACCGCCGCCCGAAGAAAACGGGACGGGGCATACCTCTGCTTCCCCGGCGACCAATCAATGAAAGGCGCGGCTTGACGGTTACGTGTCAACCGCGGCCAGTCTGCCGGATCGTCCCGATAGCTGCCGCCCAAGGACCGTAGCGGTGGGTGTCCAGGGTCGAGCTCGCTCGATCGCTTGCGACGCCGCAGGCGCCCTTGACGCGCGCCGCGTAGGGCCGTCCCTCCCATGATTGCTGTCGGGACGATCCGGTAACCCACCTGCCAGACGACAGGCATGCCCAGCCATCCACGGCGGTGGCCGGCCGATCCAGATGCGTGCAACCCGCAGGGTGTCGAGCCGTCGACGGCGAATTCTGCTGTCTTCGACCCGGCACCCTGCTGGCACGTGCGCGCCAAGCCAAGGGCAGCGCCGGGAGCGAAGCGAAGCGAGAGCGGGAGGCAGGCGGCCCGCCCTACGGTGGCGGCGCGCTTTCGGGCCCTGGAGGGGCCCGTCTTGAAGTCGTAGAGAAACTTGTCAGCCAGGCTCGGGGTGGTTCGGCCCACTGGATAGGCGACATGCCGAGAGCAAGGTTGCGCAAGATTGCGCGATGGCCGATATGGTGGCTGAGCGCTGGGGGGGCGTTTCTTACAAGCGGGAGTCCTGGTCGGACTCCGGGGAGGACACAATGCGAGTTCTGGGGCTAAAGCTTTCAAAGAACAAAGTCGTCTGGAGCCTGGTCGAAGGCCCCTCGCGGGTAGATGCCAAAGTGGTTACACATGGGGCAACAAGTGCTCCTCAGGGCGATCGGGGTGCCGAGCTGGTTTGGCTGCGTCAGGAATTGCTTGAGCTTCTTGATAAACACTCTCCGGATCTAGTAGCGATTAGGGTTGCTGACCCTGGTGGTCAAGGCAACAGTCTTCCTCGGGCTGAGGCGGAGGGAGTTGCCCAAGAGGCTATCGCTTCAACTGGCAGCGAAGTCCGCAGGTTCTATGCGGCCACGGTCCGTGCTTCCTTTTCAGTGAAAAATGCTGCCGATCTGGATGCTGCCCTCAAGGCTGTGCCTGCTACTGCTGCCACGCCGGTCAGCAGGCGGGATCCGGCGACAGTTGCTATTGCATGTCTTCCAGAGTCATGAGCGCGTATGAAAGTCTTCGATATCTTGGTGGTGGCTACTTTGGCGAGGTATGGCTGGAGAAGGATAACGCTCTAAACCGCAACTGTGCGGCAAAGTATATCCGCCGGACACTTGACCTGGGTGAGCGTGGACCATTTGCGGAGGCGCAGGCCATGGTTCACGCAGAGCATGATCATGTCGTTCGGATCTATTCGGCAGAGATGGACGACGGTGTGCCAGTCATTCGGATGGAGTATTTGCCGGACGGCAGTATTTCTGATCGGTATGGGAAGCATCCATTGCCTATCGGGGATTCATTAAAGGCAATCATCGATGCTTGTCGCGGTCTTGAGTTTCTGCACACCCGCGGTTGGCTTCATCGCGATCTTAAGCCTGCAAACCTTATGCTCGGGCACAATGGTGAAGTGAAGCTTTCTGATTTCGGATTGGCTTGTACCGAGGATCATGTTCACCAACTTCCCATTGGTTACGCCACGCACTTGCCTCCGGAATCGGTATCCAGTGGATACATCGACTCGGTAGCTGGTGATATTTATGCTATGGGAACAACGCTGTACCGTTTAGTCAATGGCGATGTCTTCTTTGAGTCACAAATCGACGACGATGCTGATCTGGTCGACCTGATCGAGCGAGGAAAATTGCCGCGCAGGGATCAGTACTTGCCTCATATTCACAAGAGCTTGCGACGAGTCATAAACAAGGCTCTTAATGTTGATCCGTGCAAACGGTACGACTCAGCGAGTGAATTCCGTCATGCTATCGAGTCAGTAATTCCCAAGGTTTCATGGCGAGAGGTCGGTTTGGATGAGGGAGTGGGATGGGACGGTCGAGGTGGGAGCGACGGTTGGCGTGCTCGAATTCAGTCGACTAAGAGAGGTAAATTCTCCTTCAAGGTAGAGCGGAAGACGGCGTCGGGGGTGTACCGGGCGTTGCGGAGCGACTCTCAATCATTTGATACGGAACAAGATGCCATTCAATTTGCCGCCGCAGTTCTTGATCGGATAGCTGCGATTGGCAAGTAGTCGAACCTTGGTGTGGTTCTGCTGGACACGGCCTGGTGGTCGGAACCCGTGGTGCGGCGACCGTCGCATAGGTGTGCTAGAACAGTGCCGTGGAGCTGCTGCATCGAGGCAAGGTTCGAGACGTGTACAGCGATCGCCCTGGGGAGGTGATCCTGGTTGCGACTGATCGGGTGTCGGTCTATGACGTGGTGTTGCCTACTCCGATCCCTGACAAGGGGAAGTTGCTGACGAGTCTGTCGCTGTGGTGGTTCGAGCAGCTGGCGGATGTGATGCCTAATCACGTGATCTCGGCTACGGATGTGCCGGCCGAGTTCGAGGGGCGGGCTGTGCGGGTTCAGCAGGTCGACATCATCCAGGTGGAGTGCATCGCCCGCGGCTACCTTGCTGGGCTTGGCTGGGATGCCTACCAAGAGTCCGGGAAGATCTCTGGGGTGTCGATCCCTCCGGGGCTTCGTGAAGGGGACAAGCTTCCGCAGCCGGTGTTCACACCGACTACGAAGACGGCTCCTGAGGATGGGCATGACGAGCCGATGACCTTTGAGGAGGTCTCGGAGGCTGTTGGGCCGGAGCTCGCGAAGACGCTTGAGGCGAAGACGCTTGAGCTGTTCAGCAGGGCTACTGAGATCACGGCTGGTCGTGGTGTGCACCTGGCGGATACCAAGTTCGAGTTTGGGCTTGCGAAGGATGGGACGTTGGTCCTGGCCGATGAGGTGCTGACGTCGGATTCCTCGCGCTACTGGCGGGATGAGGACTGGAAGCCTGGGCAGCGTCAGGTCTCGTTCGACAAGCAGTACGTGCGTGACTGGGCTCGTGATCTGGGGACGTGGGACAAGACTCCTCCGGGTCCTGAGATCCCGGCTGAGGTCGTCGATGAGACTCGTGCTCGTTATGTGGCGATGTACGAGCGGGTTACCGGTCTGAAGTGGGAGTGACCATGCCGACCTGGGAAGAGATCCAGGAAGCTCGCCTGAGTGACGTCCTCGAGCTTCAGAAGGTTCACAAGCGATTGCTCGCAGCCAAGGAGCAGGGGATCGATCCGGACCCGGCTGACGCCGAGGTTGCCCGGTCTGTTGCGGCGACTGGACTTGGCGGGATTGATCGGGTCAACGCGCGGGACGACTACTAGACCTCCTCAGGGCTGCGGCTCTATGCTGATGGTGTTCTAGAACAGCGATTGGAGCCTGAGGTCTAGTTATGCCCCCGAAGCTGGAGCGTCCCGCTCCGCCGTATCAGCAGATCGCCACCGAGATTCGTACCCGGATCTCCAGTGGTGAGTTGCAGGCTGGCGACTTGGTGCCGTCTGTGCGGTCGCTGATGCGCGAATGGGGTGTGGCTATCGCTACCGCTCAGCGTGCGTTGTCGACCCTGCGGGCTGAGGGGTACATCAAGCCCGAGCGTGGGGTTGGGAGCATCGTGACGACCGAGGAGGAGCGCGGTCGAGCTGCTAACGACCGTGTCGACAACTCCCGGCGTACGGGCAAGATCTATCCCACCGGGAGCTACGCGAAGATCACAGAGGCTGTGATCGATGAGGCATCAGAGCAGGTTGCCGATGCGCTGGGACTGAAGCCCGGTGATCCGGTCATCCGGCGTGTCCGGACAACCTATCGGTCAGACGACAGGCCGGCCTCGGCATCGACCTCGTACTACCGCGGCCATCTGGCCAAGACGGCACCGCTGCTGCTGAGTGCTGAGCGGATCAGGGAAGGCACGTTCGCGTACATCGCGAACATCCTCAAGCGCGAGATCGATGCGTGGCAGGACCAGTTCGAACCGGCAGCCGCGAGCGCTGAGCAAGCGGAGAAGCTTGGCCTGGACGAGGGCGCCCTCATCATGGTCGGTCGCAACTGGATCTACGACGACACTGGCGACGTGCTTGAGTACGGCGAGAGCATCACCTTCGGGCGCGTGACTTACCGTGGCCGACTCGGCGACTCTCCCACCCGCGTTCAGCGGCCTTGACACGTAAGCGTCAACTCTGAGTTACAAACTCGTGGCTTTTAGTGCTTGTCGACGTGGCCTAGGTGTTCTAGTATTCGAACTAGAACACCCGCTCAACGGGAGTGGGTCGGACGCCTAGAAGGGGCGATTCCATGAACATCAACGTTGACCTCACGGGCAAGACGTTCACCGTCACCAAGGGTGCGGAGGAGAAGAAGGACCAGAACGGCCGGCAGAAGGCGGACAAGACCACCAACGATCTGCTCTGGACGGTTCAGCTGATGGCGCTCGATGAGTCCGGCGGCGAGGTGATCAACGTGACCCTGGCGGGCAATGCTGCCCCGAAGGTGACCGTTGGTGCCATGGTCGTTCCGGTCGGGCTGACTGCCATGCCCTGGGCCACCAACGGGCGGAACGGTGTTGCGTACAAGGCGAACAGCCTCAACGCGCCGGGTAACGCGAAGGCCTGATCCCCACTCATCCCGTGACTCGTGCAACTGCTCAGCAAGGAGTAGTCATGTCGCAACCGATGGAAGACCGAACCGTCACAGCGAATCAGGCACGTGCCGAGTACGAGGCCAAGTGCCAGGAAATCAAAGGGATCGAGACCGCGAAGCGGTACCTCGAAGAGCTTCTGTCGAAGCTCATGCAGCGGTGTGAGCCGCTGGTCGCGTTCCACACCGTCGGCGACACGATGTACGCCGTGGATTCGTTCTGGATGCTGCTGAACATGTACGCCGATGCTGAGCGCAAGCTCAGCGATGCGAAAGCTGCCCGCGACTACACGTACGCGGTTTGGCAGTCGGCTTCGGCCGAACCCCACCGCGGCTGACACGTAAGTGTCAACGTCGCTGAACTACCGCTAGATACCAAGAACGGCCCTCGAAAGGGCCGCTCCCTGGAACACCGACACGAAGCCGGGTCAAGGCCTCAGAAACCGTCCTGGCTTCGTGTCTCTCCAGACTCAACCCCCTCAACGGGAGGTCTTGTCATGCCCAAATCTACCCGTAAGCGCTCGAGTGGTCGAGTATCCGGCCGTCGCGGACGTGGCAGTGCCACGAGTGCTGTCGAAACCATCACCCGGCCGTCGCAGTCCCTGCCGGTCGTCATCTTGCTGAGTGTCTGGCGCTGGCGCTGGGAACTCATCGTCCTGGCCCTCGTGGCCTACATCGTCATCGCCCACGGCGCGGCCGTCAGCGGCTACTTCGAGTCCAATCCGCTGTGGCTGAACGCGCTGCTGATCATCGTCCTGAGTGGCTGGATCTTCACCGACAACCTGGTACGCCGCTTCGCGCGTAACCGAATCTGGTGCGTCATCACCCGGCACCGCGTCCGGGCCTGTCTCACCGAGATGCGCACCCTGAACTGGTCCGGCAACCTGCCGTTCATCGTCGGGTGCTTCTCCACCAGAACCGGTCAGGTCATCTGGCTGTTCATGCGTCCCGGTCTGTCGGCCGAAGACCTTGAGAACAAGGCCGAAACACTGGCCTCCGCGTGCTGGGCACGCACGGCAGTGATCACCCGCTCGACGCGCAACGCCGCACTCGTACGGATCGACATCGACCGGCGCGACCCGCTGTCCAAGCAGCACATCGTCTCGCCTTTGCTCAACGACACCAGCGACATGCCGGAAGCGGCCGTCGCAGAAGACGCGGTCATGGCCTTCCTCGGCCCCGAGCCCGCCTCCGAAGGGACCACCGACCAACCGCCGGCCAAATCCGGCAGCGGTGAGACCCGCACCAGAACCGCGAAGACCAAGACCACCGCCGCCGTGAACGACGGCAACACCGTGGTCCTGGGCGTCAACGGAGAAGACGTGTCCGACTATGTCTAGCTTCGACCCACGACAGGTGTTCCCCCGGCGCAAGCCGGGGGTCACCCCCACCCGATGGCTCGGCCTATCGATCTACGACCCCATCTACCTGGGTGTCGACACGCGCGGCAAGGCCGTGCACGTCACCCTCATGTACCGCAACATCCTGCTCGGTGGCGAACCCGGCGCGGGGAAGTCCGTAGCCCTGGGCAACATCGTTGCTCACGCCGCACTGTGCATCGACGTTGACCTCATCCTGATCGACGGCAAGATCGTTGAACTGCTGCCTTACGCACCGGTGGCGGAAGAGTTCGTCGGCAACGACATGAACAAGGCCCTCCGGGTCTTGCGCAAGCTCCAGGCCGATCTGGACGAGCGCTACCTGCACCTGGCCCGCACGGGCCGCAAGAAGATCGTCCCCGAGGACGGCTTCCGCGCGAAGCTCGTGGCCATTGACGAGCTTGCCTACTTCACCGTCACCGTCGGCACCAAGGAACAGCAAGAAGAGTTCCGGACCTTGATCCGGGACATCGTTGCTCGCGGCCGCGCCGCAGGCATCATCGTCGTCGCCGCGACCCAGCGGCCTAGCGCTGACATCGTCCCGACCTCGCTGCGGGACCTGTTCGGCTACCGCCTCGCATTCCGCTGCGCGACCGACTCCAGTTCGGACATCATCCTCGGCACCGGCTGGGCCTCCCAAGGTCACACCGCCGTGGACATCGCACCCGAATCCCTCGGTGTCGGGCTGCTCCGCGCCGAAGGCGGATTCCCCCGCCGTCTCAAGACGGCCTACCTCAACGACAACCAGCACCGGCAGATCGTCCGCCGTGCTGTACACCTCCGGAGGGCCGCATGATCACCGTCAATCCTGTCCCCGCAGGGACTCTCACCGCCGTCAACGACGGCAAAGGCAACACCGGCTGGCTCCACAACT
>NZ_VIVK01000004.1 GCF_007828865.1 Kribbella amoyensis
GTCGTCGGCGTTCGCGATCGGGCTGCTGATCGTGGCGGCCGTCGGTCCGTTCGTCCTGCGCTCGGACGCGCGCATGCTCGTACTGCGGGCCGGCGCGCTCGTCTGCGCGAGTGGCGCGGTGCTGCTCGCCGTGGCGCCGAGTCTGGTGATCGCGTTGCTCGGCGGCCTGCTGATCGGGCTCGGTGGGGCCCTGATGCTGCTGGTCGTCCCGCTGATGCTGAACGGCCCGGACGCCGCGAGCCGGATCGCCCGGGCCAACGCGATCTCCAGCAGTCTGAGCATCTTCGCCCCGCTCATCATCGGAGCCGTCGACGCCTTCGCGCCGACCGGTCGCCTGGCACTCCTGCTGACCCCGCCGCCCCTCATCCTCCTCACCTTCCTCTGCGGCAGAGTCTCAACGGTCGGCGTTGCTGGAGCGGACGCCGACCGTACGGTCTACGCGACTCCCGCGCCGGACGGATCGGTCTCGGCCAGCCCGGCACCCTCAAGGCAGCGGCGGATGCGTACTCCGGCCGGTACAGCGTTCACCCGGTGGTCACGGGTGGTCCTGGCGGTGAGTGTCGAGTTCTGCTTCGTCATCTGGGCGGTGGCCCGGCTTGTCGACGCGGGCTTGCCGGCTCCGACGGCCGCGGTGCTCGGCAGCGCCTTCCCGCTCGGTATGGCAGTCGGCCGGTTGATCGGTCCCGTACAGCTCGGCCGCTGGCCTGCAGTCGCTCCCGGGGTCGCGGTGGCCGCGGTGGGGACGGTGATCGTCTGCGCGAGCGACTCGGCCGCGCTCGTCACGGTCGGGCTTGCCCTGGCCGGGCTGGGCGTCGCCACGCTCTACCCGATCACCGTCGCCGACCTGATCGGTACTCCCGGCGTGCGGCCCGCGCAGCTCGCGTCGTTGAGCGCGTTCGCCTCCGGTACGGCGATCCTCGTGGCTCCCGCTGTGCTGGCCGCGTTGGCGGGGGTGGTGGACCTGCGGACCGCCTTCCTGTTCGCGCTTCCGCTGTTGGCGGTGCTGCTGGTGATCCGGGTCCACCACCCCGCGTCGGCGGCTACGGGCGAGCGTTGCGGCCAAGCATCCTGACCAGGGTGTCGGGCGGGATCACCTTGACGTGCGGGGCCAGGCCGTCGACCACGGTCATCACGTCGTCGAGGGTCTTGCTCCACGCGTGCCAGAGGACGATCGAGTACCCGGCGGTCGAGGACGGGTCACGGGGCGCCGCGTTGAGTTCGGCCGTCACGCTCGCCTCGTCCGCGCCGGGCAGGCCGTCCCACAGCATCGTCCGCGCCGACACGACCGGCTTTCCTTCGGCCCAGACCACCTTGCCCTTGTGCTGGTCGTACCGCGAGTACTCCAGATAGATCAGCCCGTCGATCTCCGGCTGCCGCAGGTACGACGACCAGAGCCGGGTGTCCGGGAACGAGTCGAAGTCGATGATCTGCACCACGGACAGATCGGCTCGCGCCATCGACCGGCCCAGGGTGCTCGTGTGCTTGCGCAGTTCGGCCTCCGGGTACCGGCTCGGGTACACGTAGCCGCCACCGGAGGGGCCGACGACGAAGCGGTCCTTCGGCGACCGGTCGTAGTACCAGCGCAGGACCGTCGGGGCCAGGTCGGTGAGCGAAGGGGAGACCGCCCAGCCCAGGTCGAGTTCGCCGCGGCGCGGGCTGCCGAACCACCGCTGGTCGGTCGGGAAGTCGCCCAGCATCCACTGGATGTTGTCGCCGTCGGTGATCAGGAAGCTGACGTAGTGCGCGTCCGGGTCGGGCTTGGGCAGGTCGCCCTGGGCGGCCAGCGCCGGATCGAACAGCCGGCCGCGCTGCTGGAACCGTTCCTCGCGGATCCCGGACAGCACCGACAGGTTGCGGGCGTGGTCGGCCGGGATCGCCTTCACCCCGGCGTCGGAGTTCGGGCCGACGAACCGGTCCTCGCCGTTCGCCGCGTCACCCCAGCCGATCACCGCGGCGTCGTCGTCGAGTTTGCCGACCACCTCGGCCCGGAACGCGGAGTTGCCGTCGAAGAACGCGAACGCGCCCGCCATCGTCGCGTAGTCGCGCAGCCGCTCGGCGATGTCGGCGCGCTGCTCGATCACGACGTCGTGGCGGAGCCGGTGCCAGTACCGGTCCAGGACCCAGCGGTCGTCCTTGCCCCGGACGTCCATCACCTTGCGCAGCCCGGTCCGGATGGCGGTCGCCTCGAGGCTCTCCTCGACGGCCACGGCGCCGGTCAGTCCAGCGAGACTGGTGGCCACGTTCACCGACGGCGTGCCCTGCTTGTACAGCAGATACCCGTCGATCCGCGATCGGCCGAGCAGCTTCCACAGGTCACCGGTCTGCAGGCGGACGCCGTACCTATCGGCGAGGTCGCCGAGCCAGAGGTTGTAACCGAGTGACGGAAGATTCAGGTACAGGCCCTCGGTGCCAGTGCGGGCCAGGAGGCCTTGCAGGGTGGTGGCGAGGGTGCGTTCCGGCAGGGAGAGCGTGCTCTCGTCGAAGACGGTGAGCAGCCGGGGCTTCAGGCCTTTCGGGTACCCGGCGGCGGCCGCGGTGGCGCCGGTGGCGAAGGCGGTGGACGGTGCGGTCTGGGTGAGGGCGGTCAGGCCGAGCGCGGCACCGAGTCCGAGGGCGTGCCTGCGGGTGAGTCGGGGATTTCGTGCGGACATGATGCCTCCAGGGCGGATGGGGTCACTGTCCTACGTTGTCAACCGGCCGTGACGATGCCACAGGCGGCGAGCCCCGACAAGACCTCGGCCGCCTCGAATACCAGGAGAACTGTCAGCCGAGCGGGAGACCGTGGCTCGTCAGCAGGGTGCGGAGTGCGGCCGGACCGGTGTCCAGGTCGTACTGCTCCGCGTGCAGGCCGGCCTCGCGCGCACCCTCGATGTTGGCCGCGTTGTCATCGACGAACAGCACCTCGCCCGCGGGCCGGTCGATCGCGGTCAGGATCGCCTTGAAGTACGCCGGGTCCGGCTTCGCCACCCCGAGGTCGCAGGAGTAGAAGGTCTGGTCGAACCAGGCCCCGTACTGCCGTTCGTCGTGCATGATCGCGCGCCGGTACGGCTGCTGGTTGGTCGCCAGATGGCAGCTGATCCCGGCCGCGCGGAGCTCCTGGATCATCGCGACCACGGTGTCGTCGGCCGCGAACCGGTGCCACAGATCGAGGACCTGGTCGAGCTCGGCCGTCGACTCCCAGCGGGCCAGCACCTCGGCCATCGCGGTCCGGAAGTCGCCCTTGCCGACCAGCGACGGCTGCTCGGCCGCCATCAGGTCGAGGAAGAACTCCTCGGCCGGCCGGCCCGGCGGGACGTACGAGGCCAGCGTGCTCCGCCAGTCCACGGTCGGGCGCTGGATCACGCCGTCGGCGTCGAAGAGCACGGTCGTGAGAGTCATGGCGTCATCCAATCAGGGCCGGACAACCGGACGGGCCTGGCCTACCGTGACTACGGACCGCTCCCGGTCAGTCGACGCAGCGGCAGCTTGACCCCTTGACCGGTTCAGTTGGTATGCGCTTACCTTAGGCCAGGCTGAACATTTGTGGACAACTTCTGGCGTAAACGAACACACAGAGAGAGCCGCGGGTGAGGCGTCATGACAGTGACGAGACGGAAGTTCCTGGCCCTGTCCGCCGGTGGCGCCGCTGCCGCCACGGGCCTCACCGGGTGCGGTGGCTCCCGGAGTTCGCTCGGCGCGGCCGACGAGCTGAGTATGTGGGCGTGGACCGGGTCGGTCAACGACGACCTGATCGCCCAGGCCGCCAAGGGCATCCAGGGCACCGACAAGAAGATCGCGCTGACCCGGGTCGGCGGTGATTACAAGACCAAGCTGCTGACCTCGCTGGCCGGCAAGTCGATGGTGCCCGACATCGTCGGCCTGAACGACGACGTGGCCACCTACTTCCCGAACGCCGACCAGTTCCACGACCTGCACGAACTCGGCGCGGACAAGTTCAAGGGCGACTTCCTGGAGTGGAAGTGGAAGCTCGGCATCACCCCGGAGAACCGGATGATGGCGTACCCGATGGACACCGGGCCGACCGCGTTGTTCTACCGTCGCGACCTCTTCGAGAAGGCCGGTCTGCCGACCGAGCCCGCGGACGTCGCCGCCGCCGCGCCCGGGTGGAACGAGTACATCGAGCTCGGCAAGAAGCTCAAGCAGGCGATCCCCGGCTCGGCGATCACCGACAACATCACCTCGGTGTTCCAGTACGCGCTGGCCCAGTTGCCGAAGCGGTACATGACGCCCGAGGGCGAGTACATCGGCGATGGCGACCACATCAGGCAGGCCTGGGACCTGGCGGTGCGGGTGGTCAAGGAGGGGCTGTCCGCGAACGCGCAGGACGGCAGTACCGATGCCAACGCCGTGGTCACGAACGGCCGGCTGGTCGCCTTCGTCGCCGCGGTCTGGTGGGCCCAGCTCGGCCCGAAGAACGCCGCGCCCAAGACGAAGGGGATGTGGCGGGTGACCCCGGCCCCCGGCGGTCCCGGCAACCGGGGCGGGTCGTTCCTGGCGATCACCAAGTACTGCAAGGATCCCGAGGCCGCGTTCGCCTTCATCACCTGGCTGGAGTCGGCGAAGAACCAGGCCCAGTCCTTCCTCGACCCGGTCCTGTTCCCGTCGACGCCGGCCAGCTACGACGACCCGAAGATGACCGGTCCGGACGCATTCTTCGGCGGCCAGAAGATCGTCGACGTGTTCGCCGAGTCCGCGAAGAAGTACCCGGGCACGTACTTCAGCCCGTACGACTCGACCATCGGTGACCCGATCAAGGCCGAGCTGGTCAACGTCGAGATCGGTGCCAAGTCGTCGGACCAGGCCTGGCGGGACGCGCAGAGGCTGATCGACCGCGAGCTGACCAGGGTGGGGGCGATCTGAGATGGCCGTCAGCGACGCGGTACGTCCGGCCACCACGGTGCGCGGCAGCGACACCGATCCGGCCAAGCGCCCGAACAAGTTCCGGCAGGCCTTCCCGCAGTACGTCGCGGTGTCGCCGTTCTTCATCCTGTTCGCGATCTTCGGCGCGTTCCCGGTGTTCTTCTCGATCTGGCTGTCGTTCCACTCCTGGGACGGCATCGGCCAGCTGAAGTGGGTCGGGCTGGAGCAGTACAGCTACCTGTTCACCGACCCGACGTTCTGGAAGTCGATCACCAACACCCTGATCATCTGGGTGCTCTCGACCGTTCCGATGCTGCTGCTGGCCCTGGTGATCGCGAACGCGTTGCACAACGCGACGCGGTTCCGCAGCTTCTACCGGATCGCCTACTTCATCCCCAACATCACCTCCGTCGTCGCGGTGACGATGGTGTTCGGCTCGGTCTTCAGCAACAACTTCGGCCTGCTGAACGCGTTCCTGACCTCGATCGGGCTGGACAAGATCGAGTGGCTCAGCCAGCCGTGGGGGATCAAGGTCGCGATCGCCACCATCGTCGCCTGGCGCTGGACCGGGTACAACGCGATCATCTTCCTGGCCGGCCTGCAGGCGATCTCGTCCGACATCTACGAGGCCGCCAAGGTCGACGGCGCGTCACCGCGACAGCAGTTCTGGCAGATCACCGTGCCGCTGCTCCGCCCGGTGATCCTCTTCACCGCGGTCACCTCGACGATCGGTGGTCTGCAGATCTTCACCGAGTCGCAGGTGCTGTTCGGTGCCAGCGGCTCGATCGGCGGGCCGGGCGACGGCGGTCTGACCATCGTGTCCTACCTGTACGACAACGCCTTCGGCTCCAACCAGTTCGGCTACGGCGCGGCGATCGGCTGGGCCCTGTTCATCCTGATCGTGCTGTTCTCGATCATCAACTGGCGGCTGATCGGCGGGTCCGACGACGAGCGCCTGACCAAGCGCGCGGCCCGCCGGGCGCAGCGCAAGATCGCCGCCGAGCGGGCCGGGAAGGAGTACGCCGATGCGCACTGAACGAGTTCGTGAGGTGACCAGCCACGTCGTCCTGATGCTCGGGGTCCTGGTCTCGCTCTTCCCGTTCTACTGGATGCTGGTGATGGCCTCGAACACCACGCCGGACATCTTCGCCTACCCACCGAAGCTGCTGATCGGCTCGCACCTGTGGGAGAACATGGGCAACGTGCTGGACAACATCGACTTCTTCGGCGCGATGCTGCTCACGTTGTTCGCCTCGCTCGGCGTCACCGTGCTGGTGCTGTTCTTCGACTCGCTGGCCGCGTTCGCGTTCGCCAAGTACGAGTTCCCCGGCCGGAACCTGCTGTTCGGGATCCTGCTGGTCACCTTCATGATCCCGTCCCAGCTCGCGCTCGTTCCGCAGTTCGTCACGCTGGCCGAGTTCGGCTGGATCGGGTCGCTGAAGGCGCTCATCATCCCGGGCGCGGCGAACGCGTTCGGGATCTTCTGGATGCGCCAGTACGCCAAGGGCGCGATCCCCGACGAACTCATCTCGGCCGCCAAGGTCGACGGCGCCGGCTTCTTCCGGCAGTACCTCACCGTCGGCCTGCCGGTGCTCCGGCCCGGTCTGGCCTTCCTGGGCATCTTCACCTTCATCAACGTCTGGAACGACTACCTCTGGCCGCTGATCGTGATGACGGACCCGAACCGGCTCACCCTGCAGGTCGCCCTGCAGCAGCTGAACGGTGTCTACGGCACCGACTACAGCATGGTGATGGCCGGCGCCCTGATGAGCGTGATCCCGCTGATCGGGGTCTTCATCATCGGCGGCCGGCACTTCATCGCCGACATCGCCGCCGGCGCCATGAAGTTCTGACCACTCCTTCGAAGGGAACACCTTGACCTCCACTGCGCCTGGAACCAAACTCCGCTGGGGCATCCTCGGCACCGGCAACATCGCGTCCCGGTTCGCCAGTCAGGTGCCGCACTCGGCGACCGGCGAGGTGGTCGCGGTGGGCAGCCGCAGCCAGGCCTCGGCCGACGAGTTCGGGGACAAGTACGGCATCGCGCACCGGCACGGCTCGTACGCCGACCTGCTCGCCGACGACACCGTGGACGCCGTCTACATCGCCACCCCGCACCCGCTGCACCCGGAGTGGGCGATCCGGACGGCGGACGCGGGCAAGCACGTGCTCTGCGAGAAGCCGCTCGCGATCAACCGGGCCTGGGCCGAGGCGATGATCGAGGCCGCGGTCCGCAACGACGTCTTCCTGATGGAGGCGTACATGTACCGGTGCCTGCCGCAGACCAAGCTGATCACCCAGCTGGTCCGCGACGGCGAGATCGGGACGGTGCACCAGATCCAGGCCTCGTTCGCGTTCCGGTCCCAGTTCCGGCCGGAGAGCCGGTTGTTCGCCGACGACCTGGCCGGCGGCGGCATCCTCGACGTCGGCGGGTACCCGGTCTCGATCGCGCGGCTGCTCGCGGGCGCGGCGATCGGCCAGCCGTACGCCGATCCGGCCGCGGTGACCGCCGTCGGACAGGTCGGCGACACCGGCGCGGACGAATGGGCCGTGGCGACGTTGTTCTTCGACAGCGGGATGACCGCCCAGGTCAGTACCGGCGTCCGGCTGTCCGACGAGAACCGGGTCCGCGTGCTGGGCTCGGAGGGGTACCTGGTGATCGAGGACCCGTGGTTCGGCGGCGACGGCAAGCCGACCCACGTCACCCTGCACAAGGTGGGCGAGGAGCCGCGCGACATCTCCGCCGAGCCGGCCTACATCTACGCGGCCGAGGCGGACGCGGTGGCGGCGGCGATCGAGCAACGGCAGGCCCCGGAGATGTCGTGGGACGACACGCTCGGCAACCTGACCGTCCAGGACGCCTGGCGCAAGGCGATCGGCCAGCAGTACGCGAGCGAGCGGGAGGACGCGAAGATCCCGACCGCCACGGGTGCGCCGCTGACCCGTCGTGCCGACGCGCCGATGACGTACGGCGAGGTCGCGGGCGTGGACAAGCAGGTGTCGCGGCTGGTGATGGGCGTCGACAACCAGGAGACGCTCACGCATGCCGCGGTGATGTTCGACGACTTCGTGGAGCGCGGTGGGACCACGTTCGACACGGCGTACATCTACGGCGGTGGGCGTGGTGAGGAGCTGCTCGGTCAGTGGATGAGCTCGCGGGGCAACCGGGACGAGGTCGTTGTCATCGGCAAGGGTGCGCACACGCCGTACTGCGACCCCGAGTCGATCACCCGGCAGCTGTCCGAGAGCCTGGACCGGCTGCAGACCGATCACGTGGACCTCTACCTGATGCACCGGGACAACGAGGAGATCCCGGTCGGCGAGTTCGTCGACGTGATGGACGAGCACTTCCGGGCCGGGCGGATCAAGGCGTTCGGCGGCTCGAACTGGTCCACCGAGCGCTTCGACGAGGCGAACGAGTACGCCAAGGCGAACGGCAAGCAGCCGCTCACCCTGCTGAGCAACCACCTCAGCCTGGCCCGCGCGTACGACGTCCCGTGGAAGGGCTGCCGGCACGTGTCCGACGACGACTCGCAGGCGTGGTTGCGGGATCGTCAGGTCGCGCTGTTCCCGTGGTCGAGCCAGGCCCGCGGCTTCTTCACCGGCCGTGCCAAGCCGGAGGACACCTCCGACGAAGAGCTGGTCCGCTGCTTCTACTCCGACGAGAACTTCGAAAGGTTGCGCCGGGCCCGCGAACTGGCGAAGAAGAAGGGCGTCGAGCCGACCGCGATCGCGCTGGCCTGGCTGCTGCACCAGCCGTACCCGGTCTTTCCCCTCATCGGCCCCCGCCACATCGCCGAAACCCGCACCTCCCTCCCAGGCCTCTCGGTCGAGCTGACCGACGAGGAAGTCACCTGGCTGACGGAGCACTGACGGAAGAAGGTGCCGGGCCGGCGGAGGCATGATTCTCTCCGCCGGCAACCGGCGGGACCACGAGCGAGCTCGCGGCTGTGGTTAGGGTGCTGTAACCCCGGACCCCGGCGTGGGCCTGCGGCCGCCCTCGGGGGCGAACACCGCCTGCCCCACCACAGCTGCGAGCTCGCTCGCGTTCCTGACCAGGCAGGTGCCAAGCTGCCTGTTGGGGCAGCGGCGGTGGTCGGTGGAAGCGGACCTGCACCACTCACCAACCCCCTGACCACACCGCCACGCAACGCCCTCCACGCCTACTCCAGCCCGACCAAGCGGCCGGCCGCGCACGCTGGTGAGTGGTGCAGCTCCGCCTTCTCAGTTGGAGGAGACGGTGACCTTGGTGAAGAGGGGGCGGCCGCTCGGGGGCATCTTGAAGTTTTGGACGCGGTCTCGGTGGGCGCTGTTGCTGGCCAGGTCGGCCGGGAAGACTCCTACCGCGTCGTCCCAGAGGATTTGGCCCGCCTGTGTGTAGAGCTTGGCTCGCTCGCCTTGGTCGATCGTGGTGCGCGCGTCGAGGAGGAGCTTGTCGAGGTTCGGGTTGCAGTAGCCGTTGCGTTTGGCGGTGCAGAGGTAGAGGCGGGCGAGGGTGTAGTCGGCGTCGCCGGTGCCGGTGACGTTGGTCTGCAGGTTCATGTCCCAGTTGAGTTTGCCGAAGTCCTCCAGCCACTGGGCGCGTTCCTTCTCCAGCGGCTGGACCTTCACGCCGACCTTGGCCCAGTCGGAGATCATCGCCTGCGCCAGCGCCCGGATGTTCGGCCCGCCCTCCAGCGGCCACTGCATCGACGTGCTGAACCCGTTCGGGTACCCCGCCTCGGCCAGCAGCTGCTTCGCCTTCGCCGGGTCGTAGCTATACGGCGACAACTTCGGTGCGCCGATCACCCCTTGCGCGAGTGGTGCCTGCGCGACCGAGGCTAGGTCGCCGTAGAGGTCCTTGACGGTGCCGTCCAGGTTCAGCGCGTACCAGAGCGCCTGCCGGACCCGCTTGTCGTTGAACGGCTTGCGGTTGTGGTTGAACCAGTCGAAGTAGTACGTCCAGCTCGGCGTGGTCGAGTACGCGATGCCCTTGCTGTCCTTGACCTGGGCGACCTGGTCCGGCGGGATCTGGGTGAGCACGTCCACCTCACCGTTCTCCAGTCCGGTGATCCGGCCCGCGACCTCAGGGATGTTGACGAACTCCAGCTTGCTCAGCGCCGGCGCCCCGTCCCAGTACTCCGGGTTCGCGGCCAGTTCGAGCTTCTCGTCCGGCAGGAACGCGCTGACCGTGAACGGCCCGGTCCCGATCGGCTTGGTGAAGAACCCGTCCGCGTCGACCTTGCCGGCCGGCCCGATGAACAGCAGGGTCAGCGAGCTGAGCAAGGTACCGAGCGGCTTGCTGGTCTTCACCGTGACGGTGCCGTCGTCGGTCGCGGTGAACGCGGTGACGCTCGCGTACAACGGGACCAGCGGGCCGTCCAGCTTCTGGTGCCGCTGGTACGACGCGACCACGTCCTTGGCGGTGAACGGGGTGCCGTCGGAGAACTTGACGCCCTGGCGCAGTTTGAAGACCCAGGTGTTCGGGTCGGGGTTCTGCCAGGACTCGGCGAGCACCGGGACCACCTTGCCGTCCTCGACCCGGACCAGCGGTTCCATGATCTGCTGGATCGCGGTCTGGACGGCCTCCTCCCCGGCGTACTTGTGGGTGTCCAGCGAGACCGGGAACATCGCCGGCGCGTACCGCAGGGCCTGGTCGCCGGCGGCCGGCTCGCTGGCCGGCGAGCAGGCACTCAGCCCGGTCGCCAGCGCGGTCACGGCGACCAGCGCCGCCACGACCAGCTTTCGCTTCCTCAACACAGTCGTTCTCCTTCTTGCGGGCAGGGCCGTCACGCCGTGGGGCGGGTGAACGTGTAGGTGGCGGCCACCGGGTGGTGGTCGGACGGCGCGCGGCCGTCCCGGAAGTACTCGACGACCTCGCTGCTCCGGGCCGCGAGCGGGCCGCGGCCGAAGATCCAGTCGATCGCCTTGGGTGGTGAGGCGAGCGGCGACAGCTTGGTCCCGATCGGGCCGGGTGCCACCGTGGGAACCACCGGATGGGTGACCGGTGAATGCCGGCCGAGCGCGGTGAAACTGTCCAGGAACCCGGCGTTGCCGAGCTCCCACTGCGGCGGGCCGATGTCGTTGATGTCGACGGTGAACAGGCAAGCGCCCTGCCCGGCCAGCCGTTCCAGCTGTTCGCCGATCGCGCGGGCCTGGGTGACCCGGCGGTTGCCGAGGTCGGCGCGCTCGTCCGGGTGCCCGGGCCAGGTCAGGTGCGCGGTACTGAACACCAGCTCGGGGCAGGACTCGTCGGCCGGCCGCAGCCGGACCCAGAACAGGCGCGCGCCGGGGGACAGGATGCCGACGTCCTCGGCCCCGGACTCGACCAGCTCGAACAGGTCGCGCCGCCACCACAGGTTGCTCTGCGTCTCCCAGCCGTCGTCGCCCTGGACCCGGTCGTGGCCGGGCAGCAGGTCGTCGAGCAACTTGCGGGTACTGCCGCGCAGCTCCTGGACGGCGAGCAGGTCGGGCGGCCGGGTCTCGAACAGTCCGGTGATCGCGTCGCGGCGCTGGTCCAGGTGGTAGTCGGCCCACAGGTTGTAGGTCATCGCGACGAAGCTGAAGGTGCTCAAGGCAACGGTCATGCCGGCTGCTCCTCGGCGGGCTCGGTGGCGGTGGAGGTCGGGACGTTGTACGTGCTGAGGCTGCTCGTGGTGAGCTCCGGATCGACCCGCAGCGTGGTGATCGAGCAGTTCACCGGCGGATCCAGCAGGACGTGGCCACCCGGCGGCAACCGCAACGCCGCCGCGGCCGCGACCCGGATCGGCCCCCCATGTGTCCCGACCAGGACCTGGCGAGCCCCGGTGGCCGCGAGGTCACCGATTGCCGTCCAGATCCGGCTCCGCAGTTGGGCGACCGTCTCACCGCCGCCTCGGGCCACGTCCTCGCCCCGAGCGAAGGCGGCGACCACCTCAGGCTCCTCGGCGAGCACCTCGGTGAAGGTCCGGCCGCCCCACGTCCCGACGTCGATCTCGCGCCACCGCGGATCCACCGTGACGGCCGGGCAGCCGCCGTCGACGTACGGCTTGAGGGTCTCGGTGACGCGCTGCAGATCGCTGGCGACCACGGCGTCGAAGGTCATGCCGCGCAGGTACTCCGCGGCCAGCTTGGCCTGGTGCTGACCGAGCGGGCTGAGTCCGGTGCCCTGCTGGCCCTGGTACCGGTCCTCGGCGTTCCACAGCGACTCGCCGTGCCGGAGCAGGACGAGTTCGACGGTTCGGCTCATCGCACCGCCTCCACCAGGTCGGTGGCGAAGTGGCAGGCGACGGGGTGCCTGTCCAGCCTTGGTTCGAGAGCGGGGTCGGTCGTGGCGCACACGTCGTCGGCCTTCCAGCAGCGGGTCCGGAAGCGGCAACCGGACGGTGGATCGGCGGGGGACGGGACGTCGCCGCCGATGATGATGGGTTCGCGCGGCGGCCGGTTCCACGGCTTCGGGTCCGGGACCGCGGACAGCAGCGCCTGCGTGTACGGGTGCAACGGCCGGCTGAACAGCTCGTCCTGCGTCGCCGTCTCGACCACCCGGCCGAGGTACATCACCGCGACCCGGTCGGAGATGTGCCGGACCACGGACAGGTCGTGGGCGATGAACAGGTACGCCAGGCCGAGATCGCGGCGCAGGTCCTCCAGCAGGTTGAGCACCTGGGCCTGGACGGACACGTCGAGCGCCGACACCGCCTCGTCGCAGATCACCAGCTTCGGCCGGAGCGCGAGCGCCCGGGCGATCCCGATCCGTTGCCGTTGGCCCCCGGAGAACTGGTGCGGGTACCGGCTCGCGTGGTCGGGGTTGAGCCCGACGCGCTCGAGCAACTCGCGGACCTCGGTCCGGAACCGGGCCCGCGGGACCACGTCCGGGTGGATCTCCCAGGCCTCGGTGACGATCTGCTCGACGGTGGCCCGCGGGTTCAGCGAGGCGTACGGGTCCTGGAAGATCATCTGCAGCTGCCGGCGGACCCGCCGCATCGAGGCCGGTGGCAACGAGGTCAGCTCCTCGCCGTCGAACCGGATGCTGCCGGACCGCGCCTTCTCCAGCCCGACGATGGTCCGCGCCACGGTGGACTTGCCGGATCCGGACTCGCCGACCAGGCCGAGCGTTCCGCCGGCGGAGACGTCGAACGAGACCCCGGCGACGGCCTGGATCTGCCCGACCGTCCGGCGCAGCAACGAGGACCGCAACGGGAAGCTGGTGTGCAGGTCGCGGACCGACAACAGCGGCTCGGCGGAGTTGGTTGCTTCAGGCATCGTGCAGTACTCCCTCGGCGTCGCGCAGCACGTGCTCGGTGCGATGACAGGCGGCCCGGTGACCGTCGGGACGTCCGGGGGCCGCGAGCAGTACCGGCTCCCGCTCGGCGCAGACGGACTCGGCGTACCGGCACCGTGGCCGGAACGAGCAGCCGGACGGCAGCGCGAGCAGATCCGGTGGTGCGCCCTGGATCGGGGTGAGGCGTTCGCGCGGACCGTCGATGACAGGGACCGACCCCATCAAGCCGCTCGTGTACGGATGTGCGCTGTGCTCGTACACCTCACGGATCGGGCCCGTCTCGACCACGCGGCCGGCGTACATCAGCACGACCCGGTCGGCCACGTCGGCGACGACGCCGAGGTCGTGGGTGATCAGGACCAGCGACATGCCCTCCTCGGCCTGGAGCCGGGCGAGCAGTTCCATGATCTGCGCCTGCACGGTGACGTCGAGGGCCGTGGTCGGTTCGTCGGCGATCAGCAGCTTGGGGGACAGCGCGAGCGCCATCGCGATCATCACTCGTTGCCGCATCCCGCCGGAGAACTGGTGCGGGTAGTCGTCCAGCCGCTTCTCGGCCGCCGGGATCCCGACCCGGCGCATCAGCTCCAGCGCCTCGGCCCGGGCCTCCTTGCGGGACGCGCCGCGGTGCCGGCGGAACATCTCGCCGATCTGGGTCCCGACCCGGAACACCGGGTTCAGCGAGCTCAGCGGATCCTGGAACACCATCGCGATCTCCCGGCCGCGCAGCTTCCCCGCCGTCCCGGGAGCGAGCAGGTCGCGGCCGTCGTACTCGACGCTGCCGCCGGTGATCCGGCCGGCCGGCTTCGGCACGATGCCCAGGACCGCCTGCGCGGTGACGCTCTTGCCGCTGCCGGACTCGCCGAGCAGCGCGACGGTCTCGCCGGGCGCGACGTCGAACGAGGCGCCGTCGACGGCGGTCACCGTCCCGGCGGACGTGGTGAACTCGACCCGCAGGTCCCGGACACTCAGCAACGCGCTCATCACAGGCTCCTCAGCCGCGGGTCGTACCGGTCCCGCAGCGCGTCGCCGAGAACGCCGAGCGAGACCACCAGGAAGGCCAGCGCGATCCCGGGCACAGTGGAGATCCACCACGCGTCGGCCAGGTAGTTGCGGCCGTTCGCGATCGTCACGCCCCAGCTCGGCGTACTGGCCGGGGTGCCGAGGCCGAGGAAGCTGAGCGACGCCTCGGCCAGGATCACGTGCCCGATCTCGACCGTCGCGACCACCAGCACCGGCGCGATCGAGGCGGGCAGCACACACCGGCGGATCAGCCGCCAGGTCCCGGCGCCGAGGGTCCGGGACGCGTCGACGAACTCGCGCCGCCGGGTGGCCAGCGCCTGGCCGCGGGCGACCCGGGCGAACGTCACCCAGTTCGACACGGCCAGCACGATCACGACGTTGACCACGCTCGGCCCGAGCAGCGCGGCGATGAAGATGGCCAGCAGGATCGACGGGAACGCCAGCTGGATGTCGGCCAGCCGCATCAGCACCCCGTCCAGCCAGCCGCCGAAGTACCCGGCCGCGATCCCGATCGTGACGCCGATGGTGCCGGCCAGCACCAGGGTGGCGAGCCCGACGGCGATCGAGATCCTTGCCCCCTGCAACATCTGGGCGAGCAGGTCCTGGCCGACCTGGTCGGTACCGAGGAGCGCCAGCGAGCCGTCGGACAACCGGGTACCGGGTGGTTTCAGCCGGTCCTGGGTCCGGGTCGCGACCGAGTCGTAGCGGACCAGCCAGGGCCCGATCGCCGCGGCGACGACGTACACGCCGATCACGATCAGGCCGAACCGGATCCGCGCGGTCCCGGCCCGGGACTTGCGGGGGCGTACCGCGGCCGGCGCGACGGCCGGGGTACTGAGGTCGAGGTCGGTCGAGGTCATCGGTCACCAGCCAGGCGGACCCGCGGGTCCAGGAAGCCGTAGAGCAGGTCCACGAGCAGGTTGATCAGGACGAAAATGGTGGCCACCAGCAGGATCGACGCCTGCACGACGCCGTAGTCGCGGCGGCTGATCGAGTCGATCAGCAACCGGCCGACACCGGGCCAGGCGAACACCGTCTCGACGATCACGGTGCCGCCGAGCAGCGCGCCGAACTGCAGACCGACCACGGTGACGATCGGGATCAGCGCGTTCCGCAGCGCGTGGACGAGGATCACCAGGCTCTCGCCGAGTCCCTTCGCCCGCGCGGTCTGGACGTACCCCTCGTGCACCACCTCGAGCAGCCCGCTGCGGGTCAGCCGGACCAGGATCGCGAGGAACGGCAGCGCGAGCGTGACGGTCGGCAGCACCAGGTGGGACCAGGTCCCCGAGCCCGCGCTCGGCAGCACCTGCAGGCCCCGGGCGAAGACCAGGATCAGCACGATGCCGAGCCAGAACGACGGCGTCGACTGACCGAGCAACGAGAACACCGAGATCGACCGGTCGACCCAGCTGTTCGCCTTGAGCGCGGCCATCACCCCGAGCGGCAGGCCGATCACGAGCGACAGCAGCAACGCGGTGGCGGCGAGCTGGATGGTGGCCGGGACCCGTTGCAGGACCAGGCTCATCGAGTCCGCGTTGAGCCGGAACGACTGGCCGAAGTCCAGGTGCACGACGTTCGCGAGGTACGTGGCGTACTGCTGCGCGAGCGAGTGGTCCAGGCCGAGCTGGGCCCGGAGCGCGTCCACCTGCGCCTGGTCCGCATCCGGCCCGAGCATGATGTACGCCGGATCGCCGGGCACCAGCCGGAGGACGACGAAGATGATCGTGACGGCACCCCAGAGCACGAACAACGAGAAGAACAACCGCCGGACGACATAAGCCCCCATCAGGCGCCCCGCCGCCCCACCACGGTCACCGGTTCGGTCGTGTGCTCGATCCGCAGCCCATCCCGGTGGCCGTGTCGCCGCCTGGGCGCGAGCTGGTGGGCCGCACGGCGGAGGGCCGGGACGACGCGGCGGATCTGGTCGATCGAGATCGGTTCGGTCAGTTCGGCGCCGAGCGCACCCGTGCACCGGCCGTCGCCGTCGAGCACCGGAACGGCAACCATGCGGGGGAGTGCGGCGACCTGCCGTGCGTTGTGGGCGAACCCGGTCTCCCGGATGCGCCGCAGTGCCTCGTGGAGATCCGGAGTGCCGTCCACCTCGTCGACGGGAAGCGCAGAGAGGTACGCACGACCGAGCGCGCTCCCACGCAGGGACACCGCGCATCCCTGCCGTACCTCCGGGCCAGCCGCTCGGGTCGGGCCTCTGCCTTCGCCTGCGACCGTGGCGACCTCCAGGACCGTTCCTGTGGTGCGGCGGAGCGGGCGGGCGAGGACGACCAGGCAGGCGAGCCTGGTACTGACCGTGGTGAGGAGCTGGTCGGGACCTGGTTGCGGGGGAGTGGCACGGAGGACGGCGAGGCCGTCGGCGGCCGAGTACAGGTGGTCGTCGACGCGACGGGCCAGCCCGTGATCGCAGAAGGTGGCGAGGATCCGGTGCACGGTGCTCTTGTGCAGCCCGACCGCCACGGCCAGCTCGGTCACGCCGTAGGCCCGGTCCTGCCGGTTCAGCTCGGCCAGCACGGTGAGGGCTCGGCTCAGCGACTGCATGGCGACCTCGTTTCAGACGGAAGAGGTGGGGACGCGGCCGTGTTACATGAACGTTAACGGTAGCGTTAATGCACCGTAGAAGCGTGATATTTCCGTGTCAATAGACCGCCGTTCCAGAGAGCGCAACCGTCGATTGACGGTAAAATCCCGTGAACGTTAACGTCGGCCTCCATTCACCCCACCACTTCTGGGAGGCACGCGTGACAACGTCCGACGTCCGGGCCGCGCTGCTGTCGGCCGACCCGCGTCTGTCCAAGTTCTCGCCGCTGAAGCGCATCCTGGCGTTCGACGACTTCGACAGCGGGACGCACGGCTGGTGCGAGCTGCTCGGCAACTACAACGGCCGCGGCGACCTCAGTACGGTCGACGCCCACATGCGCGACTTCCGGCCGCCGCAACTGTCGGCCTGCAACTTCTTCGACATCGGGACCCACGGCGCGCTCAGCGGGACGTACGCGCTGAAGCTGGCGACCCGGCCGTACAAGGGCCACACCGCGGTCGCGATCCGCCGGCTCACGATGAGCGGTCGCGGCCTGGTCCAGCTGGAGACCTACTTCGCCTTCAAGTCCGAGGCGACGCTGGGCGGCGGACCGGAGCTGGACACCTTCGGCGACGTCCAGTGGGACGGCAACACGCACCCGTCCGAGGCGCAGTTCGGCGCGTTCACCGTCGCGACCGACCTGTGCGGCGACGGCGGCCTGCGGTACCACACGGTCGCGCGGTACCAGAACACCGATCTGGACAACCGGTTCACCCGGCAGTGGGTCGCACCGACCGTGCCGGAGCCGACGCCCCGCGAGCACTTCGAGGGCAAGGTCAAGCTGGAGTACGCCGCGGACTTCACCGCGCCGAACCCGGAGGACTGGAAGCCGTTCGGCGAGCCGCAGGAGCTCTGCTACAACGAGGTGCCGACCAAGGTGAACTGGCACTACCTGCGCTGGCTGGTCGACACCGATGCGCGCCGCAACGTCGAGCTCCAGGTCAACGACCGGGTGATGGACATGCGCGACGTCCCGGTGCCGCCGTACGAGGAACGGTACGAGACGCTCGAGAACCTGCTGAACTTCTACTTCTCGGTCCGGACCCACTCGGCGGTGCGCAACTTCCTGTTCCTGGACTCGGTCCTCATCTCGGTGGATTGGTAGGCGACATGCGACAGTCGATGACCGCGGTGCTGGAACGCGACACCGAGTTCCAGAAAGACTTCGAGACCGAGCCGTACGAGGTGGCGTGGGCGGGCGAGGCGCGCTGGTTCGTCCAGCACGTCGGCGGCGACGGCACCGCGCGGTACGTCACCCAGGTGTCGCCGGACGGCATCACCTGGTGCGACCTGGACGGGGACGAGCACGTCGCCGCGCCTGGTGCGCTGGTCTCCTGGCCGGCCAGCGGGTTCGGTCACTGGCTGCGGTTGCGCGCCGTGGTCGAGGGCACCGCGGTGGTGCGGATCCATCTGGCGGTGAAGGCATAGTGTTCTCTGCCTGAACGGCGGGCTACGGGGAGGTCTGATGGTGGAGGCGCGGCGTCCGACGTTGCGCGACATCGCCGCGGCGCTGGGGTTGTCGATCAACACCGTGTCGCGGGCGCTGGGCGACAAGGACAGCGTCAGCGCGGCGACGCGGTCCGCGGTGCAGGCCGAGGCGGCCCGGATCGGCTACGTGCCGAACTCGCTGGCCCGGTCGCTCGTGCTCGGTTCGGCGATGACGCTCGGCCTGGTCATCACCAACCCGTCCAACCCGTTCTACGCCCAGCTGATCAGCAGTATCGAGCTCCGGGTCCGCGCCCAGGGGTACTCGCTGCTGTTGCTGGTCACCGACGAGAGCGTGGAGAACGAGAAGCGGGCGACCGACGCGCTGCTGCGTTCCGCGGTCGACGGCGCCGTGGTGGTCCCGGTCCAGGCCGACTGGGACCACTGGCGCCGGGTCCGCGACTCCGGGATCCCGATGGTGTTCGTCAACCGTGACGTGCCCGAGCTCGACTGCGACATGGTCGGCGTGGACAACGAACGCGGTGGCTACGAGGCGACCTCCCACCTGATCTCCGGCGGCGCCCGGAAGCTGCTGGTGCTGGAGGAGGACCTGCCGATCACCACCACCGCGGACCGGGTGGCCGGATTCCGCCGGGCGATGGCGGACGCGGGACTCGAGGTCTCCGCGGCCACCGTCCGCGCCGTACCGACCAAGCGGTACGAGTCGCTGGCGTTGCCGTGGCAGCCGGAAGAGGCGTACCGGTTCGCGTCGTCGTTGCTGGCCGAGGGGGATCGGCCGGACGGGATCGTGACCGGGAACGACTACTTCGCGCTCGGTCTGCTCCGGGTGCTGGCGGAGCTCGGTCTGGCGGTCCCGGGCGACGTAGCGGTGACCGGGTACGGCGACCATCCGTACGCGGGGTATCTTCAGACACCACTGACGACCGTGCGGCTCCCCGCGGCGGAAGTCGGTACGACCGCGGTGGACCTGTTGCTGCGGCGCATCCGGGAAGGCAGTGGCGGCCGGCCACGCAAGACGTTGATCCGGCCGGAACTCGTCGTCCGGGCGTCGTCGGCGACCGGCTGATCGGCGGCCGGCGTGGCGTGGCTCACGCGGCCGGGACCGAATTGGTCGTGCTCGCAGCCCTGTGTAACATGGTCTGTCGGTGCCACGACCCTGAACACGGAGAATCATGTCTAAGAAGTGCGATGTTTGCGGCAAGCAGCCGACGTTCGGCAACAGTGTTGCGCGGCTGGGTAAGGGCGCGATGATCCGCCGGGTCAAGGCGCGTACGCCGCGGCGGTTCAACCCGAACATCCAGCCCGTGCGGGCGATCATCAAGGGCACGCCCACCAAGCTGAAGGTGTGCACCTCCTGCATCAAGGCCAACAAGGTCCAGCGCGTCGTCGGCTAGTTCTTCCGGCCGTTCCTGACGGCCGGTCCTCCGTACAGGGCCTTTCAGTAGGCGCTCGGGCATCGTCCCGGGCGCCTACTGCTGTTTGCTGCCTACGGCCGGCGGCCGATGACGGTGAGCTCGCGGCGGTTGTGGTGCAGCTGGCGGGCGTGCAGGATGTCGTACTCCTTGGCGAGGACGTCGAGACCGCGCCGGGCCGAGTCCAGCGGATTGCGGCCGCCGCCCTTCAACGTGACGACGGCGAGCGCGCCGCGACGCAGGTGCGGTACGGCGTCGAGCATCACCCGGGCACTCAGTACCTGATCCATCCGCATGTCGTTCACCACGACGTCGAAGCGGACCTGGTTCCGCCGGAAGAACTCGCCGGCCGTGGTCCCGACGTGGTGGATCCGCCGGTCCCCGCGCAACCGCGGATCCAGCGACCCCGGATCGACCGACCACACCTCCTGGTCGTGCTGCCGCAGGATCCTGGTCCAGCCACCCGGACTGGCCCCGAGGTCGAGCGCCTTCCCACCGGGACGAAGGTCCAGCCCGAAGGTCGCGATCGCCTCCTCCAGCTTGAACTCCGACCGCGATACCCGCTCCTCCGCCCGAGCCAGCCGCATCCGCCCCCCGGGCCAGTCCGACAAGCTGTGCTGCCGTTCGTTGAGCCCGAGCAGGACGACCTTGTCGGTGACGAAACAGGAAACGATGTTGTCCTGCCCGGACCTGGTGACCTCGACTCCCCGAGCCCCGAGGCCTTCAGCCAACAGGTGGTAGTACGAACCGCCCGTCCCCGCGCCGTCGGTCCACGTCTGCACGGCGAGCACCGACGGATGCCGCGGTACCTCGGCCAGTACCAGCTCGGCCAGCTCGTACGGCGGCGGAACGTCGTCGGGCGCGAAACTCGCGATCTCCCGGGTGAGGTGGCGGACGAACATGATCCGGCCCTCGTCGCAGCAGACAGCGAGCTCGGCGATCGGGGGAGCACCTTCGACGATCCGGCCGAGGTCGGCGCTCACCCGCTCACACCGCAGGTCCCGGCCGAACTCCTCGCGAAGCTCCCGCACCACCAACTCGTAACTGTCGGTCGCCACCGAGAAGAGGACCCCCGCACCCGTCACGCGCAAAGCAACCCCTCACCTCGAGTCCCAACCACAGCCCGTCGATCGTAACCGCCCCCACCCCGACCCCACGCCCACGCTCCCACCAACAACCTCCCGCCCCTGAACACTTTGAGCACGCATCAGCCACCCGCGCGCCTCCGTACCTCGACTTTGGGCACGCACCAGCCACCTCCCGCCCCTCGGACCTCGACCTTGAGCACCCGTCAGCTACGGATCGCTGCGGTGGGTGACCGGCTGGTGCACAAGGTGGGCCGCGTGCTGCCACGGCTGCTGCGTACTTCCTTCCGGTACCGGGCCGGCGCGGGCCTCGTGCGCGGCGGGGCTGGCGTCACTGGACTTTGGGCACGCACCAGGCAGTTGCGGCCCGAGTACGTCGACTTTGAGCACCCGGCAGCTACGGATCGCTGCGGTGGGTGACCGGCTGGTGCACAAGGTGGGCCGCGTGCTGCCACGGCTGCTGCCTACTTCCGGTACCGCGGGCTGCGGGAACCTCCGCCGGGTAACGGGGGGACGGCCGGTGAGGTGGGTTGACCTTGTGCGCCCACCGACCACGTTCGTCGCCCAGCACCTCGACTTTGGGCACGTGCCAGCCACCTCGCGCCCCATGGACCTCGACCTTGAGCACCCGTCAGCCAGGGAGCGCCGGGATGGGTGACCGGCCGGCGCACAAAGTGGCGGGTTTCGGTGTACTGCGGGCCTGCTCGGGGGCTCGTGCGTTGTGGGGCTGAGGTCGCTGGACTTTGGGCACGCACCAGCCAGTTGCGGCCCGAGTACGTCGACTTTGAGCACCCGGCAGCCGCGGATCGCCGCGGTGGGTGACTGGCTGGTGCACAAGGTGGCGGGTTGGGTGTACTGCGGGCCCGCTCGAGGCTCGTGCGTTGTGGGGCTGGACTTTGAGCACGCACCAGCCAGCCGGCGCCCCAGCTCGTCGACTTTGAGCACCCCTCAGCCACCGAGCGACCTGGTGGGTGACCGGCCGGTGCACAAAGTGGCGGGGGTGGGGGACATTGTGCGCGGGCTGGTCGTGGGTGGGTGGTGGCTTTGGTTGGTGCGTGCTCAAAGAGGTGACGTGGCCGGCGGGGCGGCGGGGCGGGGGGACGCGAGTGGGTTGGGTACGCGAGCCCCCAGCGGGGGACGCGAGCCCGCGGGGTTGGCGAGTGGATGTGGTGCACGGGGTTCGCCGGGTGCCCGGGGCGTCGGGTCGCGAGGGCATGAGGGTGCACGGCGCCGCGGGGGCGCGGGGGCGCGGGGGCGCGTACGCGCGGTACGCGAGCGGGCGCGGGGGCGAGGCGCGGGGGGAGAGGTATGTGGGGGAGCGGCTAGCCTTCCGGGCGTGGATGTGCTGACGGTGGGGGTGCTGCGGGCTTGGGCTCGGGTTGCGCTGGTGGAGTTGGGGCGGGCGCGGGCCGAGATCGACGAGCTGAACGTGTACCCGGTGCCGGACGGGGACACCGGGACGAACCTCTACCTGACCTGGGAGGCGGCTTGTGAGGCGTTGCCCGAGGGGGAGCTGACTTTTGCCGAGGCCGTGCAGGCGTTCGGGCGAGGGGCGCTGCTCGGGGCCCGGGGGAACTCGGGCGTGATCACCTCGGAGCTCGTGCGGGCTTGTGGTTTGCGGCTGGCCGAGAATCTGCCGCGGGACCAGGTGGATGCGCCGGGTTCGGTGCTCGCGGATCCGCCGATGAGTGAGCCGGTCGCGTTCGCGGATGCGCTCGTGTTCGCGGCCGACGCGGCGTACGGGGCGGTGGCGCAGCCGGTCGAGGGGACGATGTTGACGGTCGCGCGGGCTGCCGCCGATGCCGCTCTGGCTGCCGCGAACGAGGGCAAGACGCTGGCCGAGGTCTGCCTGGTCGCGGTCGCGTCGGCGCGGCAGGCGTTGACGAGGACGACCGAGCAGCTCGAGGTACTCCGGCGCGCGGGCGTGGTGGATGCCGGGGGCGCCGGGCTCGTCGTGATCCTCGGTGCGATGGAATCGGTACTGTCCGGCCGAGCGCCCGGGGAGAGTACCGGCGTACCGGTCCGGCAGCCCGTCGCGGCGGAGAACGGGACCGACCTCGGTCCGGACGGGCCGGCGTACGAGGTGATGTACCTGCTGGACGCGCCGGACGAGGCGATCGGGGCGTACCGGCGGGCGCTGGCCGGGCTCGGGGATTCGGTGGTCGTGGTCGGTGGGGACGGGCTGTGGAATGTCCACGTGCACACCGACGACGTGGGGGCCGCGATCGAGCTCGGGATCGGGATCGGGCGGCCGCATCGGATCCGGGTCACGCACTTCGCCGACCTCGTACCGCATCCGCAGGCCCCAGGACGGGCCGTGATCACGGTCGCCGCCGGGGACGGGTTGGCCGCGTTGTTCGCCGAGGCCGGGGCCGTGGTCATCCGGGGCGGACCGGGCCGGCGGTGTTCGACCGGGGAGCTGCTGACCGCGATCGAGGAGTCGAAGGCGCCCGAGATCGTGCTGCTGCCGAACGACCGGGATTCGATCGCGGTCGCGGAGGCGGCGGCGACGGTGGCCCGGCAGGACGGGATCCGGGTCGCGGTGATCCCGACCCGCGCGCAGGTGCAGGGGCTGGCCGCACTCGCCGTCCACGATCCCGGCCGCAGCTTCGAGGACGACGTGGTGCACCTGTCCGCGGCGGCCGGCCAGACCCGGCACGGGGCCGTCACGATCGCGGTCAAGGACGCCTGGACGATGGCCGGGACCTGCCGGATCGGCGACGCGCTCGGCGTGGTGGACGGCGACTTCGCGCTGATCACCGCGGACCTGACCGCGGCCGCGACCGGCGTGGTCGACCGGCTGCTCGGCGGCGGTGGTGAGCTCGTCACGATCGTGACGGGTCAGGAAGCCGGGGCCGAGTTGGTCGACGCGGTGGTGCGGCACGTGCGCCGGCACCGCAAAGATGTCGACGTCGTGGTGTACGACGGAGGACAGCAGAGGTACCCGTTGCTGATCGGGGTGGAATGAAGACAGACACCGAGCGGAAGCTGCGCGACTTCCTCGGGGCGCGGACGGCCAAGACGTTCGCCGAGGTGCTCGGCATCGAGACCGTCGGCGAGCTGCTGCGGCACTATCCGCGGCGCTACCTGAAGAAGGGCGAGCTGACGCCGTTCGACGAGCTCGAGCTGGGCGACCAGGCGACCGTCAGCGGCCGCGTCAAGAAGGTCACCGTGCGCTCGCTGGACTCCAAGCAGGAGATCCGGCCGGACGAGATCGGCAGGTTCCGGCGGCACCGGACCATCACCAAGGTGGTGGTCACCGACGGCCGCAACGACCTGGAGCTGGCGTTCTTCAACCAGCCCTGGCTGGCGAACAAGCTGACCCCGGGGACGGCCGCGCTGTTCTGGGGCGAGGTGACGAAGTTCCGCGACATCCTGCAGCTGAAGGGCCCCGGCACCGAGATCCTCGACGAGGAGGACCTCAGCGAGGCCGAGATCGAGCGCCGGGCCCGCCCGTTCCGGCCGCTCTACCCGGCCAGCGCGAAGCTGCCGACGGCAACGATCGAGCGCAGCATCAAGATCGTGCTGGACAGCCTGGACGACGTCGAGGACCCGATCCCCGAGCTGATCCTGCGCAAGGAGAAGTTGCTCGGGCTGCGGGACGCGCTGCAGAAGATCCACCTGCCGGAGACCGAGAAGGACTGGGACAGCGCGCAGCGCCGGTTCCGGTTCGAGGAGGCGCTGGTGATGCAGACGGTACTGGCCCAGCGCCGGGCCGTCACCGACTCGCTCAGCGCGATCCCGCGGGCCCGGACCACGGGCGGGCTGCTGGACGACTTCGACGCCCGGTTGCCGTTCGAGCTGACCGAGGGACAGGCCGAGGTGTGCGAGGAGATCTTCGCCGACCTGGCCCGTGAGCACCCGATGCACCGGCTGCTGCAGGGCGAGGTCGGGTCCGGCAAGACCGTCGTCGCGCTGCGGGCGATGCTGTCGGTGGTGGACTCCGGCGGGCAGGCGGTCCTGCTCGCGCCGACCGAGGTCCTGGCGACGCAGCACCACAAGACGCTGACCAAGATGCTCGGCGAACTGGCCGAGGAGGGCATGCTCGGTGGCGCCGAGCGGGCCACCCGCGTCGGTCTGCTGACCGGCTCGCTGAACGCGGCGGCCCGGCGGGCGGCGATGCTGGACGCGGCGAGCGGCGCGGCCGGGATCGTGGTGGGCACGCACGCTCTGCTGGAGGACAAGGTCCAGTTCGCCGATCTCGGCCTGGTCGTGGTGGACGAGCAGCACCGGTTCGGCGTCGAGCAGCGGGCCGCGCTGAGCCAGAAGTCCGGCGACAACACCCCGCACGTCCTGGTGATGACGGCGACCCCGATCCCGCGGACGGTCGCGATGACCGTGTTCGGCGACCTGGCCGTGTCGACGCTGACCGAGCTGCCGGCCGGCCGGTCGCCGATCAAGTCCTCGGTGGTCCCGGCCAAGGAGCGGCCGGCCTGGCTGGAGCGGGCCTGGGAGCGGGTCCGCGAGGAGGTCGGCAAGGGCCACCAGGTGTACGTGGTCTGCCCGCGGATCGGCGACGACGTGAAGAACGCCGCCGACGAGGAGGGCGAGTTCGCCGCCGGGGGCGAGGACGCGGACGCCGAGGCGAAGGGCAAGCCGCGGCCGGCGATCTCGGTCCTGCAGGTGGCCGAGGTGCTCGAGCAGGTCCTGGCCGGGCTGCGGATGGAGATCCTGCACGGGCGGCTGCCGGCCGAGGAGAAGGACGCGGTGATGACACGGTTCGCGGCCGGTGAGGTGGACGTGCTGATCGCGACCACGGTGATCGAGGTCGGCGTCGACGTCCCGAACGCGTCGACGATGGTGGTGATGGACGCGGACCGGTTCGGCATCTCCCAGCTGCACCAGTTGCGCGGCCGGGTCGGCCGGGGCAAGGTCCCTGGGCTCTGCCTGCTGGTCACCGACAGCTGGCCCGCCTCGAAGTCGCGCGAGCGCCTGGACGCGGTCGCCTCCACCACGGACGGGTTCGAGCTGTCCCGGATCGACCTGGAGAACCGGCGCGAGGGCGACGTGCTCGGCGTGGCCCAGTCCGGCCGCCGGACCAGCCTCAAGCTGCTCAGCGTGCTCCGCGACGAAGACGTCATCTACACCGCCCGGCACGTGGCGAACTCGATCGTCTCCGTCGACGCCGACCTCGCCGGGTACCCGGAGCTCCGCGCGGTGGTCCGGAGCGCGCTGGAGTCCGAGACCACCGAGTACCTGGAGAAGACATGACCCGGATCGTCGGGGGAGCGGCGGGCGGCCGGCGGATCGCGGTGCCGCCGGGGAGCGGGACCAGGCCGACCGCGGACCGGGTCCGGGAGGCGCTGTTCTCGTCGCTGGAGTCGGAGTTCGGCAGTCTGCACGGGCTCGCGGTGCTCGACCTGTACGCGGGGTCCGGCGCGATCGGGCTGGAGGCGTTGTCCCGTGGCGCCGGCCGGGCGGTCCTGGTCGAGGCGGACCGGAAGGCGGCCGACGTGATCGCCGCGAACATCCGTACCCTCGGCCTGCCTGGCGCGACGTTGCTCGTCCGGCCCGCCGAGAAGGTTGCCCAGGGCGACGGTTCCGGTGATCCCTTCGACCTGGTCTTCGCCGACCCGCCGTACGCGCTGGAGACGCTGGAACTGCAGGAGGTACTGCTGGCGCTGGTCGAGCACGGCCGGCTGGCCGAGGACGCGGTCGTCGTGGTCGAACGCGGCAAGCGGGAGCCGTGGGAGTGGCCGGCCGGGTTCGCGGCGCTGCGGGACCGCAAGTACGGCGAGGCCCGGCTTTGGTACGGTCACCGCCATGATCCCCGGACGGGTGGAGTAGCCGAATGAGCCGAGCCGTGTTCCCGGGGACCTTCGACCCGCCGACGAACGGGCACCTGGACGTGATCGCCCGGGCCGCCGTCGCGTTCGACGAGGTGATCGTCGGCGCCGGGGTGAACCAGGCCAAGCAGCGGTTGTTCAGCGACGCCGAGCGGGTCGAGATGCTGACCGAGATCGCCGCGCCGTTCGGCAACGTCACGATCGGCACCTTCGACGGGCTGCTGGTCGACTTCTGCCGGTCGGTGGACGCGCCGGTGATCGTCAAGGGCCTGCGCTCGGGCAGCGACTACGACTACGAGCTGCGGATGGCCCAGATGAACCACAAGCTCACCGGGGTGGACACGGTGTTCCTGCCGACGGCGCCGGAGAACGGTTATGTCTCGTCCAGCCTGATCAAGGAAATTGCGAGACTCGGCGGTCCGGTCGACGCCTTTCTGCCGCCGGCCGTGCACGCACGGTTGCTGGACAAGCTCTAGTCCTGCGCTCCGCGCCACGCTAGGGTCACCCCGGATTGGGCGAGCGGTGCCGGAGTTGCTAATGTTGACCCTCGGTCTCGACGAGACCGAGATTCAGCCTGCCCACGCCTGAAAGGGATGTCCTGAGCGCCTTGGACCCGCGGTCCCCACTCGTGATCGACACCCACGAGCTGACACGCCGCGCCGGGTCCCAGCGCGAGATCTCCTTCACGGCGGCGGCACCGGCCGATCTCGGAATCGACGTGATCGGCGTCCCCGAGGACGACCCGATCCAGTTCGATCTGCGACTGGAGTCGGTCGTCGAAGGGGTGCTCGTCACCGGTACGGCCCGTGGCCGGCTGGTCGGGGAGTGCGCGCGGTGCCTGGTAGACATCGAGGACGAGTTCCTCGCCGACTTCCAGGAGCTGTACGTCTACCCGGAGAGTGACGCCGAGCCCGATGAGGCCAGCCGGATGGAGGGCGATCTGATCGACCTCGAGCCGGTGCTGAGGGACCAGGTGGTGCTCGCACTGCCGTTCCAGCCGTTGTGTACGGACGACTGTCCGGGTCTGTGTCCCGAGTGCGGGACACGCCTGGCGGACGCCCCGGGACACCGGCACGAGGACGGCGTCGATCCCCGCTGGTCGGCGCTCAGCGGCCTGCTCCGGCAGGATGAAGGACCGCAGGACCAGTAGTAGTTACCGACAACGTCAGCCAGCCGGCCGGGTCACCAGCCACCGGCCGAACCGAGGAGTCATAACCGTGGCCGTTCCGAAGCGGAAGATGTCGCGCAGCAACACCCGCAGCCGCCGGGCCCAGTGGAAGACCACTGCCCCGTCGCTGGTCACCTGCGTGAACCCGGCCTGCCGCGCGAAGCACCTGCAGCACACCGTCTGCCCGACCTGCGGTCAGTACGGCGCCAAGGGCGAGCGTCGCCAGGTCGTCGAGAGCTGAGCGACAGCTCACCAGTGAATTCGGTCAACGCTCTATGAATTCGCCAGAACACGGGGGCCTCTACGCCGAGCTGAACCAGCGGCTCGGCGTATCGCTGGCTGACGAGTTATTGGAGCACGCCTTCACCCACCGTTCGTTCGCGTACGAGAACGGTGGGTTGCCGACGAACGAGCGGCTGGAGTTCCTCGGGGACTCCGTGCTCGGCGTCATCGTCACGGAGTCGCTGTTCCGCAATCACCCGGACCTGTCCGAGGGCCGTCTCGCCAAGCTGCGCGCCGCTGTGGTCAACATGCGCGCGCTCGCCGGGGTGGCCCGGGAGCTCAAGCTCGGCAAGTACCTCCGGCTCGGCCGGGGCGAAGAGGCCACCGGCGGCCGGGACAAGTCCTCGATCCTCGCGGACTGCGTGGAGGCGCTGATCGGCGCCGTCTACCTGGACCGCGGCTTCGAGGTCGCCGGCCGCGTCGTGCACACGTTGTTCGACGACCTGATGGAGTCGTCGGCACGGCTCGGCGCCGGGCTGGACTGGAAGACGTCGCTGCAGGAGCTGGTCGCCCAGCTCGGCGTCGGCGTCCCGGAGTACGTGATCGCCGAGTCCGGGCCGGACCACGCCAAGACGTTCGAGGCGCGGGTCCGGATCGGGTCGGACACCTACGGGCACGGCATCGGCCGCAGCAAGAAGGAAGCCGAGCAACAGGCCGCCGAGACGGCCTGGAAGGCCCTGCGCGCGGCGCATCCCGACAGCATCGATCCGTCGCAGCAGCCCTAGGTGCCAGAGCTCCCTGAGGTAGAGGTCGTTCGCCGCGGGCTCGCGGATTTCACCACCGGGCGGACGATCGACGCCGTCGAGGTGCTGCACCCGCGGCCGGTCCGGCGGCACCTGGCCGGGCCGGACGACTTCGTGGCCCGGCTCAAGGGGCAGACGTTCGCCGAGCCGGCCCGCCGCGGCAAGTACCTGTGGCTGCCGCTCGCGTCGGGTGACGCGGTGCTGACCCACCTCGGGATGAGCGGGCAGTTCCGCGTCCAGCCGGTCGGGGCGCCGGACGAGAAGCACCTGCGGGTGCGGTTCCGGTTCGCCGACGACGGCGGCGAGGTGCGGTTCGTCGACCAGCGGATGTTCGGCGGGCTGTCGTACTCCGAGGGCGGTGCCGAGTTGCCCGCCGAGATCGCCCACATCGCCAGGGATCCGTTCGATCCGCTGTTCGATCCCGACCTGTTCGTCGCGAACGTGCGGCGGCGCAAGACCGGGTTGAAACGGGCGTTGCTGGACCAGACGGTGATCTCCGGGGTCGGCAACATCTACGCCGACGAAGCCTTGTGGCGTTCGAAGCTGCACTACGCCCGGGCCACCGAAACGCTGAAACCCCAGCAGATCAAGGGGATTCTCGCCGACGCGCGCGCCGTGATGGCCGAGGCGCTGGACGTCGGCGGCACCAGCTTCGACGCGCTGTACGTCAACGTGAACGGGGAATCCGGGTACTTCGAGCGGGGTCTGGCGGTCTACGGCCAGGAGGGTTCGCCGTGCCGCCGCGACGGCCGCCCGATTCGTCGCGAACCGTTCATGAACCGTTCCTCGTTCCGCTGCCCGAAGTGCCAGCCGGTCCCGCGACACGCCCGGTGGTGAGCGGGAAATCGTGAAGTGGCGTAGCTCAGGTTGACCCCTGGCCTCACCGGTGACACCCTGAAAGGCGGCACACATCTTTTTGGAGGCGCTCCTCGGACCAGGAGCGCAAGGCCAGAAAACCCTTCCGGAGGACAGCACAATGGCCAAGGCTCTTCTAGGGCACCTTGGAGGCACTGACCCGCGCTTGGTGGAGCAGGTTCGTCTGCTCAACCGACGTGTCGCCGATCTGGAGGCGCACGTGATGCGCCTGCAGGCAGAGAACGACCACCTGGTCGCGGCCGTTCACGACGGCCGTCTGCTCACCGTGGACGAGGCACTGACCGCCCCGGCCTCAGTCTGAGGACCCGAGCCACAGCACAAGCACCACCCATCAGCAGTACCCGTACCGTCCGCACCACCCACGGCGGCGGCCCCTGTTCGGGCCACCGCCGGTTTCATGTCCGCACCGACATCGCGCCGCGGCCGCTCCCGTCGAGCCGGCTCCCGCGGCGGTGCCCCGCCTGACCCGGGGCCGGACGTGGGGCCGGGAGCCGTCCACCGGCTGACCGGCCCCGCCTCCCGAGGATCGGCAGCGGCGCTCGGTAGACTCCGAGACGGAACGACTTCCCCCGGGTAGCGGCAGCGTCACCAGCAGTCACGACGGTTCCCTTCGGTATCGTCTGTCCTTTCACGGGTTGGGAGCAACGCTTTGTACCTGAAGAGCATGACGCTCCGAGGTTTCAAGTCGTTCGCATCGGCCACGACGATGAACTTCGAACCAGGGATCACCTGCATCGTCGGCCCGAACGGCTCCGGCAAGTCCAACGTCGTCGACGCGCTCGCCTGGGTGATGGGCGAGCAGGGCGCGAAGTCGCTGCGCGGCGGCAAGATGGAGGACGTCATCTTCGCCGGGACGTCCGGCCGCTCCCCGCTCGGCCGCGCCGAGGTCGTGCTCACCATCGACAACACCGACGGCGCGCTGCCGATCGAGTACTCCGAGGTGACGATCTCGCGGACGATGTTCCGCAACGGCGGCTCGGACTACCAGATCAACGGGCAGAACTGCCGCCTGCTGGACGTCCAGGAACTGCTCAGCGACTCCGGCATCGGCCGGGAGATGCACGTCATCGTCGGCCAGGGCCAGCTCGACTCGATCCTGCGCGCCACCCCCGAGGGCCGCCGCGGCTTCGTCGAGGAGGCCGCCGGGGTGCTGAAGCACCGCAAGCGCAAGGAGAAGGCGCTGCGGAAGCTGGAGGCGACCGAGGGCAACCTGCACCGGCTCGGCGACCTGATCACCGAGATCCGCCGTCAGCTCAAGCCGCTCGGCCGCCAGGCGGAGGTGGCCCGCCGGGCGGTGACGATCCAGTCCGAGGTCCGCGACGGCCGGTCCCGGCTGCTCGCCGACGACATCGTCCAGGCCCAGTCCGCGCTCGAGGCCGAGCTGAAGGACGAGGCGCTGCTGACCCAGCGGCGGACCGAGATCGAGGCCGCGCTCCGGGAGGCCCGCGAGCTGGAGGCCGAGCTGGAGGAGGCGCTGCGCGAGGACGCGCCGGCGCTGCAGGCCGCGCAGGACACCTGGTATCAGCTGTCCGGCTTCGGGGAGCGGATCAAGGGCACCGCGCGGATCGCCGCGGACCGGATCCGTTCGCTCAACGACGAGGCCGAGGAGCCGCGGGCCGGCCGGGACCCGGAGGAGCTGGAGCTGGAGGCCGCCCGGGTCCGGGAGACCGAGGCGCAGATCGAGGCCGAGGTCGAGGCGCACTCCGAGCTGCTCGCCGAGTCGATCGAGCGGCGCCAGCAGCTGGAGGCGCAGCACGCCGAGGAGGAGCGCCGGGTCGCCGCGCTCGTCCGGGCCGCCGCCGACCGCCGCGAGGGCCTGGCCCGGCTGACCGGCCAGGTGAACGTGCTGAAGAGCCGCGCGTCCGCCGCCGAGTCCGAGATCGGCCGGCTGGAGACCAACAAGCGGGAGGCCGAGGCCCGGGCCGCGAAGGCGCAGCACGACTTCACCGCGCTGGAGACCCAGGTGGCCGGCCTGGACGCGGGCGAGCGGGGCCTCGACGAGGAGTACGAGGCCGCGCAGAGCGTGCTCGACGAGCTGGACGAGCGGCTCGCCAAGCTGCGCGCCGAGGAGCGCGACGCCGAGCGGGAGCGCACCGGTCTGGCCGCGCGCAAGGAGGCGCTGGAGCTGGGCCTGAACCGCAAGGACGGCGCCGGCGCCTTGCTGGCCGCCTCCGAGCAGGTCACCGGCCTGATGGGCTCCGTTGCCGCCCTGCTGAGCGTGCGCGCGGGGTACGAGACCGCCATCGCTGCCGCTCTCGGTGAGGCCGCTGACGCGGTCGCCGTGACGCACACCGCCGCGGCCGTCGAGGCGGTCGGGCACCTCAAGGAGCACGACCTCGGCCGGGCCGGGATGCTGCTCGGCGACGCCCCGGCCGACGACTACCCGTCCTGGCCGCAGCTGCCGTTCGGCGCGAAGTACGCGGTCGACGTGGTGGACTGCCCGGACAAGCTGCGGGCCGCGCTGCGCCGGTTGCTCCGCAAGGTCGCCGTGGTCGACGACGTACCCGCCGCGCAGTCGCTGGTCCAGCACCTCCCTGACGTGACCGCGACGACGCGGGCGGGTGACGTCCTCGGTGCGCACTTCGCGTACGGCGGGTCGGACGCGGCGCCGAGCCTCATCGAGGTGCAGTCCGCCGTCGACGAGGCGGCCGAGAAGCTCACCGAGGCCACCGCGCGGAGCGAGCGGCTGCGGTTCGAGCTGGCCACGATGGAGCAGGACCGGACCCGGCAGAAGGAGTCCGTCGAGATCACCCTGGCCCGGCTGCACGAGTCGGACGCGGCGATGGCCGCGGTGGCCGAGCAACTGGCCCAGTTCGGGTCCTTGGCGAAGGCGTCACGCGGTGAGGCGCAGCGGATGGCCGAGGCGATCGCGGCGGCCGAGGAGGAGCGCGACCGCAACCTGGCCGGCCTCGCCGACCTCGAGGAGCGGCTGACCGAGGCCGAGCAGTTCGAGGACGACGGCGACGAGCCGGACGCGGTCGAGCGGGACCGGCTGGGCGAGGAGGCGAAGGCCGGTCGCGCGGCCGAGATGGAGGCGCGGCTCGCCCTGCGGACCACCGAGGAGCGGGCCCGGGCGCTGTCCGGCCGGGCCGACTCGCTGGAGCGCGCGGCCCGGCAGGAGCGGGAGGCCAGGGCCAGAGCGGTCGCCCGGGCGGCCCGGCGGGCGCGTCAGGCCGAGGCGGCGCAGGCGGTCCACCTGGCCGCGGGCCACGTCCTCGCCCGGCTCGAGCAGTCGCTGCAGCTGGCGGCGACCGAGCGTTCGGCGATCCAGGCGCAGCGGTCCGACCGGGAGCAGGCGCTGGCCGAGGCCCGGTCCGCGACCCGCAACCTGAGCTCCGAGCTGGAGCAGCTGACCAACACGGTGCACCGCGACCAGCTCGCCCGGGCGCAGCAGAAGATGCGGCTCGAGCAGCTGTACGAGAAGGCGCTGGGGGAGCTCGGGACCGAGGTCGACGCGCTGATCACCGAGTACGGCCCGGACCAGCTGGTCCCGCCGCTCGCCAAGGACGGCCAGGACCCGGCCGAGCTCGAGGGCGAGCCGTTCGACCGGGCGAAGGTGGAGAAGCGGCTCAAGCAGGCCGAGCGCGCGCTGAACCAGCTCGGCAAGATCAACCCGCTCGCGCTCGAGGAGTTCGAGGCGATGGAGGAGCGGCACCGGTTCCTGTCCGAGCAGCTGGACGACCTGAAGAAGTCCCGGCGCGACCTGATGGACATCGTCAAGGAGGTCGACGACCGGGTCGAGCAGGTCTTCACCGAGGCGTACCGCGACGTCGAGGTCGCCTTCGAGCACGTCTTCAGCCGGTTGTTCCCCGGCGGTGAGGGCCGGCTGGTACTGACCGACCCGAGCGATATGCTCGGCACCGGGATCGACGTCGAGGCCCGGCCGCCCGGCAAGAAGGTCAAGCGGTTGTCGCTGCTGTCCGGTGGTGAGCGCTCGCTGGTCGCGGTCGCGTTCCTGGTCGCGCTGTTCAAGGCCCGGCCGTCGCCGTTCTACATCCTCGACGAGGTCGAGGCAGCGCTCGACGACACGAACCTGGGCCGCCTGCTGGAGATCTACGAGGAGCTGCGCGAGAACAGCCAGCTGCTGGTGATCACCCACCAGAAGCGCACGATGGAGGTCGCCGACGCGCTGTACGGCGTCACGATGCGCGGCGACGGCGTCTCCGCGGTCATCTCCCAGCGCATCCGCGAGGCCGAGCCGGCCTGACCTCGCCGCCGGTGTACTCCGGCGGTGCCAGGGTCAGGCGGTGATCGTCATCGAGGCGATCCGGTCGCCCTGGACGTCGAAGGTGAAGTGCGACGGGCCGTTGAAGCCGTCGCCGCCGACCTGGGTGAGCAGGGTGATCGGATTGCCCGGGGTGGACACCTCGGTGCCGGTGAAGGTGGCTCGTTTGCCGATCAGTTCGTTGTCGCTCCAGGACCGGATCTGGCCGTGGCCGCGGAACTGCCGGCCCCAGTCGTCCACGTAGCCGTCCTCGGCGAAGGCGGCCGCGAAGGCGTCGTTGTCGAGCTGGTCGATGGCGTCGAGGGCGCGGCGGACCGCGGCCGGAATGTCGGTGCTCATGCCGCGACGATAACGCGGTCGCGAGGGTTGAACCGGTGGCCGCTCGCAGCCGTATGGGTGGTGTCGGATGTCCCGAGACCCGAGGGAGCCACCCATGAAACGCATCCTGTCCGTCCTCGGCGCGGTCGTGCTCGGCGCCGCGGTGCTCACCGCCTGCGGGGGCGGCAGCGGTAACGGTTACGGCGGTGGCGGTTCGTCCGCGCCGTCCAGCAGCGGCCCGACGACGGCGCCTGCGAACGGTGCGGCCGCCGGTCCGGCGAAGCTGGGCACCGCGGACATCGGGGCCCTTGGCAAGGTCGTTGTCAACGGCAACGGCCGGACCGTCTACGTGTTCGACGAGGACACCGCGAAGCCGTCGATGTCAAGCTGTGTGGCCAGCTGCGCCGCCCTGTGGCCACCGGTACCGGCCGGGTCGGGCACGCCGCGGCTGAGCGGTGTCGACGCCACCCTGGTCGGCACCGTCACCCGGCCGGACGGCAGCAAGCAGCTCACCCTCGCCGGGTGGCCGCTGTACGAGTACGCGAAGGACAGCAAGGCCGGCGAGGCCGACGGCCAGGCGGTCGGCGGTACTTGGTGGGTGATCGCTCCGGACGGCGCCAAGAACACGTCCGTGCCGGCCTCCTCGGAGGGCTACTGACGGCCGATGGGTCCCCTCGAGTCCCTCCTGCTGGGCCCCGGCGTGGCAAGCGCCGAGGGCCCGGCGGGGCTGTCGCCTGCCGCGGCCGGATCGCCTATCGTACGAACGACGGCGACAACCGAGGCCGGGAGGACAGCGGTGGCTGGGATCGACCGCCGCCCGGACAGCGCGGAGGCCTTGGTCCGCGCGCTCTACGCCGAACACGGTCGCAGCCTGCTCGCGTACGCCACCCGGCTCACCGGGGACCGGGCCGCGGCCGAGGACGTGGTCCAGGAGACGTTGGTGCGAGCGTGGAAACACGCGGACGACCTCAGCACCGGCCGGGGGTCGGTCCGGGGCTGGCTGCTCACGGTCGCTCGCAATCTCGCCACCGACCGGGCCCGGGCCCGCGCGGTCCGGCCGGCCGAGGTGGCCGAGGTCGAGGACTTCCCGCCGGTCGAGGGTGACCACGCCGAGACGGTGGTGAACTCCATGGTCGTCCTGAGCGCGCTCGACCAGGTGTCGGCGGAGCACCGCGACGTCCTGGTGGAGCTGTACTACCGCGGCCGGTCCGTGACCGAGGCCGCGAAGGAACTGGGCATCCCGCCCGGTACCGTGAAGTCGAGGTCGTTCTACGCCCTGCGCGCGCTGCGGGCCGTGCTGGGCGGGCCGGGCAACAACCCCGGGGACGGTACGGGAGCGGAGGTGACCGGATGACCGAGCACGACCGCTCGCAGCTCGGTGCCTATGCGCTCGGCGCCCTGGAGCCGGACGAGGCCCGCGAGGTCGAGCAGCATCTGGCCGGATGCGCGGAGTGCCGCACGGAGCTGGCCGAGCTGGAGGAGCTGAAGGCGTACTTGGGCGAGGTCCCGCCCGAGGCGTTCCTGGACGGCCCGCCGCCGGACGGTGACCTGCTGCTGCAACGGACGCTGCGCGAGGTACGGGACGCGGAGACGCCGCCGCCGGTACCGGTGCGGAAGAGGTCCAGGTGGCTCGCGGTGGCAGCGGCTGTCGTGGTGCTGATGAGCGCGGTCGGTGGTGGTGTGGTGGTCGGGCGGCAGTCGGTCGAGCAGGTGGCCGAGGCGCCGTCGGCCGGGGCCAGGCAGGTCACCGCGACCGATGCCGTGACCGGGGCGAAGATGGCGACCACCGTGGAACCGCGCAGCGGCTGGAGCTGGATCGATGTCCAGATCAACGGTCTGACCGCCGGGGCGGAGTGCAAGCTGCTCGTCACCGACACCAGCGGCAAGGTGTGGACGGCCGGCAGCTGGGTGGTCTCGGAGAAGGCGGCGCAGGACGGGAGCAGGTTCGGCGGCGGCGTGCTGGTCCCGCTGGACCAGGTGAAGTCGGTGGAGATCCAGACCCTGCAGGGGGAGCACGTCGTCACGACCCAGCTGTGAGCGGCCGGTCATGTCGGAGGGAGGATGGAGCCGTGGCTTACTCGACCAGTTCCTCCGAAGATCTCCGGGCGCGGCGCAAGGCGGCGGCCGCCGAGTGCACGCGCTGGCTGTCCGGGAAGCGGCCGTCCGTGGCCGACACCCTGCGGCAGTTGGCCGAGGTGGCGACCGCGGACGAGCGGGACGGGTACGGCAACGGCGGTGAGGTCGCCCTGCTCGAGCAGGAGGTCGCCGAACTGCTCGGGAAGCCCGCGGCCGTGTTCATGCCGACCGGGATCGCCGCCCAGCAGAGTGTGTTGCGCGTCCACGCAGAACGCGCCGGAACGCAGCGCGTCGCATTGCACGGGCTGTCCCACTTCCTGCAGCACGAGCTGAACGCGCTGGAGGAGGTCCACGACCTGCGGATCGAGCGGCTCACGTCGGAGCGCCGTCAACCGCGCCCCGACGAGCTGGCCGCGATCCCCGGTCACCTGGCCGCCGTGTCGCTGGAGCTGCCGCTGCGGGACGCCGGGTTCGTCCTGCCGAGCTGGGACGAGCTGGTGATCTTCGCGGAGGCGTGCGCGGACCGCGGTGTACCGCTGCACCTGGACGGGGCACGGTTGTGGGAGAGCACGCCGTACCTGGAGCACAGCCTGGCCGAGGTCGCCGCGCTGGCGTCGACGGTGTACGTGTCGTTCTACAAGGGACTCGGCGGGCTCAGTGGAGCCGCGGTCGCCGGTCCGGCCGATGTGATCGCGGAGGTACGCCGCTGGCAGCGCCGGCTCGGTGGCAACGTGTACACCCTTTTCCCGTACGCGGTGTCGGCGCGGGAGGGGATCCGCAAGGTGCTGCCGTTGATGGGCGACCTGCACCAGCGCGCCGTGGAACTGGCGGCCTCGTTGCAGGCGGCCGGATTCCGGGTGTTCCCGGAGCCGCCGCACACGAACTCGTTCCGCGTGTACGCCCCGCTGCCGGCCGAGCGGATCGAGCTCGCGACCGTTCGCCGGATGGAGCAGACCCGCGAGTCGATCGCCTACACCTGGCAGCCGGCGGACGTTCCCGGCTGGTCCTGGGTCGAGCTGGTGGTGACTCCGGACACGCTGGCCTGGCCGGTCGAGGAAGTCGGTAAGGCGTTCGCGGAACTTCTGGAACAATGAGGTCGTAAGACCCAGTGAGGTCGGAAATTCAAGGCGGGGAGAGATGTAGTTCAGTGCTGACTTTCGTCATCACCATGGTGGTTCTGCTGGTTCTGTCGGGGCTCGTTCTGCTGGCTGTCGCCCGGGGTGAGGGCAGACACTTCGGGTAGGACGTCAATCGAGTGCGGTCGCCAACGCCTCGAGGATCGGCGCGGCCACGGTCACCGTGGGGACGATCAGCAAGGCGGCGGCGACCGCGTATGTAGTTGCTGCAAGCAACGGATAGTTGGGGGCCGGGTCGGCCAGTCGCTGGACCCGCAGCACGGTGGAGGACCGGGCGGCCGCGAGACCGGCCTCCGGGGCGGGGGCACCGGCCAGGGCGACCAGCGCCCGGGCCAGGGGAAGCGGGCCGTTCCGGCGGCGCGCGTCGTCGTCGGCAAGCAGCTCCACGAGCGTCCGCGCCTGTTCCAGCGCCACGTCACTCCGGACGAACCGCGGGAACGCCATGTGCAGTGCCGTGAACGCCTCCAGGACCAGGTCGTGCCTGGCTCGGAGGTGCGCTTGCTCGTGCGCGAGAACGGCGCGCAGCTCACTCTCGTCGAGGCGGTCGAGCGCGCCCACCGACACGACCACTCGGGCACCGCGGATCGCGGGCAGGCAGTACGCGAGCGGTGTCTCCTCGGAGAGCACGCGCAGACCGGGAATCAGGCCGTCCGGCGTGGCCAGGATGTCCACCAGGTCACGATGCCGGCGACGGCGTGCTCTGGTCCCGACGGCGACGCGGCCGGCAGCCCAGAGCAGCCGGATGCCGACCATGGCGGTCAGGGCGAGGACGGCGGCCGCCGCGAGATCACGGGGTGCGGTCGGGTCGAACCGTGGCTCACCGGGCTCACCCGCGGTCGAGTACGACAGCGCGATGCCCGCGCCGAGGGCGGCCAGTACCGCCGCCAGTGAGATCGCCTGCCACAGCGCGACGGCCGCGCGCGGGATCCGGTACGGCCAGGTCGAGCGGGCCAGCAACGCCGGGGCCGGTCCGGTCAGCACCAGCGCCAACGCGGCCAGCAGGAGCGGCGTGATCACCCGTCCCGAGCCTCCGCCTCGCCACCGGCCTCCAGCCGGCTGAGCGCCTCGCGGAGCAGGGCGGCCTCCTCGTCGGAGACCTGCCCGACGAACCGGACCAGGGCCTCCCGGCGGTCGCCGGCCCGGTCGAGGGCGTCGCGCATCAGGTCGGCGGCCAGCTCCTCGCGCGGCGCGGCCGCCCGGTACCGCCAGGCCTTGCCGTCGCGTTCGCGCTCGGTCAGCTTCTTCTTGGCCAGCCGGTCCAGCACGGTCATCACGGTCGTGTAGGCGAGGTCGCGGCTGATCGAGAGGCGGTCGTGCACCTCGCGCACGGTGAGGGCGCCGGGGGCGGCCCAGAGCTGCTCCATCACCAGCCGCTCCAGGTCGCCGAGCGGCCGCGGGGCCTTGGGGTCGGTGCTCACGTGACCAGTATAACTACGCGTTGTAGTAGATCCACGCTAGCATCTACTACGTAACGTCGTAGACGGCTCGGGAGGGCTCGCGCGTGGACACCCTGGATCTGGCCCGATGGCAGTTCGCCATCACCACCGTGTACCACTTCTTCTTCGTCCCGGTGACGCTGTCCCTGGTCGCGATCACGGCCGGGCTGCAGACCGCGTGGTACCGCACCGGCAAGGACAAGTACCTGCGGCTGACCAAGTTCTACGGGAAGCTGTTCCTGATCAACATCGCGCTCGGCGTCGTCACCGGCCTCGTCCAGGAGTTCCAGTTCGGGATGAACTGGAGCACCTACTCGCGGTTCGTCGGCGACGTGTTCGGCGCCCCGCTCGCGCTGGAGGGGCTGCTCGCGTTCTTCCTCGAGTCCACCTTCATCGGGCTGTGGATCTTCGGCTGGGACCGGCTGCCGAAGAAGGTCCACCTGGCCTGCATCTGGATGGTCGTGCTGGGCACCCAGCTGTCGGCGTACTTCATCCTGGCCGCGAACTCGTGGATGCAGAACCCGGTCGGCTTCCGGTACAACGCCGAGCGCGGCCGCGCGGAGCTGACCGACATCGGCGCGGTGCTGACGAACAAGGTCGTGCTGGTCACCTACCCGCACACCATCTTCGCGGCGTTCATGGTCGGTGGCGCGTTCGTCGCCGCGGTCGCGCTGTGGCACCTGCTCCGCCGGCCCGGGACCGACACGGACGTGTTCCGGACGGCGCTGAAGCTCGGCGCGGTGATCGTGATCGCGGCCGGCGCCGGGGTGGCGGTCAGCGGGGACCTGCAGGGCAAGGTGATGACCGAGGTTCAGCCGATGAAGATGGCGGCGGCCGAGGCGTTGTACGAGACCGAGAAGCCGGCCGCGTTCTCGGCGTTCACCGTCGGCACCCTGGACGGGTCCCGGGAGATCTTCTCGGTCAAGGTGCCGTACCTGCTGTCGTTCCTGGCCACCGGCACGTTCGACGGCGAGGTGAAGGGCATCAACTCGCTGCAGCAGGCGTACGAGGAACTGTACGGACCCGGGTCCTACAAGCCGAACATCCCGCTGACCTACTGGACCTTCCGGTTGATGATCGGGGTCGGGATGGCGGCCGCGGCGGTCTCCCTGTGGTTGCTCTGGGCAACCAGGAAGGGCCGGGCCCCGGCGCGCTGGCTGGCCTGGCTGGTGGTGCCGCTGCCGCTGTTGCCGCTGGTGGCGAACTGCTTCGGCTGGATCTTCACCGAGACGGGCCGGCAACCCTGGCTGGTGTTCGGGCTGTTACGGACCGCGGACGGGGTCTCGCCCGGGACCACCACGGCCGAGGTGCTCACCTCGCTGATCGGCTTCACCGCCCTGTACGGCGTGCTCGCGGTGGTCGAGGTGAAGCTGCTGACCAAGTCGATCCGGGCCGGTCTGCCGGAGGTCGGCGGCGACGCCGGCCGGGACGGACCGGACACACCCGAGGACGACGAGTCCAAGCCACTGTCGTTCGCGTACTGAGGGGACCGAGATGGAACTCACCACCTTGTGGTTCGTGGTCATCGCGTTTCTGTGGATCGGCTACTTCGTGCTGGAGGGGTTCGACTTCGGCGTCGGCATCCTGCTCCGGGTGCTCGGTCGCGACGAGCCCGAGCGGCGTGCCGTGGTCACCACGATCGGCCCGGTCTGGGACGGCAACGAGGTCTGGCTGATCGTGGCCGGTGGTGCCACCTTCGCCGCCTTCCCGGAGTGGTACGCGACCTTGTTCAGCGGGTTCTACCTGCCGTTGTTCGCGATCCTGGTCGCGCTGATCCTGCGTGGTGTCGCCCTGGAGTACCGAGGCAAGCGGGACGACCTGCTCTGGCGGGGACGGATGGACACGCTCATCACGGTCGGCTCGGTGATCCCCGCGCTGCTGTGGGGCATCACGTTCGCCAACCTGGTCCGCGGGGTCCCGCTGGACGCGGACCACGAGTACGTCGGAAGCCTCGGCGATCTCCTGAGCCCGTTCGCGTTGCTGGGCGGGGTCGCCTTCACCGCGGTCTTCGTGGCGCACGGCGCGATCTTCCTGGCCCTGCGGACCACGGACGAACTGCGGCAACGGGCGAACCGCCTCGCCGCGCGGACCGGCCTCGTGGCGGCCGTGCTCGTCGTCGCCTTCCTCCTCTGGGCGCTGAACCTTCGCGGTGACACCGCGTCGGCCGTCGTGGCCGGTGCGGCCGTGGTCGCGCTGGTGGCCGCGCTGGTCGCGAACAAGTACCGCCGGGAGGGCTGGGCGTTCACGGGGACCGCATTGGCGATCGCGCTGGCCGTGACGGCGCTGTTCGTCGCGATGTTCCCTGCGGTGATGCCGTCGACGGACCCGGCCACGACACTGACCGCGGTCGAAGCGGCGTCCACGCCGTACACGTTGAAGGTGCTGACCTGGATCGCGGGGATCTTCACGCCGCTGGTGATGCTGTACCAGGGCTGGACGTACTGGGTGTTCCGTAAGCGCGTCACGGTCGAACCGGTCGCGGTCGCATGAAGCCGCTCGACCCGCGGCTGCTGCGCCGGGCCCGCCCGGCCCGGGTGTTCCTGGCCGGGTCGGTGCTGATCGGGGTGGCGACCGGCCTCCTGGTCATCGTTCAGTCCGTCCTGCTTGCCCGGGGGATCACCGACGTCGTACTGCGGGACGCGGGGATCGGTACGGTCGCGTGGTTGCTCGCTGCCGTGGTCGCGGCGCGGGCCGGGCTGGTATGGCTGCAGGAGGTGGTCGCGCAGCGGGCGGCGGCCGCGGTGAAGTCGACGCTGCGCCGGCAGGTCCTGGAGCACGCGCTGAAGCTCGGTCCGGCGTGGCTGGGTGGCGAGCGGAGTAGCCGGTTGACCACTTTGCTGACCAAGGGCCTGGACGACCTGGACCCGTACTTCGCCCGGTACCTGCCGCAGTTGGTGCTCGCGGCAACGGTTCCGGCGGGCGTGGTCGGCTGGATGGCGACCGGGGACCTGATCGCGGCCGGGACGGTGCTGGTGACGCTGCCGTTGATCCCGGTGTTCATGGCCCTGGTCGGCTGGGCGACGCAGGCGCACAGCCGACGGCGGCAGCGGGCGCTCGACGTGCTGGCGCATCACTTCGCCGACGTGGTCGCGGGGATGCCGACGCTGAAGCTGTTCGGCCGGGCGAAGGGGCAGGCGGCCGCGGTCGAGCGGGTGACCGACGAGCACCGGGTGGCGTCGATGTCGAGTCTGCGGCTGGCGTTCCTGTCGTCGCTGGTGCTGGAACTGCTGGCGAGCATCTCGGTCGCGCTGGTCGCGGTCGGCGTCGGCCTGCGCCTGGTGGAGGGACAGCTCGGACTGGAGACGGCGCTGCTGGTGCTGATCCTGGCCCCGGAGGCGTACCTGCCGCTGCGGCAGGTGGGCGCGCAGTTCCACGCGAGTGCGGACGGGGTCGCGGCGAGCGAAGAGGTACTGCGCGTCCTGGACACGCCGCTGCCCACCACCGGGGAACGGACCGACGTACCGGATCTCCGGCGCGTGCCGCTGTACTTGCACGATCTGACGGTGCGGTACCCGGATCGGGACGCCGCCGCGGTGGACGGGTTCGACCTGGAGCTGTGGCCCGGTGAGGTGGTGGCGCTGACCGGGCCGAGTGGCGTCGGCAAGTCCACGGTGCTCGCGGCGATCCTCGGCTTCGTCGTACCCGAGCGGGGCGTGGTCGTGGCTGGTGGGAGTGCGGCCGACGAGTTCGTTCCCGAGTTGTGGCGGAAGCAGTTCGGCTGGGTACCGCAGCGGCCCGGACTGCGGGCGGGAACGATCGCGGCCAACGTGCGGCTCAGCCGACCGGACGCGACCGACGAGCAGGTACGCCGCGCGCTGGACGAGGCCGGTGCGGGCGAACTCGCGTTGGACACGGCCGTCGGTGAGCAGGGGCAGCTCTTGTCGGGCGGACAGGGGCGCCGGGTCGCGTTGGCACGGGCGCTGCTGACCGAGGCGCCGGTCCTACTGCTCGACGAACCGACGGCCGGCCTGGACGCGGACACCGAGGCCGCGGTCGTCGCCGGACTGCGGGCAACCGGGCGCACAGTACTGCTGGTCGCGCACCGTCCCGCGTTGATCGAGGCCGCGGACCGCGTTGTGCAGGTGGGGACGGAACACGTTGGACCCGAGCGACAGCGAGCGGAGTTGGTGACGTCATGACCGCGTTGACGATGGCTCTCCCGGACCGGCGACTCGCGGGGCGGCTCGGACTCGCGCTGCTCGCCGGCGTGCTGGCGTCCGCGTCCTCGGTGGCGCTGCTGGCGACGGCGGCTTGGCTGATCGTTACCGCCGCAGCCCAGCCGCCGGTGCTGACGTTGATGGTGGCGATCGTCGCGGTCCGCGCGTTCGGGGTGGGCCGCGGGGTCTTCCGGTACGTGGAGCGGCTCGCGGGCCACGACGCGGCGTACCGGGTGCTGGGGAAGACGCGATCGCAGATGACCGAACGGATCGAGCGACTGGCTCCCGCCGGCTTGTCCCTTCGTCGCGGCGACCTGCTGACGCGATTGCTGCTCGACGTGGACGCCGTACTGGACCTGTGGTTGCGCGTGGTCCTGCCCGTGTTGGTCGCTGCGGTGACCGCGACGGCGACCGCTGCGCTGATCGTCGTACTGCTCCCGTCCGCCGGGGTCGTGGTCGCGTTGGCGGTGCTGGTGGCTTGCACGATCGTGCCGTGGTTGACCGCGAGGACGGCGCGTCGGGCAGAGCGGTCGATCGCGGGTGCCCGGGGCGACGTGGCCGCGCACTCCACGGAGGACCTGCTGACCGCGGCCGACGTGGTGGCCTTCGACGCGGTGGACGATGTGCTCGACGCGTTCGCTGCCGCGGACGCACGGCTCGCCGCCGCGGAAAGGCGCTCGGCGTGGAGCGCGGGACTGGGCAACGCGCTTCTCGTGGTGTGCGTCGGCGGTGCCGCCCTGGCCGGATTGGTGCTGGGCAGCCAGGCCGACCTGGCCGGGCCGACGTTCGCGGTCATCGTCCTGACACCGCTCGCGTTGGCGGACGTCCTCGGCGGAGTACCGCTGGCCGCGCAGCTCGCGATCCGGGTCCGTGGCTCGTTCGACCGGCTCCAGGAGATCCTCACCACCCCGGTACCGGTACGGGAGCCGGACGAGCCGGTCGAACTCCCGCCGGGCCGAGGTCTGCGGGTCCATGGTCTGCGCGCTGGATACGGCGACGGCCCCGACGTCCTGCGGGACCTGGAGCTCGACATCCCCGAGGGGAGCCGGGTGATCGTGACCGGGGCGAGCGGATCGGGCAAGAGCACGCTGGCAGCCGTGTTGCTGCGGTTCCTCGACCAGCGGGACGGCGAGGTCCTGCTCGACGGGGTGCACGTGACCGCGCTCGGCGGCGACCGGATCCGGTCCACGGTCGGTCTGCTCACCCAGGAGAGCCACGTGTTCGACACGAGCATCCGGGAGAACCTGCTGCTCGCCGAACCGGACGCGAGCGACCTGCGGCTGTGGAACGCGCTCTACCGCGCTCGCCTCGGTGACCTGGTCGAGCGGTTGCCGAAGGGGCTGGACACGCTGGTGGGGGAGCACGGCGCCCGGTTGTCCGGCGGGGAGCGGCAGCGGCTCGCGTTCGCCCGGCTCCTGCTCGCGGACCACGACGTCCTGGTCCTGGACGAGCCCACCGAGCACCTGGACGAGGAGACGGCCCGGGTCCTGCTGACCGACCTGTTCGCCGCCGCGGGCAACCGAACGGTCGTTCTGCTGACCCATCGACCGGAGCTGGCTCCTCACCCAACGCGACCGGTGGTTCGCCTGCAGTGAAGGATGCGGGTCCGTGCCTTGGCTTCTGTCAAGATGGGGAACCGTGTTGACTTCTCAGCTCGTCCCTCTGCTCGCCGACGCGGTTCTGTACGCCATCATCGCGGTGGCCGTCGTCCTGGTTGCCGGTACCGCCGGCCTGGTCGTCACCCGGCGACGCCGGTCCGAGCTGCCCGCGCCGGCCAAGCCCGCCCCGCTGGACACCGCGGCGCCGGAGGCCGAGCCGACGGTCGGCGAGGACGCGGAGGAGCCGCGGGACACGCCGACCCGGACGCTCGAGGACACCGAGCTGCCGACGCTGGAGAAGCCCGAGTCCGCGCAGGGCCGGCTGGTCCGGCTGCGGTCCCGGCTGGCCCGGTCGCAGGGCTCGCTCGGCAAGGGCCTGCTCGCACTGCTGTCCCGGGACAAGCTGGACGAGGAGGCGTGGGAGGACATCGAGACCACGCTGATCACCGCCGACGTCGGTGTCGCCCCGACCCAGGAGCTGGTCGAGCGGCTGCGGACCCGGCTGCGGGTCGAGGGCGGGGGCGGCGACCAGGCCCGCGCGGTCCTGCGCGAGGAGCTGATCGACCTGGTCGACCCGAAGCTGGACCGCTCGCTGAAGGTCGACCGCAAGGACGACCAGCCGGCCGTCGTGCTCGTCGTCGGCGTGAACGGCACCGGCAAGACCACTACCGTCGGCAAGCTCGCCCGCGTGCTGGTGGCCGAGGACAAGCAGGTCGTGCTCGGCGCGGCCGACACCTTCCGCGCCGCCGCGGCGGACCAGCTGCAGACGTGGGGCGAGCGGGTCGGCGTACCGACCGTGCGCGGTCCCGAGGGCGGAGACCCGGCGAGTGTCGCGTTCGACGCGGTGAAGCAGGGCGTCGCCGAGTCCGCCGACGTGGTGCTGGTGGACACGGCCGGCCGGCTGCACACCAAGACCGGATTGATGGACGAGCTCGGCAAGGTCAAGCGGGTGATCGAGAAGGCCGCCGAGGTGGACGAGGTGCTGCTCGTCATCGATGCCACCACCGGGCAGAACGGACTCACCCAGGCCCGGGTGTTCGCCGAGGTGATCGACGTGACCGGCCTGGTGCTGACCAAGCTGGACGGCACCGCCAAGGGCGGCATCGTGATCGCGGTCCAGCGCGAACTCGGTGTCCCGGTCAAGCTCGTCGGTCTCGGCGAGGGCGCGGACGACATGGCCCCGTTCGACGCTGAGCAGTTCGTCGACGCGCTGCTCGACTGACCCCCGGGATCGGGCCGAGCCCGTTTGGAGCCGGCCGGATCTGGTACCCAGGGGGTATGAGCCGACCGAGGATCGTCATCGTCGGGGCCGGGTTCGCCGGTTTCCACGCGGCCCGGAAGCTGAGCCGGCTGGCCGGTGGGCGGGCCGAGATCGTGCTGGTCAGTCCGACCGACTACTTCCTGTACGTGCCGCTGCTGCCCGAGGTCGCGACCGGGATCCTGGAGCCGCGCCGGATCACCGTGTCGCTCGCGGACACCCTGCCCGGGGTCCGGCTGGTCCTCGGAGAGGTGGACGCCTTCGACCTGGACGGGCACGCGGTGTCGTACCGCGATCCCGACGACCGGCCCGGCCGGCTCGGGTACGACCGGCTGATCATCGCCGCCGGCAGTGTGAACAAGCTGCTGCCGATCCCGGGCGTCGCGGAGTACGCCCACGGGTTCCGCGGCATCCCCGAGGCCGTGTTCCTGCGCGACCACCTGACTCAGCAGATCGAGCTGGCGGACGCCACGGACGATCCTGCCGAGCGGGACGCGCTGTGTACCTTCGTCGTGGTCGGCGCGGGGTACACGGGGACGGAGGTCGCCGCGCACGGTGTGCTCTACACGGACCTGCTGAGGAAGCAGCGGCCCCGGCTGCGTGACCAGCGGATCCGGTGGATGCTGCTGGACGTGGCGGATCGGGTACTGCCCGAGCTGGACCAACGGCTGTCCCGTACGGCCGACATGGTGCTGACCGAGCGGGACGTCGAGGTGCGGATGGGGACGTCGGTCGAGGAGGCGGCGCCGGACTGCGTGCGGCTGACCGACGGTACCGAGGTCTCGACACGCACGCTGGTCTGGTGCGTCGGGGTCCGGCCCGACCCGGTGGTCCAGGCGCTCGGGCTGAAGACCGAGAAGGGCCGGCTGGTCGTCGACAAGTACCTGAACGTGCCCGGGCATCCGGACGTGTTCGCGTGCGGCGACGCGGCCGCGGTCCCGGACCTGGCCCGGCCGGGGGAGATCACCCCGATGACGGCCCAGCACGCCGAACGCCAGGGCAAGCAGGCCGCGCACAACGTCGCGGCGACCTTCGGCCACGGACAGCGGGAGCCTTACTTCCACAAGGACCTCGGGTTCGTCGTCGATCTCGGCGGGACCCAGGCCGCCGCCAACCCGCTGCACCTCCCGCTCTCCGGGTTCCCCGCCAAGGTGGTCACCCGCGGGTACCACCTGATGTCGATGCCCGGGAACCGGATCCGGACCGCCACCGAGTGGGTGTTCGACGCCGTCCTCGGTCGCCAGAGCACGCATCTCGGCGTCATCCCGGCCGACGACGTCCCGCTGGAGACGGCGAGCCCGGAACGGGTCCGGCGCCACTAGGGATGTCCACTCCCGGTCACCCGGTGGTAGGCCATGATCAGGGGGACCCGGACGACAGGGAGGGGCGCGGTGAGCGGTACGAGCCGGCTGGAGGATCTGCTGCGGGAGCTGGCACCGCGGGTACTCGGCGCGGTGGTCCGGCGGACCGGTGACTTCACGGCCGCTGAGGACGCCGTCCAGGAGGCGTTGCTGGCCGCGGCCAGGACGTGGCCGCGGGACGGGACGCCGGACAACCCGCGCGGCTGGCTGATCCAGACCGCGCACCGGAAGGTGATCGACGAGATCCGGCAGGAGCAGGCGCGCCGCCGCCGGGAGGAACTGGCGGCCCACCGCGAGGTCCCGGCCGGTGAGGTCGAGGACACCGACGACACCCTCCGGCTGCTCTTCCTGTGCTGCCACCCGGACCTCACCCCGGCGTCCGCGATCGCGTTGACGCTGCGGGCCGTCGGCGGTCTGACCACGACCGAGATCGCGGCGGCGTACCTGGTCCCCGAGACGACGATGGCGCAGCGGATCAGCCGGGCGAAGCAGAAGATCAAGGGCGCCGCGTTCGAGCTGGACCCGAGCGACGAGCGGCTGCGCAACGTCCTGCACGTGCTGTACCTGATGTTCAACGAGGGGCACACCAGTACCAGCGGGCCGGAGTTGCACCGCAGTGACATCGCCACCGAGGCGATCCGCCTGACCCGGATGGTGCACGGGCTGCTGCCGGACAACGCCCAGGTCACCGCGTTGCTCGCGTTGATGCTGCTGAACGACGCGCGCCGCGATGCCCGGACCGGGGACAGCGGCGAGCTCGTCCCGCTCGCCGAGCAGGACCGGTCGAAGTGGAACCAGGAGTACATCGCCGAAGGCGTCGCGCTCGCTGTGGAGGCGTTCGACCAGCCGCCGATCGGTGAGTACCAGCTGCAGGCCGCGATCGCCGCGCTGCACGACGAGGCGGAACGACCCGAGGACACCGACTGGCCGCAGATCCTCGCGCTCTACGGTCTGCTGGAGCAGTTGTCGGGCAACCCGATGGTGACGTTGAACCGGGCCATCGCCGCGGCCATGGTGGACGGCCCGAAGGTGGGCCTGACGATGCTCGAACCGCTCGACGCGAAGCTCGCCGGGCACTACCGCCTGGACGCCGTCCGCGGCCACCTGTACGAGTTGCTCGGCGAACCGGGGACCGCGGCCGAGCACTTCCAGGCCGCGGCGCAACGGACCACCAGCCTGCCGGAACGCGAGTACCTGACCACGAAGGCGGCCGCGGCCCGGGCCTCGTAAGGACGACGCGGGCGAATCCTGCTGTCGGAACCGGCCGCCGCAGGTCTATTTGGACCGGGCCCGGACGTGCATGCGCTCGCCCTGCGGCCCGAACAGGCTCAGCGTCTCCACCGGTCCGGGCCCCGGATTGCCGAACCAGTGCGGGATCCGGGTGTCGAACTCGGCCACCTCACCGGCCTTGAGGACGAAGTCCTTGTCGGCGAGCACCAGCCGTAGCTGCCCGGACAGCACGTAGACCCAGTCGTACCCCTCGTGGACCTGCTGGTTCACCTCGCCACCCGGCCAGCCCGCCGGCGAGATCTGCTTGTACGCCTGCAGTCCACCCGGCCGCCGGCTCAACGGGATGATCACCGAGCCGTTGCTCCGGATCGGTCGCGAATGCACCCGGGGATCGCCGGTCGGCGGCGCGTCCACCAACTCGTCCAGCTGGACCTGGTGCGCCCGGGCCAGCGGCAGCAGCAGCTCCAACGTCGGCCGCCGCTGCCCGGACTCCAGCCGGGACAGCGTGCTGACCGAGATCCCGGTGGCCTCGGACAACTCGCTCAGCGTCGTGCCGCGATCCTGCCGGAGCTTGCGCAGCCGCGGTCCGACCGCCTCCAGTACCGCGTCGAAGGATTCCGTCATCTTGCCATTGTGGCAAAGAAACTTGTCGATCCGGCCAGAACTGCGGACGCTCGGGTCAGGAGAAGCGAGAGGAGACGACATGTACGACGTGATCGTGGTCGGCGGGGGCGCCGCGGGACTGGCGGGCGGCCTCGCGCTGGCCCGGGCCCGGCGGTCTGTGCTGGTGGTCGACCAGGGGGACCCGCGGAACGCGCCCGCCGGGCACGTGCACAACTACCTGACCCGCGACGGCGTACCACCGGCCGAGCTGTACGCGCTGGGCCGGGCCGAGATCACCGGGTACGGCGGTGAGGCGATCACCGGGTCGGTGGTGTCGGCGAGGTCGATCGATACGTCTCCGGACGCACCGCGGTTCGCGGTCGAGCTGGCGGACGGGCGGACGTACGAGGCGCGCCGGCTGCTGGTGACGACCGGGGTGACCGACCAGCTGCCCGAGGTCGAAGGACTGGCTGAGCGATTCGGGCGCGACGTGCTGCACTGCCCGTACTGCCACGGCTGGGAGGTGCGGGACCAGGCGATCGGTGTAATGCAGAGCGGGCCGATGGGGATCCACCAGGCGCAGTTGTTCCGGCAGTGGAGCGAGGACGTGACCCTGTTCCTGCACAACGGTCCGGAGCCGACGGACGACGAGTGGGAGGAGCTCGCGGCTCGCGGGATCTCCGTGGTCCAGGGCGAGGTCGAAGCCGTGGAGACCGACGGCGACCAGCTCACCGGAGTACGGCTACGGGGCGGCAGGGTGATCCCGCGGCAGGCGGTGGTCGTGCAGACCGTCCTGAGTGCGCGGGCCGGGTTCCTGGCCGAGCTGGGGCTCAAGGCGGTCGAGCGGGAGGCGCGTGGTGTGACCATCGGGACCGCGGTCGAGGCGGGACCGACCGGAGCGACCCAGGTACCGGGAGTGTGGGTGGCGGGCAACGTGACCGAGCCGATGGTCCAGCTGATCACCGCGGCGGCGAGCGGACTCGCGGCCGGTGCGGCGATCAACGCGGACCTGATCGCCGAGGAGGTCCGGGAGGCGGTGGCCGTGCGGCGCGGATGAGGGGTTCAATGGGGGTGGGGAGGGTGGATGCGCGACCTTGTCGACCCCGAGTTCGCCTCGTTCGTCGATGCGCGCCAGGCCAAGTGGCTCCGCGAGGCGTACTTGGTCTACGGCGAGCGGCATCGGGCCGAGAGGGAACTGCTGCGCGCCTTCGCCCGGCTCGCGACCCGGTGGGACAAGGTGGACGACCCGGACGTGTTCGTCCAGCGGCTGCTGTTCCAGCCCGCCTTGTCCCGTTGGCATCCGCCGAAGCGGTACCCACCGAGTGACGACGCGGTGCGCAGTGCGCTGGCCGCGTTGTCGCCCGCGCAGCGCACCGTGTTCGTGCTGCTGCACTACGAGGAGCTCACCGAGTTCGAGGTCGCGGACGTGCTCGTACTGTCGCATCACACGGTGCACGGCCTCTCCCGTTCGGCGCTGACCGCGTTCCGTACCTCGCTCGGGCTGGGCCGGTGGAAGGCCGCGGGGGACCGGCCGTGAAGGTCGACGAGGTCCGGCCGCTGCTCGAACGGGTCACCGAGGACCTGCCCGAGCCGGAGCTCACCGACGCCGCCTGGGCGAACGGACGCGGGCTGCACCGCCGCCAGGTTCGTGGGACGGCTTTGCTCGCCTTGCTGGTCGCGTTGGCGATCGTCGCGATCGGGCTACTCGCGTCTTCGGGTGGGCGGCTCCGGTTCGTCCCGCCCGACACACCGCCGACGCACCCGCCCGGGTACGTGGCGCCGACCGGGCAGATCGCGGGGATCGACTTCTGGACGGCTCCACCGAGCGGTAGCGAGCGGTTCCTCGACCGGTTGGAGACGCCGCTTGGGGACCTGCTGCGGCTGCCGGACCACCCGGACGAGCTCACCACCGAGCCGATCGACCGGATCGCGGCCGTCGTACTGGCGCGGCGCGAGGGCGGGTACGAGCCGCTCCTGCTCGCACCGAACGGCCTGTGGGCGCGGACCGACATGCTGCTCGCGCCGATCACGACCGGTTCGCCGCTGAGCGCCGGTGCGGTCTCGCCGAACGGCCGGATGGCGGCGTTCCCGCAACCCGGTCACGTCGCGGTGATCGACGCGACGACCGCGGAGGTCCGGCGACTCCCGCTGCCGGTGCAAGACATCCGCAGCGTCTCCTGGACGCCGGACTCCGAACACTTGCTCGCCGGCGCCCCGACCACGACGTACCGCGTGCTGGTCGGCCACGGGGACGAGCCGTTCACCGTGGTCGAACCGACGCGGGACCCGGACTCGGCCACCGCGCCGTACCGGCTGGACGGGACCGAGGGCCAGGTGGCGGTCCGCCGGTTCACCGCCGGTGGGTGGATCGTCGAGACGATGCCGGACCTGCCGGTGAGCCAGTGGAACGGGCAGACGTTCACCGGCGACGACGTCATGGCACGGTTGTTCGTGGCCCGGCACCTGGTCCAGGTCCGCACAGTCGCGTCCGTGCCGCAGATCGTGGCCGCGATGTCGACGGTCCAGCGCGAACCGAGCCGGCTCCTGGTGCTGGGCGAAACCCCGGCCGCGACTCCGGCACCGGTACCCGAACCGTCGCCGCCCGACGCGATCCGGACGCTGGGCTGCTGCTCCGTGCTCGGCTGGTACGACGGGGACACGGTGCTGTTCCAGGTCACCGGATGGGTGCTCGCGTGGGACCTGCCGACCGGCCAGGTCCGCCGGGTCACCGAGCTCGAGGTCCCCGGACTCGCGATCGGCGCGGGCATCCGCGGCTGACGGCCGTGATCACTCGAGGATGCAGCGCAGCGTCATCTCGGCCAGGTGGTCGGCGTCCTCGACCGCGGGCATCGGATCCCCGGTGAGGGTGCGGACGATCAGCAGCCCCGCGAGCCACTGGACCATCAGCACCGGATCCGCGGTCGCGCGGACCGGTTCGCCGCGCTCGCGGGCCCGGTCCAGCGCGGCCCGGGTGAGCTCGATCCGCCGGTCCAGGAACGACCGGTACAGCCCGGCGATCTGCGGGTCCCGGGTCGCCTCGGTCACCGCCAGCCGGATCAGCGCGATGCCCTCCTTGGCGCTCACGAAGGCGAGCGCGTCGCGGTACACCTGCCGCAGGTCGCCGCCGATCGAGCCGGTGTCGGCGTCCGGGATCTCGATGTCGAACAGCTCCGCCATCGCGTCGTTGGCCAGCTCTTCCTTGCTGGCCCAGCGCCGGTAGATGGTGGCCTTGCCGACGCCGGCCGCCTCGGCCACGTCGTCCACGGTCATCCCGTCGAAGCCGCGTTCCAGCAGCAACCGGACGGCGTACCGGCGGATCCGCGGCTCGGCGTCCGGGTCGCGCGGCCGGCCCCGGCGCGGTCTCTCCCCGTCTTTCGTCCCCATCAGAAAGCTTCCCCAGGTCGGACGGGCGCAGTGGCGCAGCTGCGGCCCGTGTGATCAGGCCAGAGTGCCACATCCGGGCCGATGTCACCTGGATGTCACTTGGGAAGTTGCTTTGTCACATCCCCGAAACATCGCGACCGATCGGTTGAAACCGCGCGCCGACACCGTGTCCGGTGTGGCCAGGCGCGGGCTTCCCGGCGTTGTGGAGTTCACCCCGATGAGGACGCCGGCCACCCCCAGATCGATGGAAGGGATGACGTTGATGGAGATCAACGCCGGCGATACCGCCTGGGTCTTGGTCAGTGCCGCCCTGGTGTTCCTGATGACACCGGGCCTGGCTTTCTTCTACGGCGGCATGGTGCGCATGAAGAGCGTGCTGAACATGATGATGATGAGCGCCATCACCATCGGGGTCGTCACCGTGTTGTGGATAGTGGTCGGCTACTCCCTCACGTTCGGCGGTGACAACGGGGGCGTCATCGGGAACTTCTCCGCCGCGGGCCTGAAGGGTCTGCTCGCGCCGGAAGCGGTCAGTGGCACCATTCCGACCCTGTCGTTCGTCGCCTTCCAGTTGATGTTCGCGATCATCACCCCGGCGCTGATCTCCGGCGCCATCGCCGACCGGGCGTCGTTCCGCGGCTGGATCGTGTTCGTCGCGCTGTGGACCTCGCTGGTGTACTTCCCGGTCGCGCACTCCGTCTGGTTCCTCGACGGCGAGGGTGGCGGCGGCTTCATCGGTACGGGCATCAAGGCGGTCGACTTCGCCGGTGGTACCGCGGTGCACGTCAACGCCGGTGCGGCCGCGCTGGCCCTGGCGATCGTCCTGGGCAAGCGGATCGGCTGGCGCAAGGACCCGATGCGGCCGCACAGCCTGCCGCTGGTCGTGCTCGGTGCCGGGCTGCTGTGGTTCGGCTGGTTCGGCTTCAACGCCGGCTCGGCGCTGAGCGCCGGCACCACCGCCGCGATCACCTTCGTCAACACCCAGGCCGCCACCGCCGCCGCCGTGATCGGCTGGCTGATCGTCGAGCGGATCCGGCACGGCAAGGCCACCACGCTGGGGATGGCGTCCGGTGCGGTCGCCGGTCTGGTCGCGATCACCCCCTCCTGTGGCGCGGTCACCCCGGTCGGCGCGCTGATCCTCGGTGTCGTCGCCGGTGCCATCTGCGCCTTCGCGGTCTCGCTGAAGTACAAGCTCGGCTTCGACGACTCGCTCGACGTGGTCGGCGTGCACCTGGTCGGCGGTCTGGTCGGCTCGCTGGCGATCGGCTTCCTCGGCTCGGCGGCGGCCCCGTCCGCGGTCGACGGCCTCTTCTACGGTGGCGGTGCGGGTCAGCTCGGCCGGCAGGCGCTGGCGAACCTGATCGTCGGTGTCTACTCCTTCGTGGTCGCGTTCATCCTGGCCAAGCTGATCGACAAGACCATCGGCTTCCGGGTCAAGGAGGACGACGAGGTCACCGGTGTCGACCAGGTCGAGCACGCCGAGACGGCGTACGACTTCCTGGCCGCCGCGGGGCTGCGCGGTCACAGCACGGTGCGGACCACGGCCGCCCCGGTCGAGGACACTGACACCGACGACGACGCTGAGAAGAAGGAGGGCGTGAACGCATGAAGCTGATCACCGCGGTGGTCAAGCCGCACAAGCTGGAGGACGTCCGGGCCGCGCTGGAGACGTTCGGGGTGACCGGGATGACGGTCACCGAGGCGAGCGGGTACGGCCGGCAGAAGGGCCACACCGAGGTCTACCGCGGCGCGGAGTACGAGGTGGACCTGGTCCCGAAGGTCCGGCTGGAGGTCGCCGTCGAGGACGGGGACAGCGCCGACGTGGTGGACGTGATCGTCAAGGCCGCGCAGACCGGCAAGATCGGCGACGGCAAGGTCTGGGTCACCCCGGTCGAGACGATCGTCCGGGTCCGGACCGGCGAACGCGACGGAGACGCCCTCTAAATGGTGGATCGGGCAGAGCAGCGGCGCGCTCGTGCCGAGGAGGCCGACGCGCTGCTGTACCTGCTCCTCTCGAAAGCCTGTGACGCCCTCGGTGTTCCCACCGAGGGCGTTGCCCTGGTCGCCGTTGGCGGCTACGGCCGGGAGGAGCTGTCGCCGTACAGCGATCTCGACGTGATGCTCGTGCACGCCGAGGGGTACCCACAGGTGGACGAGCTCGCCGCGCAGATCTGGTACCCGCTGTGGGACTCGCGGACCAAGCTGGACCACAGCGTCCGCACGATCGCGCAGGCACAGGAGGCCGCGGCCGGTGACGTCCGGGTGGCGCTCGGCCTGCTGGACGCACGGCACGTTGCCGGGGACTCCCACCTCACATTGCAACTGCGGTCCGTACTGATGGCCGACTGGCGCCGTACTGCGAAGACACGGCTGCCCGCACTCGCCGAGGCCTGCAGGGATCGCGCGCACACGGTCGGGGAGCTCGCCCATCTCGCGGAGCCCGACCTGAAGGAGGCGTACGGCGGCCTGCGCGACGCCGTGGTTCTCCGGGCCTTGGTGGCTTCCTGGTTGGTCGACGTACCGCATCCCGTGGTGGAGCGGGCGCGGCTGGACCTGCTGAACATCCGGGACGAGCTGCACACCGTTGCGGGGCGTTCCACTGATCGGTTGATCGCGGACGTGGCGAAGGATGTGGCCGCCGGGCTGGGCCTGTCCGGCCGGGACGAGCTGTTGCGGCACGTGTACGCGACCGGCCGCACGCTGGCCCACGTGTGCGACGTGTCCTGGCGGCGGATCGAGAGCCTGATGGCGAAGCCGCCACGATCCCGGCGCCGCCAGCGCACCGGTGGACCGTTGCTGCTGGCCCTGGACGAGGGGGTCGGCCAGCACGAGGGCGAGGTCGTGCTGATGCCCGACGCGCGACCCGAACGCGATGCCGCCCTCGGTCTGCGGGCCGCGGCCGTAGCCGCCGATCGCGAGCTCGTGCTCTCACCCGCTGTCTGCGCACGGCTTGCCACGTCGGCTGCGGAGTTGCCGGACCCGTGGCCGGGGGAGGCGCGTCGGTTGTTCTGCGCGTTGCTCGGTGCGGGGCAGGGACTGCTCGAGGTGTGGGAGGCGATGGACCAAGCGGGGTACGTCTCGCGCCTGCTGCCCGAGTGGGACACGGTGCGCTTCCGTCCACCGCAGTCCGCATTGCACCGCTACACCGTTGACCGGCACCTGCTGGAGACTTGTGTAGCCGCGTCCACCATGGTGCGCGACGTACGACGGCCCGACCTGCTCCTGGTTGCCGCGCTGCTGCACGACCTGGGCAAGGCCGTCGAGGGGGACCACAGTGTCACCGGTGCGGTCATCGCTGCCGACGTCGCTCGGCGGCTCGGATTCACCGAGGCGGACGCGGACACGATCACGTTGCTGGTCCGGCAGCACCTGGTTCTCGCGCAGGTGGCGACCCGGCGGGATCTGGACGACCCGATGACGGTCGAGCTGATGGCCGGCATCGTCGGCGACACGGACACCCTGGATCTGCTGGAGGCGCTCACGTACGCCGATGCGCGTGCGGCCGGTCCGGCAGCGTCCTCGCCTTGGCGGATGCGGCTGGTGGGGGAGTTGTCCCGGCGGGTCCGGGCCGAGCTGTCCGGGGGAGGTGCGGCACTGTGGACCGAAGCGCCGCCGATCCCGGTACCGGAGTTGCACCAGGTGGTCGGGGTCGGGCGACTCGGGGTGAGCGTTGCCGAGCACCACGGCGACCTGCAGGTCAACGTCGCCGTACCGGACCAGGTCGGCACGCTGTCCACGGTGGCCGGGGTGTTGGCGATCGAGCGGCTCGCCGTACGGTCCGCGGTGATTACTTCGGTCGAGGGGCTGGGGATCTCGCAGTGGACGGTCGCTGGTTCGCCGCCGGATCCGGTGCGGTTGCGGGACCGGCTGGCGGTGGCGTTGCGGGACGACGGTGATCTGGTCCGGCGATTGGCGGCGCGCGACTCGTCGGTCCGCAAGGGGGTTCCGAGCCGGGTCGACCTGTTGCCCGAGGCATCCGAAACGGCGACGGTGATCCAGGTCCGCGCCCACGACCGGCCCGGGCTGCTGTACGACGTGACGGCCGCTCTCGCCGCGACCGGGGCGGACATCCGCTCGGCCCACGTGAGCACACTCGGTGCAGAGTGCGTGGACGTGTTCTACCTGACCGACTCGCACGGCTCCCCGCTGGAAGAGGAGGACGCGCGGGTAACAGCGAAGTCGGTGCTCGACCGGTTGTCCTAATGTCTGCGGTGTGGACCTTGTAGAGGCGTTCCAGCGGCAGGCGGTGGCGTGCGAGCAGCTCGGCTCGGAGCTGTACGCGGACCTGCTGCGGCAGGTGGTGGACGACTACGAACGCGGAGGTGTGTCGACGCGGGTGCTGGCCGGCCACGAGGAGGATTCGGGACCGTCGGCGCTGGCGTTGCGGTTGCTGGGTTCCGTGCATCGGCTGGTGCTCGCCCGGGAGGCGCCCGAGCTGGCGGCTTTCTACCCGAGCACGGGTGGCGAGTGGGACCCGGTGCTCGGCTGGGAGGCGTTCGAGCAGGTACTGCAATCCCGTGGCCCCGAACTGGCCATCCTGCTCACCCAGCCACCGCAGACGAACGAGGTGGGCCGCTCCACCGCGCTGTACGGCGGCCTGCTCCGCCTGGCCGAGACGGTCGACCTCCCGATCCGGCTGTTGGAGATCGGCGCGAGTGGGGGACTCAACCTCCGCGCCGACCACTTCCACTACGCCCTCGCCGACGGCACCAGCTTCGGCCGGCCGGGCAGCCCGGTCGTCTTCGCCGACGCGTGGTCCGGGCGACCGTTGCGGCCGGCCCCCGGACTGCGGATCGCGGAACGCATCGGCAGCGACATCAACCCGGTGAACCCACTGACGTCCGAGGGCGCGCTCACTCTCACGTCGTACGTCTGGCCCGACATGACCGCGCGACTGGCCCGGCTCCGTGGCGCGCTCGAGGTGGCGCGGGAGGTACCGGCCGATGTTCGTCGTGAGGACGCGGTGTCGTTCCTGCGCAACGTGGAGCTGTCCGAGGGCCACGTGACGGTGATCTGGCATTCGGTGATGTGGCAGTACCTGTCCGCCGCCGACAAGGCGACGGCGGACGGGCTCCTCGAGGATCTCGGTGCGCGGGCTACGGCGTCTTCGCCTTTGGCCCGGCTCTGTTTGGAACCGATGCGCCGGGATGCCGATGCGCCGCACGAGTTCCTGGTCGCGTTGCAGGTCTGGCCGACCGGGGAACGCCGGATCCTCGGTCGCGCCGAACCGCACGGGGTGCCTGCTGTCTGGTTCTAGGGTTGGCCGTTGATCTTCTTGGGTCAGCCGTTGATCGCGGCAACCAGCGTGTCGGTCAACGCCGCGGCATACCGGCCGTCGGGATCGAGGTCCGGGTCGAAGATGCCGATGTCGACACCGCGACATGTCGGTGCCTTGAGCAACGGTTCGAGCAGGGCGCGCAGGTGCTCGTGCTGGATCCCACCAGGATCAGGGCTGTCCACCGCCGGCATCACCTCGGCATCGAGGATGTCGACGTCCAGGTGCACCCAGTACCCGTCCAGCTCGTCCCGCGCGACGTGCCGCAGTACCCCCTCGGCCGCCTTCACGGGATCCTCGGCGATGGTGAGCGCGGACCAGACAGGGATCCCGGCCGCCTCGACATCGGTGGCGTAGTCGTCGTCCTCCCGAATCCCGAGCAACGCGGCATCACCGTCGAGGACGTACGGCCCCTGTCCCTCCAGATCGGTGAGGTCGTCCTGCCCCCGCCCGGTCACCAGGGCCAGCGCCTCACCACCGGCGGCCCCGACGTACGGCGAGTTCCCGGTGGTGCGGTAGTCCGAGTGCCCGTCGAGATACACGACCCCGTACCGCCCACGCCGCTTGAGGGCCAGCGTGGGCCCGAGCAAGTTGCTGCACTCACCACCGAGCAGTACGACGAAGCTGTCGTCCTCGATCAAGGGGGCGAGCCGATCCGCAAGCCGCACGCTGTACTCGGCGATGGCGGCCGCGTTGAAGACCCCGTCCCCAGGCTCCCAATCCCCGCGGTCGTACCGAGGCGGCGTCACACACCCGGCATCCTCAGCCCCGATCCGCCTCACGAAGCCCTGATCCCGCAAGGCCCCGGCCAGCTTGTAACACCCAGGCACAGTCCCCACCTCGGGCGGCCGAAGCCCCAGATTGGAAGGCCCATCCACCACCACAACCCGCCGAGCCATCCACCACTCCTAACCAAAAAATGGAAGCCAACAGGTTAGATCCTCGCGGTCGGCCCACCCTGTGTCAACGACAATCCGTCAGCGCCCATCACGGGAAGAGTCCAACCACGGCGGCCCTTCCTCGAGCGCCCGCTCGACGCTGTCGAGACCCCGGGTCAGGCCGCGAATGCGCGCACTGTCCTCGCCGGCGCGATCAGCGATCTCCCAAACCTGCCGCCGCACGACCGCCACCATCGCCATCCGCTGCTCGACAGTTCCGGAATCGAAGTCCGCCACGTCCATCAGCCGAGCCGCCTCCTTCATCTCCGGACTCCACCCGGCACTGACCGACAACACCGACTCCACCTGTCCCGCCAGCATCTCGATCTGCCCCACCGCCCGCTCACGTCCGGGCGGGTCGCCAATCCCCTCAGCCAACAACCCCAACTGCCGCCGCGCCTCCTCGACCCCACCACCTTCAGCCCGTATCACCAGCTCGCGCAGAGCCCGGTACACAGCCATGAACTCATCGAACTCCATATCGCCCTTCCTCCAAGAAGACCCTGATCAGTCCAGTTCGCGCACGCCCGTCGAGCGATGGTGCTTGCCGCCGGCACCCCGTTCACCCTGACCGAGCAACGGCGCGGACTTGGTCGCACCGGTCGCCGGTGCGAGGCCGGTCAAGAAGCGCATCTCAGACGCGGCGGACGTGCCGGCTTGGGCGGATGTTGTAGCTGCGGCCTCGGGCTTTTCGGTTCGTGCCGTTCGTACTGCGAGCTGGTTCGGTGACTCGGCCGGGAAGGGGCGGTTCTGGCCGGGGGCGTAGTGCTGGCGGATCTCGTCGATCTTCGCGTTGAGGTGCTGGCGGATCTCGTTGCCGAGGGCTTCCCCGGCCGAGGCTGGGCGACCGGCGATAGTTTGCCAGAGGTCGTGGCGCATCGCATGGATCAGGGTTGCTCTGACCTGCTCACGTTCTGCAGGGCGAAAGGGAACCACGTCGCCAAGGCGGTTGCGCAGTACGGCGTCGGCCAGTTGGTCGAAGTGCATGACGGCCGGTCCCTCGGTGATGACGTCGAAGAGGGCTCCTCTTGTCTTCGACGGCCCGGTTGCCTGAGTGATGAGGCTCTCGGCGGCTGCATAGGCTCCCGGGTATTTCGGCTGGGGCAAGCTGAGGTTCCGGTACCCGGTCCTGGCCGCGAAGGCTCGGAAGTCCTGAAGGGCCCGCGCTTCGGCGAGGCCTTCCATCAGGTTCTGTGAGTGGGTCGTCCGGACGGCGTTGAGCTCGTCAGGAGCGTCGATCCACATGCCAGCGTGTGTTGCTTCATGCAGGACCGTGGCCAATGCTTCAGCCTGACCCGCCGGATCAATTGGTCCGGCCGAACCTTTCAGTTGCTGCAGGACTACGTGCTTGGAGACCCGGATGTCACCGGACTTCGCCTGAAATCCACCCCAGAGCTCGCTGTCGGTCGCGTAGAGATCGCCGTTCCACCGGTCCACCGCCGAGGGGCGAAGGGAACGGGCCGCGCGGTACAGACGGGCGAACTCCAGGTAGGCGGCCGAGTCGCGAGGGATCAGCTGGTCGGCCGCCATCGATCAGTCGGTCCGAGTCGTTCGTTCGTCCAGTGGCCAGCTGGGGTCACGCAGTTCGTTCTCAAGATGTTCGAGAACTCGGGTCATGGCGCGGATGTGCGGTGCCTCGTCCTGCGGCGCGCGGTCGGCGATCTCCCAGATCCGGCACCGCGCACTTTCGAGGGCCGCGATCTTCTCCCCGGTGGTGCCGTCGACGTAGGCGCTGGCATGAATCTGTCCGGCTTCGTCGTAGAGCGAACTCCATTGCCGAGGTGGGGGCGGGGGTTCGGCGAGCGACTCGATCAGCTCAGAGGCCCACTCGCGATCCGCTGGCGGATCCTCTTCGGAGAGCAGCCCACGTAAGCGATTCTGTTCACCCGCGACGTCGAAGTCGGGTTCCGTTCTCCGCCGATGGTCCGCATCGGAGAACGCCGAGTTGAACTTGGCGATGTCCACGTATGACCTCCTGTGGTGACTAGCCGTAACGATATCGACGCTGCCGCATCCACGTCGGGACTTATCCACAGGCCCGGTTGGCGGAATCCGCGGGCGGTCAGTCCAGTTCGCGTTCTGTGGTGGGGCCGCGGTGGTTGCTGCCGGCGCCTTTTTGGCCCTGGCCGAGCGACGGCGCCTTTCGGGTTGCGCCGGCGGCGGGGGCGAGGCCGGTGAGGAAGCGCATCTCCGGCGCGGTGGATGTTCCGGCACGTGCCGGTGCCGCCGCCTCAGCGTCCGGTTTGGTTTTCGGTGCTTCGCTCTGTGCGGCTGGTTGGGCTGCCTGTACTGCGAGCTGGTTCGGCGATTCGGCCGGGAAGGGCTGGGTCTGGCCGGGGGAGTAGTGCTGGCGGATCTCGTCGATCTTCGCATTGAGGTGCTGGCGGATCTCGTTGCCGAGGGATTCCCCGGCCGAGGCTGGTCGGTGCTGGATCGTCGGCCAGTACACGTGGGTCATGGTGCTGATCAGAGCCGCGCGGACCGCTTGCTGATCCGCGGCTCGGTCAGGTACGACGTCGCGGAGGCGGTTTTGTACGGCGGCGTTCGCGAACTGGTCGAAGTGCATGACTCCCGGGCCGCGAATGGCTTCGTCGAGGAGGGTCCTGCGGGTCATCGCCGGACCGGTCACCTGGCTGAGGAGATCTGACGTCGCCGCGTACGCGCCGGGGTACGTCGGAATCGGGGTTGGCAGATCTGGATAGCCGGCTCGTTCGGCGAAGGCTTCGAAGTTCTCCATCGCGTGGACCTCGGCGACGCCTTCCATCAACCCCACCGATTGGCTGGACCGTACCGCGTTGGGCTCGCCCGGCGCGTCGGTCGCCAGTCCGGCATGGGTGCTTTCGTGGAGGACCGTGGCTATCGCCTCGGACCGCGCGCTGGGGGTAGTCCTAGGCGGCGCTCCGGTCAGGTGGCGCAGTACTCGCTCGTCCGACAGCCGCATGTCCCCCGACTTCGGTTTGAAGCCACCCATCAGCTCGTCGTCGGTGGCGTAGAGGTTCCCGTTCCAGCGGTCCACCGTCGTACCGCTCATCCGCTGGGCCAGGTAGTACAGCCGCGCGAACTCCTGATAGGTCGGCGAGTCGCGTGGTACGGGTCGGTCGCCCGGCATCGGTCAGGTCGACGGAGTCGGTGGAGTGCCGTGCGGGAAGGTGGGGTCGCGGAGCTCGTTCTCGAGGTGTTCGAGGACGCGGGTCATGCCGCGGATCGACGGTGCTTCCTCTTCGGATGCTCGGTCGGCGAGCTGCCAGATCTGGCGCCGCGCCTGGACGAGTGCCTCGATCTGTTCCTCGACCGTGCCTTCGATGGGGTAGGCGGCCGCGTGGATTCGGCCGGCCTCTTCGTACAGCGGGCTCCGTTCGGGCGGCGCCTGGAGCGGCTCGGCCAGCTTCTCGATCATTCGGTAAGCCCAGGCACGGTCTTCGTCGTCGGGCTCGCCGGTCAGGAGGTCGCGGAGCTGGGTCTGGGCCGCCTCGGTGTCGAAGTCCTGTTCGGTTCGCTGACGGTGCCGGGCGTCGGAGAACGCCGAGCTGAAGCGGGCGATATCCATTCGAGCCTCCTCGACTGATGTGACTGACGGTCACGATAGCGATTGGGGCGGTGGGTCGTCGGGACTTATCCACAGGCCCGGTTGGCGGAATCCGCGGGCGGTCAGTCCCGTTCGCGTTCGGTGGTCGGGCCGCGGTGGTTGCTGCCGGCGCCTTTCTGGCCCTGGCCGAGCGACGGTGCCTTTCGGGTCGCGCCGGCGGCGGGGGAGAGACCGGTGAGGAAGCGCATCTCCGGCGCGGTGGATGTTCCGGCGTTCGCCGCCGCCTCCGGTATGGCTTTCGGTGCTTCGTTCTGTGCGGGTGGTTGGGCTGCCTGTACTGCGAACTGGTTCGGGGACTCGGCCGGGAAGGGCTGGGTTTGGCCGGGGGAGTAGTGGTGGCGGATCTGGTCGACCTTGGCGTCGAGGTGCTGGCGGACTTCGCCTGCGAGGGAGTGGCCGGCGTCGGCTGGGCGGTGATGAATGGTCGGCCAGTAGGCGTGGGTCATCGTGGAGATGAGTGCAGCGCGGACGGCTTGTTGGTCCTCGGGGCGGGCGGGGACGATGTCGTGGAGGCGGTTCTTGACGACGGCGTCGGCGAACTGGTCGAAGTGCATGGCACCGGGACCACGGACGGCCTCGGCAAGGAGGGCCTTTGAGGTCTTGCGCGGCCCAGAGACCTGGTCGAGGAGGTCGTCTGTAGCTGTGAAGGCGCCTGGGTACTGCGGTTCGGTCAGGACCAGGCCTGGGTAGCCGGCGCCCTCGGTGAAGACGTCGAAGTCGGCGAAGGTGCGTACCTCGGCGACACCTTCCATCAGACCGAGCGAGTGTGGCGACCGAACCGCGTTCGGCTCGTTCGGTGCATCGGTCGGCATGCCCCCGTGGGTCGCTTCATGAAGCACGGTGGCCAGTGCCTGTGCCTGCCCACGCCGCTCCGTCAGGGAGACAGCGCCGGTGAGATGGCGCAGGACGCGCTCGGTGGAGAGGCTGATGGCGCCCGACGCGGGATCGAAGCCGCCGAGCGTGTCCTCGGGAGTGGCGTACAGATCGCCGTTCCAGCGGTCGATCCCGGTAGGACGGACACGTTGTGCTGCTCGATACAGACGGACGAACTCTTGGTAAAGCGTCGACTCACGCGGTACCAGGTAGGTCCCGCCAGTCATTCGTCAGCCGAATCCATCAGTGTTGCTCGCTCGGCCAGTTCGGATTACGCAGGGCCCTCTCGATGTGCTCGAGCGACCTGGTCATGGCGCGGATGTCGGGCCCTTCGTCGTCCGAGGCCCGGTCGGCGATGGCCCAGATGCGGCGGCGTGCTTCCTCGAGTGCGGCGATCTGCTCGTCCACGGATCCCTCGATGGGGTACGCCGCGGCGCTGACCCGGCCCGCCTCTTCGTAGAGGGCGCTCCGTTCGGGCGCGATCGGCAGCGGTTCGGCCAAGCGCTCGATCATGCGCAGGGCCCAGGAACGTTCCTCGGCATCGGTCTCGTCGGCGATCAGCTCACGCAGTTCCGCCTGAACGGTGGTGACGTCGACCCCAGGGTCCCTGCGTTGGCGGAGACGGGCATCTGAGTACAGCGAGTTGAACTGGACGATGTCCATGCCGGCCTCCGGGGTTGCTGGGTAACTAACCGTCACGATAGCGATCGGGGCTGCGGGGTGTCGGTGGTTATCCACAGGAGGCGGGCGGGTGGGGGCGGTCCGGGTGGCCGGTAGACTCTCGGAGTTGCCTTGGGATTCGGGTGACGATCTGTTTAACCCAGAGAAACGGACTGTTCCTCGTGTTCGACACGCTTTCCGATCGGCTTTCCGCTGCTTTCAAGAACTTGCGGGGGAAGGGCAAGCTGACCGACGCCGACATCGACGCGACCACCCGGGAGATCCGGATCGCGTTGCTGGAGGCCGATGTCGCGCTGCCGGTGGTGAAGGAGTTCATCGCGGCGGTGCGGGAACGGGCCACCGGGGCCGAGGTGCGCGGCGGGCTGAACCCGGCGCAGCAGGTCATCAAGATCGTCAACGAGGAACTGGTCCGCATCCTCGGCGGGGAGACCCGCGAGCTGCGGATGGCCAAGCGGCCGCCGACCGTGATCATGCTGGCCGGTCTGCAGGGTGCCGGTAAGACCACGCTGGCCGGGAAGCTGGCCAAGTGGCTGAAGGAGGTCAAGCACCAGACGCCGATGCTGGTCGCGGCCGACCTCCAGCGCCCGAACGCCGTGACCCAGCTGCAGGTGGTCGGTGAGCGGGCCGGGGTCCCGGTGTACGCGCCGGAGCCGGGCAACGGGATCGGTGACCCGGTCGACGTGGCCCGGACCGCGATGGACGAGGCCCGGACCAAGCAGCACAGCGTCGTCATCGTCGACACGGCCGGCCGGCTCGGTGTCGACGAGGAGCTGATGAAGCAGGCCGCGGACATCCGCGACGCGGTCACTCCGGACGAGATCCTGTTCGTCGTCGACGCGATGATCGGCCAGGACGCGGTCACCACCGCGCAGGCCTTCCTCGACGGCGTCGGGTTCGACGGCGTGGTGCTGTCCAAGCTCGACGGTGACGCCCGTGGTGGTGCCGCGCTGTCGATCGCGCAGGTCACCGGCCGCCAGGTGATGTTCGCCTCCAACGGCGAGAAGCTCGAGGACTTCGACGTCTTCCACCCCGACCGGATGGCCTCGCGCATCCTCGGTATGGGCGACGTGATGAGCCTGATCGAGCAGGCCGAGCGGACCTTCGACGCCGAGGAGGCGGCGAAGGCGGCCGCGAAGCTGCAGAAGAAGGGTGGCAAGGAGTTCACCCTGGACGACTTCCTCGCCCAGATGCAGTCGGTCCGCAAGATGGGCCCGCTGACCAAGATCTTCGGGATGCTGCCCGGCGCGGCCCAGTTCAAGGACCAGCTGGAGAACTTCGACGAGCGCGAGATCGACCGGATCGAGGCCGTCATCCACTCGATGACGCCGGCCGAGCGGGCCGATCCGCACATCATCAACGGCTCCCGCCGGGCCCGGATCGCGAAGGGTTCGGGCACCGAGGTCGCCACCGTCAGCGGCCTGGTCGAGCGGTTCTTCGAGGCTCGCAAGATGATGTCCGCGATGGCCAGCGGCAAGGGAATGCCCGGAATGCCGGGGATGCCTGGCATGCCGGGGACCGGCGGCGGCGCCCGGAAGGCCAAGCAGCAGGCCAAGAAGGGCAAGGCCAAGCGTGGCTCCGGCAACCCGGCCAAGCGGGCGAACAAGGCCGCGAACCAGCCGAGCGAACCGGCGCCGGGTCAGCTGCCGGCCGCGTTCGGCGGCGGCCAGAGCGGCGACGACTTCGAGCTGCCGGACGCGCTGAAGAACATGCTCGGCGGCGACAAATAACATCCGGAAGTCCCCGGCGCAAGGGTCGTTGGCCCTTTCCGGACAGCCACTCCGGATCGGTTGCCGGGTTCCCGTCCCGCGTTAAGGTAGTGCCTACGCCCGGAGCAACTTGGTACTGCGGAAACGTCGAGGGACGGTTCGGATGAGGCAGCAGTTCAGAGACCTGGAGACGTGGCGGGGGAAGCTGACCGCGACGTGGATCATCCTGGCTCCGCCTGCCGCGATGGTGGCCGTGTTCGCCATCGGCGGCGTCCCGTCGAACAGTTTCGTGGTGGACGCGCACGCGCTCGGCCAGCCCCGGCACGACTCCGTCTTCGACAGCCTGGTCGAGGACGTACCGACCGAGCCGGGCGTCGACGGCAGTGTGGCGACCGAGAAGCGGTCCTCGATCGAGGTCCCGGTGACCGGCACGATCGACAACAAGCAGCAGCCCGTCATCGGCCCGATCGGCTCGGCCGCCGGCATCCCCGGGACCGTGCTCGCGGCGTACCAGAAGGCCGCCAACGACCTGGCCGCGGCGAACCCGGGCTGCCACATCACCTGGCCGTTGCTGGCCGGGATCGGCAAGGTCGAGTCCGCGCACGCCAGCGGCGGCCGCGTCGACGCCGCCGGCAACACCCGCGGCCAGATCCTCGGTCCGGTCCTCGACGGTGGGCCCGGGATGGCCGCGATCAGCGACACCGACCGCGGCCAGTACGACGGGAACACCAGCTGGGACCGCGCGGTCGGCCCGATGCAGTTCATCCCCGGCACCTGGAAGGTGTTCGGCGCGGACGGCAACGGCGACGGCCAGGAGAACCCGCACAACGTGTTCGACGCGGCCCGGGCGGCGGGGGACTACCTCTGCTCCGGCGGGGCGAACCTGAGCGATCCGCAGGGCCTGGTCCAGGCGGTACTGCGCTACAACCACTCGATGGACTACGTGTCCACGGTGCTGCGCTGGATGCAGGCGTACAGCAAGTCCACGGTCACCACCCCGGACGGCGACGGCGTGATCGACCCGCCGGCCGGCGACCTGGGCAACGTGGAGAAGGACGACGACCCGCGCCAGATCCCGGTCGGCGACGAGACCACCCCGCGGCCGGGCGCCACCACGACCAGTACGCCGGCGAGCACCCGCCCGGCCCAGCCGGTGAAGCCGACCCAGCCGGGCGCGACGACGCCCGCGACCCCGGCGAGCCCGGCCTCCCCGAAGCCGACGCCGAACCTGCCGACCACCAGCAAGCCGACCTCGCGCCCGCCGTGGACGACCCCGCCGAAGCCGTCCACCAAGCCGACGCCGACGCTGACCTCGCCTACGCCGGACCCGACGAACTCGCCGGACACCCCGACGCCGACGCCCGACCCCACCACAAGCACCCCGCCGACCACGACGACGCCGCCCACCACGCCGCCGACCTCGCCGGACAGCCCGAGCTGTACGCCGACGCCGACCGCGACGCCCTCGCCGACCCCGACGGAAACGCCCACGGCGGACCCGACGTGTACGCCGGCCGACGGTGGTACGAACGGCAGCGAGGCGACCGGCGGCGAGTCCGCCCCGGCCGAAGCACAGGCGAGCGGCAACTGACCGCCTCGGCGACGACCAGCTTGCAGTCGGCAAGGGGAGCAGAGGCCGGTACCGCGATCCGGCGGGCCGGGGCGATCCCGCGCGGGTAGTTGCCCACGGCGTGTTCGGTGGTCCGGCAGCGGGCCACGCACACGTTTGTGGAAGGCTGCTTACGAAGGTGTTACCGCCTCAGGTAACTTTCCGTCGCACTTCGGTAACTTTCTGGCGCGTCGGTCGTTGAGGGGACTATGCGCCTAACCCGTAGTGGAAACCGTCGGGTCAAAATCATCATCGCTTCACTGTGCACGGCCCCTCTCCTGGTAGGGGCCATCGTGACGGTCGCCTCGGGCGGAGCCGGTGCCTCCGGCCAGCTCGCGGCGGACAGCCCGGTCGCCCCATCGCCTGGGGCCGGGCTGAACAGCGGAGAGTTCGACGAACTGACCATGATCGTCCCGCAGCGTCCCGGAGTGGACGGCCGGGTCGGATCCGACAAACCTGCCCGCGCCGACGTCCCCGTGCAGGGGGCGACCGACGGAAGCTCCGTCATCCGGCCGGGCCGACCAGGAGCCGTGAACGGCATTCCGCGGGGCGTCTTCCCCGCGTACCGCCGGGCCACCGCGAACCTCGCCGTGGTCCGGCCCAACTGTGGTCTCACCTGGCCGTTGCTCGCCGGCATCGGCAAGGTGGAGTCGAACCACGCCAGCGGTGGCCGGGTCGACGTCGCCGGGACCACCCGCGGCAAGCTGCTCGGCCCTGTGCTCAGCGGCAAGGGCGGGCTCGGCAAGGTGGCCGACACCGACAAGGGCAAGTACGACGCGGACCTCGCCTGGGACCGTGCCGTCGGCCCGATGCAGATCATCCCCGGGGTCTGGACCGAGTTCGGGGCCGATGGCAACGGTGACGGCTTCCGCAACCCGAACAACGTCTACGACGCGGTCACCACGGTCGCGGTCTACCTGTGCTCCGAGGGCGACGACCTGAAGCGCCCGCGGGACCTGGTCACCGCCCTGCTGCGGTATCAGCACTCCAAGGACTTCGTCGCGACCGTGCTGCGCTGGATGCGCGTCTACAGCAAGGGCGCGGTGCTGGTGCCGAACGCGAAGGGCAACCTGTCGTCCGCGAAGCCGACCGGCAACGCGGAGCGCAAGGTCGACCCGCGGGACGTCCCGGACGTGTCGGACGACGCGCGCAAGACGCCGACGCCGACTCCCACCCCGTCCACCCGTCCGACCACCCCGTCGCCGGTCGACGAGACCCCGACGCGTCCGACCCGGCCCACCAGGCCGCCGACGGACACCCCGCCGACCGACACGCCGCCGACGGACACGCCGAAGCCGACGCCGACTCCCAAGCCGACGCCGACTCCGACGCCTACGCCGACCCCCACGCCGACGCCGACGGACACCCCGACGGGGACGCCGACGGACACGCCGACCCAGTCGCCGTGTGCCGCCGAGACGAACCCCACGCCCTGCACCCAGGGCAGCGGCTCGCACGGCTGACGCGATCCCGGTTACGGTCACGGTATGACCGCAACCGGGGTACTCAGGCTCGTCGGCACGGTGCTGCCGGCCGGCGAGCAGCAGGAGATCCACCTCAGCGGCGGACTGGTCGTCGACCGGTCCGCCGCTGCCGACGTCCAGACCGTGAGCAGCGGCGGCTGGATCGTTCCCGGCCTGGTCGACGCGCACTGCCACATCGGCCTCGACCAGCACGGCGCGGTCGACGTGGAGACCCAGGAGCAGCAGGCGATCGCCGACCGGGACGCGGGCGCGTTGCTGGTCCGCGACGCCGGGTCGGCCGCGGACACCCGCTGGATCGACGACCGCGAGGACCTGCCCAAGATCATCCGGGCCGGCCGGCACATCGCCCGGTCCAAGCGGTACATCCGCAACTACGGCTGGGAGATCGAGCCCGAGGAGCTGGTCGCGTACGTCGAGCAGGAGGCCCGCCGCGGTGACGGCTGGGTCAAGCTGGTCGGCGACTGGATCGACCGCGACGCCGGCGACCTGACTCCGTGCTGGCCGGCCGAAGCCCTCGAGGCCGCGATCACCCGCGCGCACGAGCTCGGCGCGAAGGTCACCGCGCACGTCTTCGGCGAACACGCGCTACCGGATCTGCTGGCCGCCGGCATCGACTGCCTCGAACACGGCACCGGCCTGCTGCCCGAGATGGTCGACGACCTGGCCACCCGTGGCGTCGCGGTCGTCCCGACGATCGTCCAGCTGGAGAACTTCCCCACGTACGCCGACCAGGCGCAGGCGAAGTTCCCGCAGTACGCCGCCCACATGCGCGATCTCTTCGCCCGGCGGCACGAGCGGCTGCGGTCGGCGGTCGAGGCCGGCGTGCCCGTGTTCGCCGGGACCGACGCGGGCGGAGTCCTCGGGCACGGCCTGGTCGCCGCGGAGATCCAGGCGCTCACCGAGATCGGCATGTCGGGGGAGCAGGCCCTGGCCGCCGGATCGTGGGCGGCCCGCGAATGGCTGGGGGTACCCGGCGAGCTGCTCCCCGGTGCACCGGCCGACCTGGTCGTGTACGACGAGGACCCGCGCGCGAACCCCGCGATCCTCACCCATCCCCGGCTGATCGTGCTCCGCGGCAAGGTGGTCAAGGGCGGCTGACCCTGGACAGTGGCAGCATCGGCCCCGCGTGACCGGCCGAGTTCGCCCGGTGACGGGAAAAAGTTCACCTAAGCACTGGATTGACGGGAAGAATTTGGCTTAGCGTGAGGCGCACCCACCGACGCCCCTCGGTGGGACGTCCGGACGCCGGAGGCGCGTGCGGGCGTCACAGCGGAAGGAACCGCCCATGGGTAACACCGCCCGAGTACCCAGACTGACCGCCGTGCTGGCCACCGTGGCCGCCGGCGCGCTCGCCCTCGGCACCCTGCCGAGCAACGCCGCCCAACCACCCGAACCGACCGGATCCGCGAACCTCGCCGAGGCGTTCCGGACCGCGGCCGACCGCTACGACGTCCCCCGGGAGCTGCTGGTCGGCATCGGGTACGCCGAGTCCCACCTGGACGGCCACGACGGAAAACCGAGCCAGGCCAACGGGTACGGCGTGATGCACCTGGCCAGCAACCCGAGCAACAAGACGATGTCGGAGGCCGCCGAGCTCACCGGGCTCGGGGTCGAGACGCTCGCCAAGGACCCCGGCGCCAACGTCCTCGGTGCCGCGGCCGTGCTGGACGCGTACGCCGACAAGGCCGGCCTGGCCGGGTCCGCGCGCGACGATCTCGGCAAGTGGTACCCCGTGGTCGCGCAGTACTCGCACTCCGCCGACGGCCCGACCGCGCGGCTCTACACCGACGAGGTGTTCCGCATCATCGGGACCGGCGTCGGCGCGGCCGGCGTCTCCACCGCGCCGAAGAAGGTGACCCCGGACCGCGGCAAGTACGCGAAGGTGGCCCCGCTCGGCACCCGCACGCCGTCCTCGGTCGCGGCGGTGGACTACCCGGGCGCGATCTGGAACTCGGCCAGCACCAGCAACTACCGGGCCGGCCGGACCAGCTCGATCACGCACATCGTCATCCACGTGACCCAGGGCTCGTACGCGGGCACGATCAGCTGGTTCAAGAACCCGTCGGCCCAGGTCAGCGCGCATTACGTGGTCCGCTCGAACGACGGCCAGATCACCCAGATGGTGGCCGAGAAGGACACCGCCTGGCACGCCCGGGACGCGAACCCGTACTCGGTCGGGATCGAGCACGAGGGCTGGGTCGACCAACCGTCCTGGTTCACCGACGCGATGTACCGGGCGTCGGCCGCGCTGACCCGCAACATCGCCGAACGCCGCGGTATCCCGATGGACCGCAACCACATCAAGGGCCACTCGGAGATGCCCGGCAACGACCACACCGACCCGGGTCCGAACTGGAACTGGGACTACTACCTGGAGCTGGTCAACGGCGGCGACCCTAATCCGCCGGAGTACAACTTCACCACCTACGGCAGCGGCGTCCGGGTCCGGTCGGCGCCGAGCCTGACCGCGTCCGTCGTCACCACGCTGCCCGGTCCGACGCAGGTCTTCGTGGTCTGCCAGAAGCAGGGTGACCCGGTCACCGCCGAGGGCACCACGAACAACTGGTGGGCCAAACTGCGGGACCAGAACGGCTTCATGAGCAACATCTACATCGACCACCCGGCCGCCCAGCTCCCGGACGTCCCGGTCTGCACCTGATCAACCCCGGTCTCGGGGTCCCGTCGCGGTGCACCCCGAGACCGGCCTCAAACCCGCCGGCGCCGGACCAGCCAGCGGCCGAACGTGAGCAGCTTGTAGATCGTCAGATCGGTAAAATCCTGCCGGAGCCCGGGAAAGGGTAGAGCCTGCTGTAGCGACAGCGGCGGGCTTGACGGCCGAGGATCGATGCTGACGACAACGAAAGGCGCACGTCGATGCTTGCGAAGATCCTGGCCCGCGGCTGGCCGTCCTGCCGGTACCTCCTGCTCCGTTACCTGGTGGGCATCGTGACGATCGCCGCGACCCCGATCGGCCTGTTGCTCAGCTGGGCCGTCCCCGGGATCACGGCCGGTCTGGTCCGCGTGGCCGACGCCGAGCGCGCCCGCGCCACCCGGTACCTCGGTCTGCCGGCGGATCCGCCGCTGCCGGGTGCCGCGAAGCGCCGGCCGGGCGACGTGGTCACGCTGCTGAAGGATCGCGCGTTCCGCCGGAGTCTGCGCCTGGTCCCGCTGTCACTGCTCGGGATCCCCGCGCTCTTCCTCGCGGTGGTCAGCCTCGCCGCGGCTCCCAGTGGTCTGCTCGGCATGCTGCTGTGGAGGGTGGACCCAGGGGAGTTCACACTGCTCGGTCTCCCGGTCGACAGCTGGCTGGACGCGTTGCTGCTGCGGCCGGCGCAGATCGTCGTCGGGCTGGCCTGCCTGCGGTGGGTGGCGCCCGCGGCCGCGTCCGCTCACGCCAAGCTGACCAGGACCGTGCTCTCCCCGAGCAGCGCCGAAGCAGAAGCGGCGTTGCTGTCCCAGCGCGTGGAGGAGCTGACCCGGAGCCGCGCCGGCGCCGTCGACTCACACGGCGCTGAGCTACGCCGGATCGAGCGCGACCTGCACGACGGTACGCAGGCCCAGCTGGTCTCGCTGACGATGCGGATCGGTGTGGCGAAGCAGCTGATGGCCGAGGATCCGGAGCGAGCCGCCAAGCTGCTCGACGACGCCCGCGACGGTGCGGAGCAGGCGATGACCGAGCTGCGCGGCGTACTGCGGACCATGTACCCGCCGATCCTCGCGGACCGTGGACTCGCGGGCGCTGTGTCGGCCCTGTGCGCGCGGGTCCCGATCCCGGTCGACCTGCGGATCGGTGAGCTCGGCGACGTCCCCGCGGCGGTGGAGGCGGCGGCGTATTTCGTGGTCGCCGAGTCGCTGACCAACATCACCAAGCACTCCGCGGCCGGTACTGCCGAGGTCCGGCTGGAGCGACGCGGCCCCGAGTTGTACCTCGCCGTCAGCGACGACGGCATCGGCGGTGCCCGGGTCGGCGATCGGGGCGACCTGCTCGGCCGGGGAAGCGGGTTGCATGGCATGGTGCACCGGGTGGAGGCGATCGACGGGCACCTGGAACTGACCAGCCCGATCGGCGGACCGACGACGGTCGAGGTGATCATGCCGTGCGGGTCGTGATCCTCGAGGACAACCCGATCCTCGCCGAGGGGCTCGGCCTGCTGCTCGGTAACTCCGGCTTCACGGTCGCCGCCGTCGCCGGGGACGCGGCCGAGTTCGCGGCCGCCGTGTCGGCCGAGCCGCCGGACATCGCGGTGGTCGACGTCCGGCTGCCGCCCACCTTCACCGACGAGGGCCTGCGGGCCGCGATCGAGGCGCGCACCCGGCATCCTGGGCTGCCGGTGCTGGTCTTCTCGCAGTACGTCGAGGACGTGTACGCGGCCGAGTTGCTCGCCGCGGGGAGCGAGGGTGTCGGCTATCTGCTGAAGGACCGGGTCTCGCGGGTGGACGAGTTCCTCGAGGCGGTCCGCCGGGTCGCGGCCGGCGGGACCGTGCTCGATCCCGAGGTGGTCAGCCAGTTGATGGTCCGCAAGAGCGATCCGCTGATCCGGTTGACTCCGCGCGAACGGGAGGTGCTCGCGTTGATGGCCGAAGGGCTGGGCAACGCCGAGATCGCCCGGCGGCTGGTGGTCAGCGAGGGCGCGGTGCACAAGCATGTCGGCAACGTGTTCCTCAAACTGGACCTGCCGACCAGCGACTCCACCCACCGCCGCGTCCTCGCAGTCCTGGCCCACCTGGGTGTGACCAGCTAACTGCCGAACTCTTGACGTGCTGTGCCGGATCCAGCACGCTGTGTCGCGAGAGCGCTCTCACGTCCTGTCCGCCCCCAGGTGAGGAGAGTCCATGAAAGTCCTACTGACCACGGTCCTGGTCGCGAGTACGCTCGCCGTCCCGGCTCAGGCCGGCGCGGTCCCGACCGGCTCCGACCAGCCGCTCGCGGTCCCGCGCCAGGCCACGGCGATGCAGCACGACCTCGGCCTGACCGAGCAGCAGGCCAAGGACCGGCTGCGGGCCGAGTCGACCGCGACCAAGCTCGTCCCCGCGGCCCGGCGTGCGGCCGGGTCGTCGTTCGGCGGAGTCTGGTACGACGCCGCGCGGGAGAAGCTCGTCGTCGGCGTGACCACCCCGGCCGCGGCCGACGCTGTCCGGGCCACCGGTGCCGAGGCGTCCGTCGTACCGGTCGCCGCGGCCGTGCTGGAGAAGCGGAAGGCGGCCGTCGACAAGCTCGCCGGGAAGGCAGTACCGGACGCCGTCAGCGGATGGGCCGCGGATCCGCGGTCCGGCCAGGTCGTGGTGACCGTCCAGCAGGGCCGGCGCTCGGCCGAGGTCGATGCCTTCGTCAACAAAGTGGCCGCGGCCGGTGGCGTGACGGTCCGGGAGGTCGTGGCCCAGGCGCCGCGGACGTTCGCGGCCGGCACCGTCGGCGGCGACCCGTACTACACCGGCAACGTGCGCTGCTCGATCGGCTTCTCGGTGCACGGCGGATTCGTCACGGCCGGGCACTGTTCGGGCGCCGGCGCGTCGGTCCGGGGCTGGGACGGGTCGGCGATGGGGACGTTCCGCGGCTCGTCGTTCCCGGGCAACGACTACGCCTGGGTCCAGATCGGCAGCGGCTGGTGGACCGTGCCGGTGGTCCTTGGCTGGGGGCAGGTCAGCGACCAGCTCGTCCGCGGTTCGTGGGAGGCACCGGTCGGTACGTCGGTCTGCCGCAGCGGATCCACCACGCACTGGCACTGCGGCACGATCCTGGCCAAGAACGAGACCGTGAACTACGGCAACGGCCAGCTGTTCTACGGAGCCACCAAGACCAGCGTGTGCGCCGAGGGCGGCGACTCCGGTGGCTCGTTCATCACCGGTGACCAGGCCCAGGGGGTGACCTCCGGGGGCTGGGGCAACTGCAGCAGCGGTGGCGAGACCTGGTTCCAGCCGGTGAACGAGATCCTGTCCGCCTACGGGCTCACGTTGCACACGGCCTGAACGGACCCGGGGCCACCGTCCCTGTCACAGGATGGTGGCCCCGGGCAACGAAGCTGAGCAGGTCAGCAGATGGGTACGCCGGGTAGCTGGGCGGCCGGATGGTTGATGTAGATGTTGGTGATGAAGCCGTTCTGGTCGCGCAGCTTGGACCACCAGTTGTTGGTGTAGCCCTCGGCGGTGACGGTGTCGCCCTGCTTCTGGCAGAGCACGAACACCTGGGTCGGCCCGGCCAGGGTGCCGACCACCGGCGAGCTCAGGTACGCGTCGGCGCGGACCCGGATCCCGGAGCCCCAGGTCATGAACGGGGTGCCCCCGCCGCCTCCGCAGCCGTTGTCGCTGGTCAGGTACTTCTGGTTGTACGAGCCCGGGTACGGAGCCAGCGAGGCACCGTTGATCCTGATGGTCTGGCCGACCCCGTTGTAGAGCTGCTCGTAGTGGATGTGCGGACCGGACGAGTTGCCGGTGCTTCCGGTGGTACCGATCTGCTGGCCCTGGGCGACCTGGGCGCCGTTCGGCACGGAGTACGTGCCGAGGTGGAAGTAGTAGGTCTTCCAGCCGCCACCGTGCTCGATGGCGATGTAGTTGCCGGCGCCGCTCGGTTGGGAGAACCGGTACGCGGTTCCGGCGGCCGAGGCGAGCACCGGGGTGCCGTTGGTGGCGCCGCCGTCGGAGCGGACGAAGTCGAGAGCCTGCCGGACCTCGGCCGAGTGGTGGCTGTAGGTCCAGCGCTGACCACACGGGAACGGGGCCTTGAAGTTGGGCGCGGCCAGCGCCTCCGTCGGTACCGCCACGAGCAGGGCGGTACCGACGAGGAGCGAGGCCAGAACAGCGAGGAATCGTCTGAGCGGCATGCGATCTCCTGAGCGACCGGTCACGGGCGGTGATGTCCGTGACGCCTGGAGTGATGCGCTCAAGCTAGCGCACCACTTGTCACCCCGGTGACTCTTTAACTTCCGGTCGAAAGGTCAGGCCGACTCGTCGTGCACCGGCTCCAGCGTGGCGTGCTGGCCGTTCTCCTTGCTGCTGAGCGAATCGATCAGCTGCTTGGCCAGGGCGAATCCGGACCCGCCCATCGTGATCGTCTTGACCAGGGTGTCCTCGATGCCCTGGGCACCGTTCAGGACCACCATGTTGCCGACCTTCTCGAACGAGCCGGCCGCGGCGGCGACGATCTCCGGGTATGCCTCGGCGAGCTGCTGGGCGACGACGGCGTCGGTGTTGGTGGCCAGCGCCTCGGCGCGCGCCTTGATACCGGCGGCCTCGGCCATCGCCTTCGCCTGCACCGCGGCGGCCTCCGCCTTACCGGTCAGCTCGGTCGCCTTCGCCTGCGCCTCACCGCGCAGCGCGACCTCGCGGGCCTGCGCCTCGGCGCTGGCGATCTGCGCGTCGCGGGCGGCCGTCGCCAGGGTGCGCTGCTTGTACGCCTCGGCGTCGGCCGGCTTCAGCACGCTCGACTCCAGCTGCTTCTCGGCCAGCGACGCGTTCAGCTTCGCGGTCTCGGTCTCGGCGACCACGACCTCCTGCCGGGCCAGCGCCTCGGCCAGCGGGCCGGACTGGGACGCCTTCGACTTCGCCTGGTCCACCTCGGCCTGGTAACCGGCCTGGGCGATCGAGCTCTGCCGGACCGCGGCCGCCTTGGCCGCCGCGGCGACCTGCTCGCGCTCGGTCGCCTCCCGGTCCCGCTCTGCCTGGGCGATCCGGGCCGCGGCCTCGACGGCGGCGGCCTGCGGGCGGCCCAGGTTGCGGATGTAGCCGGACTCGTCGTCGATCTCCTGGATCTGCAGCGAGTCGACCACCAGGCCGAGCTTCTCCATGTCGCCGGCCAGCGAGCCGCGGATGTTGGTGGTCAGCGTTTCCCGGTCGTGCAGCATCTCCTCGACCGTGGTGGAGCCGACGATCGCGCGCAGGTGACCCGCGAACAGCTCGTGGATGGTGCCCATCACCTGCTCGTCGCTCTGCTCCAGGAACCGCCGCGCGGCGTTCGCGATCGAGCCGTAGTCGTCGCCGACCTTGTACGCGGTGACGCCCTTGATGTGCAGCGGGATGCCCTGGCTGGACACGCAGGTGACCGTCAGCGGGGTGGCCCGGATGTCCAGCGGCAGCCGGCGCACGGTCTGGAAGCCGGGCAGCACCGCGGTGCCGCGGCCGACGACGATCTTGAAGCCGAGCGTGTCGTTCACCTGATCGGTGTTCGAATGGGCGCCGAGGCCCGAGATGATCAGCGCCTCGTTCGGTTCGGCGACGCGCCAGACCATCCGGAACAGGATCAGCAGGACCACCAGCGCGACGGCGCCGGCGATCAGGTACGTCCAGAGCATTGCCCCTCCAGGACTGCGTGGATCGATCGGTGGATCAGAAGGCGCGGGCGACGTAGACCGTGCGGGGCGGGTCGAACTCGACCACCACCACCGGCGTCCCGACCTCGATCACCTCGTCGGCCGCGGGGTAAGCGTAGAAGGCCTCGGTGGCACCACGAACCGGCAGCATCACCTCACCGACGATCCCGGGTGCGATCCGGCCGATCACCCGCCCCCTCCTGCCCACCATGACGACCCCTCCGACGCAGTACCGGCTGTTCCCGTTCCCGCACCCTATCTTCCGCCTGCGGCCGGGCGATGCCTTGTGGTCGGGGCGGGCCGGGCGCATGGTGGAGGCAACGGCGCAAGGCCTGGGGGCGGGAGGGCAGATGGCCGCTGACGTACGGCTCGGGGTGGTCGAGGAAGGGTCCGACGACGCGCGGCTCGAGGAGCTCGCGCTGCTGCTGCGGCAGGAGTTGCTGGCGCTCGACGTCCGGTCGGTCGAGCCGTACCGCGAGGGCGAGGCGCCGGACGGTACCCGCGGTGGGCTGGCCGCGATCGCCGGGGTGCTCACCGTCTCCGTACAGCCTGGTCTGCAGGCGATCGGCGCGGTCGTGGGCGTGGTCCGGGACTGGTTGCGCCGGTCCGGCGGCGGACGGACCGTGAAGCTCACGATCGACGGTGACGTGATCGAGCTGAGCGGCGCGAGCACCGACGTCCAGCAGCAACTGGTGGACGCCTTCGTCCGCAAGCACGCGGCGGCCGGCCAATGACTGCGTTGGGCAGGACCGTGCCGGGCAGGGACAGGTGCGGGCGGTGGACGGATCGCGGGTCGCGCTCGTCGTAGCGAACGACCGGTACGCCGATCCCGGGCTGCGCCGGCTGGTGGCTCCGGCCCAGGACGCGGCCGCGTTGGCGGAGGTGCTCGCGGACCCGGCCGTCGGCGGCTTCGAGGTGCGGGTGCTGCGCAACGAACCGGCGCAGGAGATCCGGTTCGCGGTCGAGGACTTCTTCGCGGACCGGGCGCCGGAGGACCTGCTGGTGCTGCACTTCTCCTGCCACGGGCTGAAGAACGCGGCCGGCGAACTGTTCCTCGCGGTCGCGGACACCAAGCCGACCCGGCTCGCGTCGACCGCCGTGGCCGCGGACTTCGTCAACCGGCAGATGGCGGACAGCCGGGCGCAACGGATCGCCTTGTTCCTCGACTGTTGCTACGGCGGCGCGTTCCCCCGCGGCATGGTGGTCCGGGCGGCAGGCGAGGCGCAGGTACGGGATGCGTTCGCCGGACAGGACGAGGTCGGTGGCGGCCGTGGTCGTGTGGTCGTGACGGCGTCGAGCGCGATGGAGTACGCGTTCGAGGGTGAGCAACTCGCGTCGGATTCGGCGGGTTCGCCGTCGGTGTTCACCAGCGCGGTCGTGGCCGGGCTGGCGTCGGGGGAGGCGGATCGCGACGGTGACGGGTGGATCGGGCTGACCGAGCTGGTCGGGTACGTCGGGGACCGGGTGCACCTGGTGACGCCGAACCAGCACCCGCAGATGTGGACCTTCGGCTCGTCGGGCGAACTCCTGATCGCCCGCAGCCGGGTCCGCCGGATCACCCCGGCACCGCCGGCCCCAGAACTGCTGGAGGCGATGGAGAGCCCGTTGTCCGCGACTCGGTTCGGCGTCGTGGACTTCTTGCGCGAGCGGGTCGGCGAGGCGGACCTGGCCCAGGCGTTCGGCGCGTGGGAGGCGCTGCACCGGATGACCGAGGACGACAGCCGCAAGGTCTCCGAGACCGCGCGAACCGCCTTGGCCGAGGCGGTACCCCGGGTCGAGGCCGAGTCGGTCACGCTGACGACGTCGATGCCCGAGGCAACCAGTACCACGGTCCGGCTGGCCGGGCCGCCATTGGCGCGGACCGCGGTCGCGTCGACGGAGGCCGGCTGGCTCGACGTCGACCAGGACGGCGCCGAGATCCGGCTGACCGCGACGCCGCCGGCCGAGGGGATCCACGAGGCTGTCCTCGAGCTCCAGGGGCCGACCGGTGAAAGTACCGTGCTGGTTCATCTCCTGGTCGGGGCGGACGTCGAGTTGCCGGCCACCGGGAGCATGCCGGAGCCCCAGCCGCTGCCGGAACCGGCGCCGGAGCCGGAACCGCACCCCACGCCCGAGCCTGAACCGCCTGCAGTGGCCACCGCCTCGGTGCGCGAACCCGCCGTCGTGCCGTGGTGGGTGGTCGGGGTGCTGGCGATCGGGGCTTTCGCGTTGGTGGCGATGAACTGGCCGGGTGCGTTGGAGTCCCGGAAGATCTGGACCGACGAGGACCAGACCGGCTGGCGGGTGTTCCGGAGTTGGGACGACGCCCTCGTTCTGGGCTCGTTCGTTGCTCTGGCTGGAGCTCTGGTCGCGCGGTTCGCCGATCGATGGGCGCCGGTCGCGCTGGGGGTCGTCGCGGGGTGCGCGGTGAGCTTCGTCGAGACGGGCGTGCTGATCCTTCTCGCTCGGTTGTCCGGCGAGGAGTTCGGGGTCTGGGTCGCGGTGACCGTCGTGGCCGCCGGGATGGCCACCTTGATCGCGGTGCGCTACAGACCGATCCGCTGGGCGTTCTGGCCGGTCGGAGCCGCTGCCGCCGGGCTGGTAGTTGCCGGGGGCATCGTCCAGCTGGTCGGTGCCGGTCTGCGGCATGACGACGGCATCGCCTTCCTCACCGTCTCGCCACTGGTCGCGCTCGACCCCGTCGTCGGTGTCGCGCTCGCCTGGCTCGCGGTGGCGGCGACCGATCGGCGCTCGCGAACCTGGCTGAGCGCTGCCGCCGCGACGTACGCGATCCTCGCTGCGTACTCGGCGCTCGCCGCGCTCCACGATGGTGCGCCCGCGGTGTTCCTTGCCTCGCTGGGCGGGACCGTACTGATCGTGGTCGGCCTCGCGCTCTCGGCCCGCCGTCCCTTGGCCGCTGGGGAGCCGATCACCCGGCCGACCGCGGCGACCCTGTGGTTGCGGCAGAACCCGACCGTCATCGTGGTCGCGGGACTTCTCTTCGCAGTCCTGCTCGTGTTCTTCAACCTCGCGGCCGTCGATCGCGGGCTGCGCCTTTGGTACAACACCAGCTACGGCTCGCCCGACGTGTCGCGGCACCTCACCGACGGCATCCTGACGACTGCGGTGCTGATGTTGATCGGGGCCGTACTCGCCGGGTTCCGCGGTCGCCTGGGCCGGTACGGCATGGGCGCGGCCGCTGGATCCGCGGCGCTGTTCGCGACGGGCGGCGTGGTGGTCCTCGGTGGGCGGATCTGGTACGACGACAACTTGTACGTCTGGTCCGCGTCGCTGGTGATCGCGGCCGTCCTCCTGGCAGTCGTCCTCTTCGGCACGGCGGCCACGGAGTACCGGCGTCCGGCGACGGCGTCGACTGTCGTCCTCGGTGCTGGCCTTGCGCTTCTCCTGGTGTTCCAGCTGATCCCTGATCAGAGCGGCCCGTCCGCGGCGACGTACACGCATGGCCTGTCGCTCCTGCTCCCGGTCACGGCCACCGGTCTCGTCCTGCTCGCCTCGCTCACCGCCAACCCGGTCGCCGTCGGCGCGGCCGTGTCGTACCTCGTCCTGTTCTGCGCGGCCGGGGTGTACCCGATCAGCATCAACAACGCGCCCGTGTACTTCGGCGCGATGATCGCGGGTCACCTTGTCCTGCTGCTCGCCCTGTATCTGGGGCTGCGCCTGCCCACCCCGGCAAGCCCTTCCGGCGTCAACCTCGCGGTGCCACACTCCGACCATGGGGGAGTTGGATGAGCTGATCCGTACGGAGCGGCTGGCGCTGGTGGAGTTCCTGACCACGCTGGAGCCGGGGGAGTGGGCGACGCCGTCGCTGTGTGGTGAGTGGACCGTCCAGGAGGTCGCGGCTCACCTGGCGTGGGCGCCCGTGCTCCCGCTTGCGGAGACAGCGGGCGCGCTGGTCCGATCCGGCTTCCGGATGAACAAGGCGAGCGCCGAACTGGCGAAGCGCTGGGCATTGCGGGGTACGGACCCGATCATCGAGCAGCTGCGGTCCAACGCCGACCGCAACCCCAAGCCACCCGGCGTACCGGCGCCCGCCGCTCTGGTCGACGCGGTGGTGCACCAGATCGACATCCGGCACCCGCTCGGCAAGCCCCGGGCCATCCCGGTGGCCGCGTTCCGGGACGTGGCCGACTTCTCGCTGTCGCTGCGCTGGCCGCTGAACCTGTCGGTCGGCGGCAGTGCCCGCAAGCGCGTGGCCGGGGTCCGGCTGGTTGCCATCGGCTACGACTGGTCGCACGGCGACGGTCCGGAGGCGCACCTGGCCGCCGAGGGCGCGCTCCGGTTGCTGAACGGCCGCCCGGTCGACCCCGACGAACTGAACGGCCCGGGCGCCGAGGTGCTGGCCGGCCGGCTCGACCGCGGACGGTCGCACCCTTGACGAACCACCGCGCGTCGGCGTGATGAGATGGTCGGAGCTGGTGGTGGCCGAATTGGCGGAAGCGGGAGTACAGGTGAGACTGACCATTCTCGGGGGCGGCGGGTTCCGCGTTCCCCTCGTCTACTCCGCCCTGCTGTCCGACCGCGGTGAGGGCCGGATCACCTCGGTGAGGTTGTACGACACGGACCGGACCAGGCTGGCCGCGATCGGGTCCGTCCTTCGCCAGCAGGCGTCCGGGATCGCGGACGCGCCGGTGGTCACCGAGACGACCGACCTGGACGAGGCGCTGCGAGGTGCGGACTTCGTCTTCTCCGCGATCCGCGTCGGCGGGCTCGAGGGGAGGACGATCGACGAGCGGGTCGCCCTCGATCTCGGCGTCCTCGGCCAGGAGACGGTCGGCGCCGGCGGGATCGCGTACGGGCTGAGGACGTTGCCGGTGGCACTGGAGATCGCGACCCGGATCGCCGCGCTGGCGCCGGACGCGTGGGTGATCAACTTCACCAACCCGGCCGGCATGGTGACCGAGGCGATGATCCCGGCCCTCGGCGACCGCGTGATCGGGATCTGCGACTCCCCGTCCGGACTCGGCCGGCGGGCCGCGCTGGCGCTCGGGCTGGACGCCTCCAAGGCCTTTTACGACTACGCCGGGCTGAACCACCTCGGCTGGTTGCGCGGTCTGCACGCGGGTGGTGTCGATCGCCTGCCCGAGCTGCTCGCGGACCCGGCCGCGCTCGGCGCCTTCGAGGAGGGCCGCCTGTTCGGGGCCGACTGGCTGCGCACGCTCGGCTCGATCCCGAACGAGTACCTGCACTACTACTACTTCGCGCGCGAGACCCTCGCCGCGGTCCGGTCGGTCGAGACGACTCGCGGCAAGTTCCTGCTGGAGCAGCAGTCCGCGTTCTACGCCGAGACGGCCGGTCAGCCCGAGAACGCGCTGGCGCTCTGGCAGCGGACCCGGGCCGAGCGCGAGGCGACGTACATGGTGGAGAGCCGGGAGATCGCCGACGCGGGGGAGCGGGACGAGCGCGACATGGCCGCCGGTGGGTACGAGCAGGTCGCGTTGTCGTTGATGCGCGCGATCGCCCACAACGAACGCGCCTCGCTGATCCTCAACGTCCGCAACCGGGGCACGCTGCGGCACCTGGACGACGACGCCGTGGTCGAGGTCCCGTGCACGGTCGACGCCAACGGCGCCCGGCCGCTCACGGTGTCCCAGCTGACCGACCACCAGGCCGGGCTGGTGTCCGCCGTGAAGGCGGTCGAGCGCTCGACGATCGAGGCCGCGGTGACGGGATCCCGGTCGTCCGCGCTCCGGGCGTTCGCGTGGCACCCGCTGATCGACTCGGTGACCACGGCCGGGCGACTCCTGGACGGGTACGTCGCCCAGTTGCCGACGTTGGCCCCGTTCAGGTCCTGACCTGCTCCTTCCACTCCGCCGCGATCCCGCGCATCAACGGCGGGTACACGAGGATGTGCCTAAACGGTGCGATCGCGGCCATGTACGCCGTGCCCAGCGGGCCGTTCGGTTTCACCAGCACCGCCATCCGGCCGTGGTACCCGTCGCCGGTCTCGTCGCGGACCCAGCTGAGGTGCATCACCGCCTGGCACGTCCGGTTGGCCATCTCCGCGGCCCACTCGTCCCCGGTCAGATAGACCGAGGTGAACGGGAGCTTGGCGAACTTCGGTCCGGATTCGCCGTCGCGGAGATCAGCCGGCAACCGGTCGCGCAGGGTCGGCACGCGGGTACCGACTCCGGCCTCGCTGTCGTCCCAGCCGAACACCTCGCCGAGCTTCCAGCGGATCGTGAACAGGGTGCGCGCGATCCAGGACGGGTTGCTCGCGGTGTCCCCGTCGGCGAAGAAGTCCACCAACTGCGGGAAGTCGCCAGGACCGCCGGGAGTCGGCAGCGCCCACACGTCGTACAGGCGGAAGTCCGGGGTGAGTTCGTGGATGCGCCACGGGCGGTCGGTGTGGGCGGTGTTCGGGAGCTTCACGGTCGTGCGTCCCTTCCTCGATGGGCTGACGGTTCGGTGGTTTCCGGGAGGCCGAGGACGCCGGCGACGGCGCGAGCGGCGAGCAGTTCGTCGTACGGCTCCTGGTTCTCGAGCGCGATCACGGTGCCTTCGAGCGCACCGACGAAGCCGAGCGCGACCACCCGGGTCGGGGCGCCGGGCGGGATGCTGCCGTCGGCGCGTCCCGCGTCGATCAGCTCGACGCAACGGTCCGTGAGCAGGGCGTACGCGCCCTCGACCGCACGTCCGACGGGGTGGTCCTGGCCGGCGAACTCCACCCGCAGGGCGACGGCGACGCGGGCGATGTCGCGGCGGCAGAAGACGGCGTGACCGCGGGCCAACACGAGCAGTGCGTCGACCGGATCGATTTCCTTGCTGACCAGCGACCCGACCTCTTGGTCCCAGGTCTTCAGGACCCACTCGAAGACGGCCAGGGTCAGCTCCTGCTTGTCCTTGAACTGGTGGTAAAGCGCGCCACGGGTGTAGCCCGCCTCCCGGGCCACCTGTTCGAGGGCGAGGTTGCCGTAGCCGACCCGGGACAGTCCGCGGGCGGCCGACTCCAGCAAGGCGGTTCTGGACCTGGCGCGACGGTCGGCCTGAGTGCTCACGACAGCAACATACATACATGTCTGTAGGTTTTCTATGCGCGGCGGTAGGATCCCGGTCACGCCGGTCGGTCAGGCGGGCGGCCGCGGTCGAGGCGGATTGGTTGGCGGCGGTGAGATCTGGCACAATGTCAGGCTGAGTCCGACTGGACGGTGTGCAGCCCTCTAACTCCACCCGCCGGCCGGCCCGTTCGAGCCTCACCCGTTGTCCCCACGACGACGTGCTGCTCACCCACCATGTATTTCCGAGGGAGACCCCACAAACGTGGCAGTCAAGATCCGTTTGAAGCGCATCGGCAAGAAGCGTGCGCCGCACTACCGCATCGTCGTGATGGACGCCCGCACCAAGCGGGACGGTCGCGCGATCGAGGAGATCGGGAAGTACAACCCGAAGGCCGAGCCGTCGTTCATCCACGTCGAGTCGGACCGGGCGCAGTACTGGCTGGGCGTCGGCGCGCAGCCGACCGAGGCCGTCGAGGCGATCTTCAAGGCCAGCGGTGACTGGCAGAAGTTCAAGGGCCTGGAGGCCCCGGCGCCGCTGCGGGTCAAGGAGCCGAAGCGGGACAAGCAGGAGATCTTCAACGAGGCCCTCGCCGAGGCGCACGGCACCCTGAAGACCGAGGCCGTCACCAAGAAGGCCGCGGCGAAGAAGGCCGACAAGAAGGACGACGCCGCCGAGGCGCCGAAGGCGGACGAGGCTGCCGCCGAGGCGCCGGCCGCGGACGCGCCGGCCGACGACACCAAGGCCTGACCATGATGGAGACCGAGGCGCTCGAGCACCTGGTCCGAGGCATCGTGGACAACCCTGACGACGTCAGCGTCCGGTCCCGCAATCTGCGCCGCGGACGCACGCTCGAGGTGCACGTGCACCCCGAGGACATCGGCAAGGTGATCGGCCGCAACGGCCGGACGGCGACCGCGCTCCGTACCGTGGTCGGGGCGCTCAGCTCCGAGTCGTCGGTCCGGATCGACTTCGTCGACGAGCTCAACCGGCGTCCGCGCCGCTGAGCGGGCAGTACTTCCGGAGGGCCGTACCCACTCGGGTGCGGCCCTTCGGCTTATCTTCGACCTGGTACACCCCGCGACGGGTGGACACCCGCGGTGGCGGGAAGACGCAGCAGAGAGGGACACAGCGGTGCTGGTGACCGTCGGCCGGATCGGCCGGGCACACGGGATCAAGGGCGAGGTCGGGCTGGACGTCCGCACGGACGAGCCGGACCGGCGGTTCGCCGACGGCGCGACCGTCATCACGGACTCGAAGACGGTGCGGACCCTCACCGTCGCCTCCAGCCGCTGGCACAGCGGGCGGCTGCTGGTGAAGTTCGCCGAGGTCCCCGACCGCACCGCCGCCGAGCAGCTGCGCAACCTGGCACTGCAGGCCGAGATCCCCGACGACGAGCGCCCCGAGGACCCGGAGGAGTACTACGACCGGGAGCTGATCGGGCTCACCGTGCGGACCACCGACGGGGCCGAGGCCGGTGAGGTGATCGACGTCGTGCACCTGCCGTCCCAGGACCTGCTGGAGATCCGCCGCCCGGCCGGCAACGCGGTCCTGGTCCCGCTGGTCGAGGAACTGGTCCCGGAGATCGACCTGGCCGCCGGTCACGTCGTCGTCGCGGACCGCCCGGGCCTGCTCGACCCCGAGGGCGCCGAGGTGACACCGACCGAGCCGGACGCCGACTGATGCGCCTGGACGTCGTCTCGATCTTCCCCGAGTACCTCGCCGCGCTGGACCTGAGTCTGGTCGGCAAGGCGGCGAAGAGCGGGCTGCTGGACGTCCGCGTGCACGACCTGCGGGACTGGACCTACGACCGGCACCGGACCGTCGACGACACCCCGTACGGCGGTGGCGCCGGCATGGTGATGAAGCCGGAACCGTGGGGCGAGGCGCTCGACGCGGTGGCTCCGCCGGACGGTCCCGCGCAACCTCGATTGATCGTTCCCACTCCCGCCGGCCGCCCGTTCTCGCAGGAGCTGGCGTACGAGCTCGCGGCCGAGCCGTGGCTCGCGTTCGCGTGCGGGCGGTACGAGGGGATCGACGCGCGGGTGGCGGCGTACGCCGGCGAGCGGATGCGGGTGGACGAGGTGTCCATCGGCGACTACGTGCTGAACGGTGGCGAGGTCGCCGTCCTGGTCATGGTCGAGGCGGTCGCCCGCTTGCTGCCCGGCGTGATCGGCAACCCGGAGTCCCTGGCCGAGGAGTCCCATTCCGGCGACGGCCTGCTCGAGTACCCGGTGTACACCAAGCCGGCCACGTGGCGCGGGCACGACGTACCGGACGTGCTGCTCTCCGGGAACCACGGGGTCATCGCGCAATGGCGTCACGAGCAGTCGCTGCACCGGACCGCGGAGCGTCGGCCCGACCTGCTGGCCGCGTGGGGAGATGCCGCGGCTCGCAAGGAGGACGCCGCGTCGTTGGTGGACGTGGTGCCCGCGACCGAGGCGGACGCGGGGGAGATCCACGCGTTGCAGCTGGCCTCGTTCCTGTCCGAGGCGCAGGCGTACGGCGATCTCGGGATCCCGCCGTTGACCGAGGACGTGCCCGCGAGTGTGGAGCGGATCCGCGCCGGCGGGGTGTGGAAGGCGGTGGCCGGGACCAGGGTGGTCGGGTCCGTCCAGGTGACCGTGGACGGCGCCGTCGCGCGGATCGGCCGGTTGATGGTGGCGCCGGACTGGCAGGGGCGTGGTCTGGGGGCCAGGCTGCTCCGGTTCGCCGAACAGACGGCGCCCGCCGGCGTCACCGGGTACGAGCTCTTCACCGGGGCGCTGAGCGAGCGCAACCTGGGGCTGTACACGAAGGCCGGTTACCGAGAGGTGCGACGCGAGCGCCAGACCGACAAGGTGGAGCTGGTGCTGCTCGCGAAGCGGCGCCGCCGACGCTGATTTCGTCGCGGCCGGGCGATATGGCAAACTTGATCGCTGTTGCCATTCGGTGCTCCTGCCACAGGGGGTGACCACCGTCCGGCCGCATCCTTTGACCTCTTCACCGCGAGATTCGTGGGTGACCTGTGGCACGCGCGAGAAAGTGAACACCTGATGAGCAACGTCCTGAACGAGCTCGACAACGCGAGCAAGCGCGACGACATCCCGACCTTCCGCCCCGGTGACACCGTCAAGGTGCACGTCAAGGTGGTCGAGGGCAACCGGTCCCGCGTCCAGGTGTTCCAGGGTGTCGTGATCCGGCGCCAGGGTGGCGGCCTGCAGGAGACCTTCACGGTCCGCAAGGTCAGCTTCGGCGTCGGCGTCGAGCGCACCTTCCCGATCCACACCCCGATCGTCGAGAAGATCGAGATCGTGACCCGCGGTGACGTCCGCCGCGCCAAGCTGTACTACCTGCGCGAGCTGCGCGGCAAGGCAGCCAAGATCAAGGAGAAGCGGGACGTCCCGGCCTCCTGAGCGCCTTCTCAACGACGACGGTCAGGTATGGCGCCGAGTTCTGCGACTCGGGCTCGCCCGGTAGCCAGGAGGGCACGTCGCAGCGGTCGTACCAAAGGGCGGCACCGCAGGCTCAAGCAGCGTAATCCGCTGGCGAGCCTGCTGATCGAGATGACCACGGTGACAGTGCTCGCCCTGGTCATCACGGTCGTCCTGCGGCTCTTGGTCGCCGAGGCGTTCTACGTTCCCTCGGAGTCGATGTACGACACCCTGACGACCAACGACCGGATCCTGGCCGAGAAGGTCAGCTATCTGCACCGGGACGTCGATCGGGGCGACATCGTCGTCTTCAAGGACCCCGGCCACTGGCTGAACGAGGAACAGCAGACCCCCGGCCCGGTCCGCCGGCTGGGGGAGTTCGTCGGCATCCTGCCGCGCAGCGGTGAGGGTCACCTGGTCAAGCGGGTGATCGGGATCGGTGGCGACCGGGTGATCTGTTGCGACCGCTCCGGGCGCATCATGGTGAACAAGATCCCGCTGGACGAGCAGGAGTACCTGCTGACGGACGCCAAACCGTCGCTCCAGCCGTTCGACGTCGTGGTTCCGCCCGGCCACCTCTGGGTGATGGGCGACAACCGGGCCGAGTCGGCCGACTCCCGGGCGCACATGGGCGGCCCCGGGGGCGGATTCGTGCCGGTGGACAACGTCGTTGGCCGGGCCTGTTGCGTAATCTGGCCGTCTGACCGGATGACGATGTTGCGTCCTCCGGAAACTTTCAAGAAGCCGGGGCTGAAGAAGTGACTGAGACACCGACAGCGACGAAAGAGAAGTCTTCCCATCGCTCGGGCCTCGCGGCCGCGGCTCGCGAGTTCGTGCTGATCGTGGTCGGCGCGCTCATCGTCTCGTCGATCCTACGCGCCTTCGTCGGTCAGATGTTCATCATCCCGAGCGAGTCGATGCAGAACACCCTGCTCGTCGGCGACCGGGTCGTGGTGGAGAAGATCACCGACGTCGAACGGGGCGACGTCATCGTCTTCGAGGACCCGGGCGGCTGGCTCGGGATCGGCGAGAGCGGCCAGAAGCGCGGTTCGCTCGGCCGGTTCTTCGAGGTCGTCGGCCTGCTGCCCGACTCCAGCCACGGTCACCTGATCAAGCGGCTGATCGGGATGCCGGGCGACAAGGTCGCCTGCTGCGACGAGAAGGGCCGGCTCACGGTCAACGGCCAGCCCCTGGACGAGACCAGCTACCTGTTCCCGGGCGACGCGCCGTCGGCGATGGAGTTCCAGGTCGTCGTGCCGGCCGGCAAGGTCTTCGTGATGGGCGACCACCGGTCCGAGTCCGGCGACTCCCGGGTGCACCTGAGCGACGTCGGCCCGGACGGTGGCGATCCCGGTGACGCGGCCTTCGTCCCGATGGACAAGGTGACCGGGCGCGCGATCCTGGTGGTGTGGCCGGCCAGCAACTTCTCCAAACTGAACGTGCCCGACACGTTCAAGTCCGTCCCCGCGGCCGCCTCCCCGCCACCGGCCAAGCCCTCGATCTCCCTGACCCCACCGCCCAAGTAACCGGAGCCTCCGTGCCGCTCACCCCACCCCAGCACCCGGCGCTCCCCACTCACCTGCACCAGCACGACACCTCCCTGGCTCAGGCCTGCCTGGCTCAGGCGAGCCCGGCTGAGGCGTGTCAGGCGCGGAGGTGGGGGCTGGGATGAGTGCTCTGCCACGGGGCAGCACGATCCGGCGGGACGCCGGACTCTACGGGTACGAGCGGGCGCTGCGGCGGGTCGGCCTGGATCCGATCGCCGGGGTCGACGAGGCCGGCCGCGGACCGTGTGCGGGCCCGTTGGTCGCCGCCGCGGTGATCCTGCCGGACGGGAAGCGCGGCCAGATCCCCGAACTGGCGGATTCGAAGCTGCTCACCGCGAAGGCCCGCGAACGCTGCTACGACGAGATCCGCAAGCGCGCCCTCGCCTGGTCGGTGGTCTCGATCGAGGCCCCGGAGTGCGACCGACTCGGCATGCACGTCGCCAACGTCGAGGCGCTCCGCCGGGCCCTGTTCCGCCTCGACGTGCGCCCGGAGTACGTGCTGACCGACGGGTTCGGGGTGGACGGACTGGGCGTCCCTGGCCTGGCGATCTGGAAAGGTGACCGGGTAGCCGCTTGCATCGCTGCCGCGTCAGTGATCGCCAAGGTGACCCGGGACCGGATCATGGCGCACTGGGACGAGGTGTACCCGCAGTACGACTTCGCGGTACACAAGGGGTACTGCACGCCTGAACACCAGGCGGCACTGGACAAGTACGGCCCGTGTCCGCAACATCGACGGCGATTCGAGAATGTCCGCCGCAGTCTGCGGCCCGATATGGGACACAATGTCACCAGTCCCACCGGAGTGGAGAGCCGATGAGTGCTGACGACCTCGAGAAGTACGAGACCGATATGGAGCTGCAGCTCTATCGGGAGTACAAGGACGTCGTCGGGATCTTCAAGTACGTCGTGGAGACCGAACGGCGTTTCTACCTGTGCAACGCCGTGGACCTCAAGGTCCGCACCGAGGGCGGTGACGTGTACTTCGAGGTGACGATGGCCGACGCCTGGGTCTGGGACGTGTACCGCTCGGCCCGCTTCGTGAAGAACGCGAAGGTCGTCACGTTCCGCGACGTCAACATCGAAGAACTCGCCAAGTCCGACCTGGAAGTCCCCAAGGACTCCGACTTCGGTCGCTGACCCCGCTGAGCTTGGCGCGGCTTCGGTCCGCGGGGTCGTCACGGTTGGCCCAGGCTGCGGCGGTGGGTCGGGGAGAGCCGCCAGCCATGCTCGTCGTGTTCGACGAGGTCGGCCTCGGCGAGGGTTTCGAGGCACTCGTGGACCGTCTCCAGGTCGAGGGCTGCCGTGGCCGCGATCCGCTCGGGGCGGGCCGGCCGGAGCAGAGGGACCGCGTCGAGGGTCCGGCGTACCTCCAGGTCGAAGCCGTCGGTCGGATTGGCGGGCGCTTGCGGGTAGCTGGTCAGCTGGTGGCCGATCGGGGCGATCGCTTCCAGGATGTCCGGGACCGACGTGACCAGCAGGCCGTTGCGTTCCCGGACCAGGACGTGGACGCCTTCTGACATCCGCGACGTGATGGGCCCGGGGACGGCGAGGACCGCGCGGCCGCACTGCTCGGCCCAGCCGGCCGTGTTGAGAGCGCCGCTGCGGACCGCCGCCTCGACGACCACCGTGCCGAGGGTGCTCGCGGCGATGAGTCTGTTGCGGGCCAGAAAACGAAGCTTGGTGGGGGAGCAGCCCGGTGGAAGCTCGCTGACCAGGAGGCCTTCGGCGGCGATGCGGTCGAAGAGGTTGGTGTTGGCCTTCGGGTAGCAGACGTCGACGCCGCACGCGAGGACGGCGAGCGTGATCCCCGAACCAGCCAGCGCACCGCGGTGCGCGGCCGCGTCGATGCCGTAGGCGCCGCCGGACACGACCGCGACCCCTTTGTCGCTGAGCCCGGCCGCCAGCTCCGCGGCCGCGTGTTCGCCGTACGACGAGCAGGCGCGGGCGCCGACCAGGGCGACAGACGTCTCCAGGCTTTGGCGGAGGTCGGCCTCGCCGCGGACCCAGAGGCCGAACGGGACCCCGCCTCGGCGGTTCTGCTGGCCGGCGTGTTCGAGGACCTCGACCTGGGTGGGCCACTCGTCGTCGCCGGGGATCACGAAGCGGGCGCCTGCGTCGGCGGCGCGTTGGAGATCCCGCTCCGGGTCGGTCTCGGCGAGGCGGCCGGCCCAGCGTTCGAGGCCGGGGGCGCCGGTCTGGAGCAGCTCCCAGGTCTCCGCCGCGGAGAGACCGACGAATGCTTCGAGGGCAGCCGGGTCGCCGGGCTCGATCACGCGGGACAGCCCGGCCCGCGCGAGCCGCTCGGCGTCAGCACCCGGTGCCGCAGGCCGGTCGTCGGCGGAGGTAGGTGGCCCGGGCGGGAGGTGCTGCGGGGAGGCAGGACGAACGAGGACAGCGGCCGGCGGGCGGTCGTCGAGGACGGACGTGGCGATGGGTGAGGCAGGGAGTTCGGGCGCGACGGTTGTCGTGACGTCTGATGGGGCGTCGTCGGTGGCAGCCGACCAGGTGTGCTCGCGGGCGGTGGTCGGGGCCGGCGCAGGGTCGAGGGCGGTGGTGGCTCGCGGGTGCGGGTCGAGCGCGGTGGCGGTGGCGGTGTGCAGGATCGGGTGGGGGCGGTGGGGCCAGGTCGGGAGGCTGTTGGTGGTCATGCTGCGCTTCCTCGGAGGGGGCGGGTGTTGGTCAGGGGCGTGAGAGGGCTGCCGTTGCGGAGCTGGGTGGCTTCATGGGTGAGGTCTTCGGTCGGCTGGTCCTGGCCGGCCAGATCGGCGAGGGTCCAGGCGACGCGGGCCACGCGGTCGAGGCCTCGGGCGGTGAGACGGCCCTCGGCGTACTGGGCTTCCAGGAGGGCCTGGCTGGGGGCGTCGAGTGGGTAGTCGCGGCGCAGGATGGGGCCGGGGACCTGGCTGTTGAGGCGCCACGGGGTGTTGCGGTAGCGGACGGCCTGGCGGTCGCGGGCGAGTTGGACCCGGGCCGCGACCTCGGCGGTGGACTCGGGGCGTTCGTCGGTGCCGAGGCCGCGGGCCGCTGGGAGGATCTGGCGCTGGATGTCCATCCGGTCCTTGATCGGGCCGCTGATGCGCTGGCGGTACCGGTTCAGGACTTGTGGGGTGCAGGTGCAGACGCCGGTCGGGGTGCCGGACTGTCCGCAGGGGCACGGGTTCGCGGCGAGGACCAGGAGGAACCGCGCCGGGAACTTCGCGACGGCCTGCGCGCGGTGGACCTCGATGAAGCCGGACTCGAGCGGCTGGCGGAGCGTGTCCAGCGTGAGCGGATGCATCTCGGGCGCCTCGTCGATGAAGAGGATGCCGCGGTGGGCACAGCTGATCGCGCCCGGCCGAGGCATACCCGAACCGCCGCCGACCAGGCTCGCCAAGGACGCGGTGTGGTGCGGCGCGATGAACGGCGGCCGGACGACGAGCTCCGCGTCGCTGGTGAGCAGACCGGCCAGCGAATGCACGGCCGAGACCTCCAGCGATTCGTCGGTGCCGAGATCGGGCATCAGGCCGGCCAGCCGTTCGGCAAGCATCGTCTTCCCGGAACCAGGTGGTCCGTGCAGGTACAGGTGGTGTCCACCGGCGGCGGACGCCTCGATCGCGCGGCGGCCCTCGCGTTGGCCGAGGACGTCGTCGAGGTCGACCTCGGGGACACGGGTGAGCGACTCGGACATCAGCCGTGGCTCCGCCCGGGGCGCCAGCTCGTCGGGGATCTCCTCACCCCGCAGCATCGCGAGGACCTGGCGCAGCGAGCGGACGCCGTACACGTCGATGCCGGGGACCAGGCGGGCCTCACCGGCGTTGAGCTCGGGGACGACGATCCGGGCGAAACCGGACCGGGCGGCGGCCAGCGTCATCGCCAGCGCGCCGCGGACCTCACGGACCCGGCCGTCGAGTCCGAGCTCGCCGATCATCGCCACCTGTCGCAGATCCTGGAAGTCGAGGACACCATGGGCCGCGAGCAACGAACAGGCGATGGCGACGTCGTAGTGCGACCCCGTCTTGGGCAAGGTGGCCGGGCTGAGGCCGATCGTCACCTTGCGGTCGGGGAACCGCTCGCCGCTGTTGACGACGGCGGCGCGGACGCGGTCACGGGCCTCCGTGAGCGAGGCGTCGGGGAGACCGATCAGCGTGGTCTTCGGCAGGCCCTGCGCGATGTCGGCCTCGACCTCCACCAGGTGACCTTCGAGGCCGACCAGGGCCACCGACCAGGCCCGGGCGAGCGACATCAGGCCACGCCCCGGACGTGGTCGACGGTCGCCTTGCCGTCACGGGGGACGAGGATCGCGACCACGTCGATCCGGACGTGGTCCGGGCGCAGGTCGTGGTCGCGCAGCCAGTGCCCGACGAGCTCGCGGAGCTTGCTGAGCTTGCGATACGTGATCGACTCCAAAGGGCTGCCGTAGCCGAGACCGCGGCGGGTCTTGACCTCGCAGACCACCAGGGTGTCGCCGTCCCGGGCGACGATGTCGATCTCGCCGGCCGCGCAGCGCCAGTTGCGCTCCAGGATCGCGAAGCCTGCGTTCGCGAGATGTTCCGCGGCGAGCTGTTCGCCGTACTGCCCGACTGCATCCTTGGTCCGCATCGATGACCACCTCCGGCTAAGAACATGCCGGGATCACGACGGTCTTCGGCGGCCGATCTTCCGCCTGTGGAGAACTTTGTTGCCCTCAACAACAGAACCGCCCGGCCGCGCCAGCTGGCGCTACCGGGCGGAGGAGAACCGGGGGCGGTCGTCGTCGTGCCGGGAGATCAGTTCCGCATGTGTTTACCGCGGGTTGGTCTTGGTGGAGTGCGGACGGCCCGCAGTTCGGGGTCGGGCTCGCTGGTACGGACGGCCTGCAGGCCACCGGTCCCGGGATCGGTGTCGCCGACCTCGAAGTCCCAGCTCTCCTCGTTGGCGAGCCGGCTGTGCCAGCGACCGTAGAGACCGTAGATCGCCAGTCCCAGCAGCATCCAGACACCGAACTTCACCCAGGTGCTCGTCTTCAGGTTGAGCATCAGCCACACCGTCGCGGCCAGTGACAGCAGCGGGATCAGCGGCACCATCGGCACCCGGAAGCCACGCTCCAGGTCCGGCTCGGTGCGCCGGAGCCGGAGGACGCCGATCGCGCAGAACGCGAAGCAGAACAGGGCACCGATGACGAGCAGCTCCTCCAGGTCCAGCACGCCTGGGTAGAGCGTCAGCGCGACGGCAGCGAGGCCCGCCGCGGTCGCCGCGCGAGCCGGCGAGGAGTACACCCGGCTGACCCGGCCGAGGCTCTTCGGCAGCAGGCCGTCGCGGCCCATGTTGAACAGGACGCGGCTCTGCGCGATCAGGACCACCATGATCACGGTCATCAACGCGAGCAGGGCCCCGAGATTAACCACGTCCGCGGCCCAGCCGACGCCGACCGTGTCGAGCGCCTCCGACACCGGTGCACCACCGCCGAGCTCGGCGTACGGCCGGAGACCGACCAGCACGACGGCCATCGCGACGTACAGGATCGTGACGGCGCCGACGCCGAGCAGCATGCCCTGCGGGACCGTCTTGCGCGGGTTGCGGGCGTCCTCGGACGCGGTGGCGATCAGGTCGAAACCGATGAAGGCGAAGACGATCGAGCTGGCGGCGGTGAAGATGCCCATCACCCCGAAGGCGCCGAACGAGGAGTCCAGGATCCAGCCCAGCAACGTCGGGCTGGCGGTCGCGGGCGCGGCCCGGGCCATCGGGACGAACGGCTCGAAGTTCTCCGGCTTGATGTGCGTCGCGCCGATGATGACGACCAGCACGATCACGGCGACCTTGGCCAGCACGACCACGGTGAGCACGCGGGCCGACAACTTGGTGCCGGTGACGATCATCGCGGTCAGCAGCAGCAGGAGCAGCGGGGCGACCAGGTTGACCTTGGCGTCCGGCCCGAAGAACTGCGCGAGTCCCGCGGGGATGCTGACGCCGAATCCGTTCAGGGTGGCGAGAAAGTACGCCGACCAGACCCGCGCGACGATCGCGGCCGCGGTGACCAGTTCCAGCACGAGGGCCCAGCCGACCAACCAGGCCCAGGCTTCGCCGAAGGTGACGTAGCTGAACGTGTAGGCGCTGCCCGAGACGGGGATGGTGGAGGACAGTTCCGCGTAGCAGGCGGCGGCGAGGACGCAGACGATGGCTGCGATGACGAACGAGAGGATCACGGCAGGACCGGCCACGGTGGCGGCCTGCTTGCCGCTCAGGCTGAAGATGCCGGACCCGATCATCACGCCGAGTCCGAGCACGACGAGGTCGCGCCGTCCGAACAGACGCGGCAGGCGGTGCCGCGCGTCCTCGACTCGAGTGAACGCCGACTCGACCGGCAGGCGCCGGCCTACGGTCTGTCCGTTCGCTGAGGGGGCCATGGTCAGGGGTGCCTCCGTTGCTACTAGGGCAATCGGGCCGAACAGTAGTCGACCTGTGGGCTGTGGACCAGACCTCCTCGTCTCGGCCACCGCGCGGTGGCTTGCGGTGCCGGGCCCACTCCCGCATGGTCAGGACATGGCCCCGGACGCTGTCAGCCCGAATCCCCACCTGGCGGAGAGTTTCGCTGTGTTACTGGCTGACTACGCAAGGCATCTGACGGCGGAAAGAGACCTCAGCGAGCATTCGGTGCGAGCGTATCTCGGAGACGTCTCGGATTTACTCGAACATTTGACTCGTCTTGGTCACGATGAGCTGAACAGTCTGGACATCCGCGGGCTGCGGTCCTGGCTGGCCAAGCAACAAAGCCTCGGCAAGTCCCGCAGCACGATGGCGCGTCGCGCGACGGCCGCCCGGGTCTTCACCGCGTGGGCGCAACGCACGGGACGGATCGAGACCGACCCCGGCGCGCTGCTCGCCAGCCCGAAACCGCACAAGAGCCTGCCCGGCGTCCTCGGCCAGGTCGACACCCGTGCGGTCCTCGATGCCGCCGCGGTGGCCGCGGACGACGGAAGCCCGGTCGGCCTGCGCGATCTCGCGATCATGGAACTCCTCTACGCGACCGGCATCCGGGTCGGCGAACTCTGCGGCCTCGACATCGACGACGTGGACACGTCCCGTCGGGTGGTCCGCGTCTTCGGCAAGGGCCGCAAGGAACGGTCCGTCCCGTACGGCGTGCCGGCGGGAGCCACCCTGGACACCTGGCTCGCGGTGCGGCCGCGGCTGGTCCGTGAGGGGAGCGGGCCGGCCTTGTTCCTCGGGGCGCGGGGCGGGCGGATCGATCAGCGGGCGGTGCGTCGCGTCGTCCATGCGCGGATCGAGGCCGTGGACGCGCCGGACCTGTCGCCGCACGGGTTGCGGCATACGGCGGCGACGCATCTGCTGGAAGGCGGGGCGGATCTGCGCAGTGTGCAGGAACTGCTCGGCCATGCCTCGTTGGCGACGACGCAGATCTACACGCACGTGTCGGGGGATCGGTTGCGGCGCGCGTACGAGCAGGCGCATCCCCGCGCCTGAAAGCTGCGCGAAGACGCGGGTGGATGCGGGTGGTTGGGCAGCCGATGCGGCAGACTGCGGGGCATGCGGGTTTCGGCTAAGTCTGACTATGCGCTGCGGGCGCTGATCGAGATCACCCAGCGGTGGGTGGCGAACGACCCGGCTGTCGTGTCGGCCGAGGAGCTGAGCCGGGCGCAGGCGATTCCGCACGGCTTCCTGCAGGGGATCCTGGCCGATCTGCGGCGGGCCGGGATCCTGTCCAGCCAGCGGGGTCAGTCCGGGGGATGGCGGCTGGCGGTCGATCCGAACGAGATCTCCGTCGCCGACGTGATGCGGGCCGTCGACGGCCCGATCGTCAGCATCTCGGGCGTTCGGCCGGAGAGCGTGGACTACAACGAGCGCGCGGTCGTGCTGCAGCGCGTCTGGATCGCGGCGCGGGCGAGTCTGCGGGACGTGTTGGAGCACACGACCCTGACCGACCTTGCCAAGGGCAAGCTGCCGTCGGTGGTGGAGAAGCGCTCGAAGGACGAGGACGCCTGGCAGGCTCGCGTCCCCGGGAGCTGACCTTCGCCCGACCGCTGGGTGTGAAGACAGAAGGGTGGGCATCAGTGCCGCCTGATCATCAGGGCCGTACCGATGGTGAGGATCGCGGCCGCGCCGACGACGACCGCGCCCGGACCGCCACCCGCGGTCGGGTTGCCACTTGCTGCAGGCATGACGGCAGGCGGGCCGCCTGCTGAGCTTGCCGGCAGCGGTGCCGTGAGGTGCGGTGGCGGTGGACCACTGGGTCTCTGCGGGCCGGTCGTGGTCAGGGGGAGCAGGCGGACCGGGGAATCCGGGAGCAAGGTCAGCGGGTCGAGATAGATCTCTCCTCGGCGTAGACCCCAATGGAGGCAGGCCGCGGGGGCACAGTGGGAGGCGGCTGCCGAGAGGTGACCGAGGAGCTGGCCCAGCCGGACCTCGGTCCCGACCGCGACGGTGGCGATCACCGGTTCGTAGGTCGTACGGAGCGGGCCGGTGGAGACGACGACCACGCCGCGGCCGGCCAGCGGACCGGCGTACGTGACGCGGCCGGCGGTGGCGGCGCGGACCGGTTGGCCGGGAGTACCGGCCAGGTCGACGCCGCGGTGGCCGGGGAGCCAGGGCTGGGCGGGCAGGTCGAAGGCGTGGACGATGCGGGGTCTGGGCTGGAGCGGCCAGCCGGCGGGCGTAGGCGCGCCGGCGGCCGGCGTGGGGGAGAACAGCAGCCACACCAGTCCCAGGAGCGCCAGGAATCCTGTCTGCTTCATGCGGGAAAGATGCCGTCGGAACGCCGCGCCGGACCGGACGATCTGCGGCCTGTGGACAACCGGGGAGGCCGGTTCGACCGTCAGGCGCTCTCTCCCGTAGACTTGCTGTGGCGTCCCACCCCGGTGGGACGACTTCGCACGCCCGCACACACCCGAACCCCATCGGTCCCGGCTCGCCGGGAAGGGATTCGCGCGGGCGTCAGGCGCGGCGGACCACCCCGGTCCACCGCGGGACAACCGAGCAATGCGCCGGTACGGATCGAGCGATCCGGCCAGGCGCGACAGGAGGAACCACCTCATGGCCGTCGTGACCATGAAGCAGCTGCTCGAGAGCGGCGTCCACTTCGGGCACCAGACCCGTCGCTGGAACCCGAAGATGAAGCGATTCATCTTCACCGAGCGCAACGGCATCTACATCATCGACCTGCAGCAGTCGCTGTCGTACATCGACCGGGCGTACGAGTTCGTCCGCTCCACGGTCGCGTCCGGCGGGACCATCCTGTTCGTCGGGACCAAGAAGCAGGCCCAGGAAGCGATCGCCGAGCAGGCGACCCGGGTCGGCATGCCGTACGTGAACCAGCGCTGGCTGGGCGGCATGCTCACCAACTTCCAGACGGTGAACAAGCGGCTCCAGCGGCTCAAGGAGCTCGAGCTCATCGACTTCGACGACGTGGCCGCCTCCGGCGTCACCAAGAAGGAGCTGCTGCAGAAGCGTCGCGAGCACGACAAGCTGCTCAAGACCCTCGGCGGTATCCGCGACATGGCCCGGGTTCCCTCGGCCGTGTGGATCGTCGACACCAAGAAGGAGCACCTCGCCGTCGACGAGGCGCGCAAGCTGAAGCTGCCGATCATCGGCATCCTGGACACCAACTGCGACCCGGACGAGGTCGACTTCCCGATCCCGGGCAACGACGACGCGATCCGCTCGGTCGGCCTGCTGACCCGCGTGGTCGCCGACGCCGTGGCCGACGGCCTGATGGGCCGCTCGGGTCAGGGCGCCGCCGCCGCCGGTGAGGAGCTGGGCGCCGAGGAGCCGCTGGCCGCCTGGGAGCGGGAGCTGCTGGAGAGCCAGAACGCCGCCGCTGCCGCTCCGGCCGCGAAGGCCGACGCCCCGGCTGCCGACGCCGCTCCGGCCGCTGACGCTGCCCCGGCCGCCGAGGCCGAGGCTGCTCCGGCCGCCGACGCCGACGAGGCCCCGGCGCCGGTCGCCGAGTCCGCCGCGGTCGCCGAGACCATCGCGAAGGCCGACGACACCCCGGTCGAGGGCACCGAGGCCCCGAAGACCGAGGCCTGATCCGGCCCCACGCCGCCAGGACACGCCGGCCGCCGTACGCGGTGGCCGGCACCGGCCCGGCAGCGGTTCCAACCACCCAGCTGACGCAGCGAGAAGACGAGAGAACGAGGAATGGCGAACTACACCGCCGCTGACGTGAAGAAGCTCCGCGACGCTACCGGCGCGGGCATGATGGACGCGAAGAAGGCGCTCGAGTCGACCGACGGCGACTTCGAGAAGGCGATCGAGGAGCTGCGCATCAAGGGCGCGGCCAAGGCCGCCAAGCGTGGCGCCGAGCGCTCCGCCACCAACGGCCTGGTGGCCGCCGCGGAGAACGCCCTGGTCCAGCTCAACTGCGAGACCGACTTCGTCGCCAAGAACGAGCAGTTCCAGCAGCTCGCCGCCGACATCGTCGCGCACGCCGCGGCCAGCAAGGTCGGCGACATCGAGGGCCTGCTGGGCGAGAAGCTGGCCGACGGCAAGAGCGTCGCCGAGAACATCGAGGCGCTGGCCGCGGTCATCGGCGAGAAGCTCGAACTGGCCCAGGTCGCCGTGTTCGACGGCCAGGTGACGGCGTACATGCACAAGCGCGCCGCGGACCTGCCCGCCCAGGTCGGCGTGCTGGTCGAGTTCGAGGGCGACAACGTGGAGGCCGCCCGCGGCGCCGCGATGCAGGCCGCCGCGATGCGTCCGCTCTACACCACCCGCGACGAGGTCCCGGCCGAGACGGTCGAGAACGAGAAGCGGATCGCCGAGGCGACCGCTCGCGAGGAGGGCAAGCCGGAGCAGGCGCTGCCGAAGATCGTCGAGGGCCGGGTCAACGGCTTCTTCAAGGACGTCGTGCTGCTCGAGCAGCCGTCGGTCCAGGAGAGCAAGAAGACCGTCAAGGCCGTGCTCGACGAGGCCGGCGTGACCGTGAAGCGGTTCGCCCGGTTCGAGATCGGCGCCTGACAGGTCGGTTCGAGCACCGACCGCATCACCCCAACGACCGAGGAGGCCGGAATCGTGACGGAAACCCTGAGTACCGAGACGAGACCGGCCTCTTCGCCGTTCGATCCGGCCTACCACCGGGTGCTGCTGAAGCTGTCGGGTGAGGTGTTCGGCGGCGGCAAGCTGGGCGTCGACCCCGACGTGGTGAACTCGATCGCCAAGCAGATCGCCGAGGTGGTCCGCGCCGGGGTCCAGGTCGCCGTGGTCGTCGGCGGCGGAAACTTCTTCCGCGGCGCCGAGCTCCAGCAGCGCGGTATGGAGCGGAACCGCGCCGACTACATGGGCATGCTCGGCACCGTGATGAACTGCCTGGCGCTGCAGGACTTCCTGGAGAAGCTGGGCGTGGAGACCCGGGTCCAGACCGCCATCACGATGGGCCAGGTCGCCGAGCCGTACATCCCGCGCAAGGCCGACCGGCACCTGGCCAAGGGCCGCGTGGTGATCTTCGGCGCCGGCTCCGGGATGCCGTACTTCTCCACCGACACCGTGGCCGCGCAGCGCGCGCTGGAGATCGGTGCCGAGGCATTGCTGATGGGCAAGCAGGGCGTCGACGGGGTCTACGACTCCGACCCGAAGAAGAACCCGGACGCGGTGAAGTTCGATCAGCTCTCCTACGACGACTTCCTGGCCCGCGGGCTGCGGGTCGCGGACGCCACCGCGATCAGCCTGGCCCGCGACAACGCGTTGCCGATCGTCATCTTCGGCCTGGCCGAGGGCAACATCGCCCGGGTGGTCCGGGGCGAGAAGCTCGGGACGGTCGTCGCCCCCGGCTGACGAGCCGTCCTCCGGCCGCCGGGCCGGATTCCCCCGCACGGCCACGGAGCCGGACAGCTGAGCACGGTCGGTGACGGCCGGCCGGTGTCCAGGCACTAGGATCGTGCGAAACGCGGGCTTCGGGCCCGTCGTCTGGTAGACCAGCGTTCGTAGGGTTGTCAGTGGCCGCATCGACGCGGCCCCGAGGAAGCGAGGAATGTCGTGATCGACGAAGCACTCCGCGAAGCCGAGCAGAAGATGGCGAAGGCCGTGGAGGTCGCCAAGGACGACTTCGCGGCGATCCGCACCGGCCGGGCGCACCCGCAGATGTTCGCGAGCCTCACGGCCGACTACTACGGCACCCCGACGCCGCTGCAGCAGCTGGCCGGTTTCCAGGTGCCCGAGCCGCGGACCGTGCTCATCTCGCCGTACGACAAGGGCGCGATGGTCGCGATCGAGAAGGCGATCCGCGACTCCGACCTGGGGGTGAACCCAGGCAACGACGGCGCGGTGATCCGGGTGGTCATGCCGCAGCTCACCGAGGAGCGGCGCAAGGAGTACATCAAGCTCGCGAAGACCAAGGCCGAGGAGGCCAAGGTCTCGATGCGCAACATCCGCCGGCACGCGATGGACCAGGTGCACAAGACCGTCAAGGACGGCGATGCGGGCGAGGACGAGGGCAAGAGTGCTGAGAAGCGCCTCGACGGGTTGACGAAGAAGTACGTCGACTCGATCGACGAGCTGCTCAAGCACAAGGAAGCCGAACTGCTCGAGGTGTGATGGACCTCGACCAGAGCACGCCCGCGCCGAGCCGCGCCGGGCGCAACCTGCCCGCGGCCATCGCGGTCGGAGTCGGTCTCGGTGCGATCATCGTCGGCTCGCTGTTCTGGCAGAAGGTCCTCTTCGTCTTCGTCGTCCTGGCCACCGTGCTGGTGGCCGTCGACGAGATGATCCGCGCCCTGCGGACCGGGGGCGCGGTGATCCCGCGGATCCCGTTGCTGGCCGGGACGACGGCGATGCTGCTGGCCGCGTACTTCGGTGGCCCGATGGCGCTGCTGGTCGCGCTGGCGCTCACCGTGCTGGCCACGATCTTCTGGCGGATGCCGGGGGGTTCGATCGGGTTCGTCCGCGACGTCAGCGCCGGCGCGTTCCTGATCGGGTACGTGCCGATGCTGGCCGGGTTCGCGATCCTGCTGGTCCAGCCGGACGCCGACGGCCCGCAGCGGGTGGTGACGTTCTTCCTCGTGGTGGTGGCCAGCGACGTCGGTGGGTATGCGGTCGGCGTCCTGTTCGGCAAGCACCCGATGGCGCCGACGATCAGCCCGAAGAAGTCGTGGGAAGGGTTCACCGGATCCACCCTGGCCTGTATCGGCGCCGGCATCGGCTCGGTGGTGTGGCTGCTCGACGGGGACTGGTGGGCCGGCGCGATCGTCGGGGCGGTGGCAGTGGTCACGGCCACGCTCGGCGACCTCGGCGAGTCGATGATCAAGCGCGATCTGGGCATCAAGGACATGTCGAACCTGCTGCCCGGTCACGGCGGGGTGATGGACCGGCTGGATTCCTTGCTGGCAACGGCTCCCGCGGTCTGGCTGCTGCTGCACCTCCTGGTCTGACGGCGCCCACAATCGGTTTGACCTGGTCGCCCGGGCGAGGTTGGCTGGCCGCATGACCATCGCTCCCGACGGCCGCTCCCTGGCCGGCGACGTCGTCCGTCTCGACCGGTTCGTTGCCGACGACATCGAATCCCTGTACGCCGCGATCGCGGACGAGCGCGTCTACGCGGGCGGCTTCGGCGGCGGGCCTGCCGCTTTGCCGGCCGACGTGGACCAGATGCGGACCCAGTGGATCGGCGCGACCACCCAACGGACGGCGTACGTGGTCCGGCTGGCCGGCGACAGCGAACTCGGGGCCGCGGGCACCGTTGTCGGGACTACGAGTCTCGGCGACGTGGATCTGGCCAACGAGAGCGTCCACCTCGGCTGGACCGGTTACGCGCCCGCCGTCTGGGGGACCGCGGTCAACCCGGCCTGCAAGTACCTGGTGCTGCGGCACGCGTTCGAGGACTGCGGGTTCGAGCGGGTGAAGATCCAGACCGGCCACGTGAACACGCGGTCCCAGGCCGCGATCGCCAAGCTGGGCGCGACCCGTGAGGGCGTTCTGCGGCACCACAAGAAACAGGCCGACGGTTCCTGGCGGGACACCGTGGTGTTCTCGATCCTCGCCGACGAGTGGCCGGACGTCAGCAAGCGCCTGCTGGACCGGATCAACCGCTGACGGGTGACCTCAGTTCGGCGAGCTCGGCCAGCGCCGCGTACGAGGCCAGCAGGTCCGCCCGGTCGTAGGTGTTGGTGGTGACCAGCACCTCGTCCGCCGCGGTCCGCCGGACGAGTCCACCGAGCGCGTTCTCGACCTCACCCGGTGTTCCGTAGATCTGCCCCTGCAGCGACTGCTCGAAGAAGCCGCGCTCCTTCTCGGTCAGTTCGAGCCGCAGCACCTCGTCGACGGATCGCAACGGCGGGAAGACGCCACGGGTTCGCGAATGCGCACTCGCCCACGCCTCGGGCAGCAGTAGCCGCCTAGCCTCGGCCGTCGACGACGCCACGGCCACCGTGGCCGCCAGGACGACGTACGGTCGGTCCGCCCACTCCGAAGGGCGGAACTCCGCGCGGTACCGAGCGAGCCAGCCGAGCAATTCCGCCTCGCCCCGTGCACCGGCGATCACCAGCGGCAGGCCGAGCGAGGCAGCAAGGAGCGCACCTTCACCGACGGCGAGGACGTACGGCGGTACGCGCAGGCCCTCACCTGGTCGGGCGTGGACCTGCGGGTGGTTGGTCTGGGTACCGGTGAAGTACCCGAGCAACTCGCTCACCTGATCGGCGAAGTCGTCGACGGCATCCTTGTCGACACCGAGGGCGCGGCGGATCCCGTTCGTGAAGCCGACCGAGCGGCCGAGTCCCAGGTCGATGCGATCCGGGAACAGCGATTCGAGGACGCCGAACTGCTCCGCGACCACGAGCGGCCGGTGGTTCGGCAGCATCACGCCGCCCGTCCCGACCCGGATCCGCGTCGTCGCACCGGCCACGGCGGCCGCCAGTACCGTCGGCGCGGAACCCACGACGCCCGGGACGCTGTGGTGCTCGGACACCCAGAACCGGTGGTACCCGAGCTCCTCGACCTGTTGGGCCAGCCGCACCGTCTGGCGCAACGTCTCGGCCTCCGTCTCGCCGACCCGGGTCCGGGATCGATCGAGCACCGACAGCGGGATACCAGCGAGCGGCGAAGTCATGATGCTCAGTGCAACGGCCTGGTGCGAAAGGGCATTCCGCGCCACCCGGATTCCACCAGGATCGAAACCCGGGTGCCGGCTGTGAATCACCGGCTGACCTGCGCAAAGAGCCTCGGTCAGATGTTTCCGCGTATCGCAGTAACGGGGTCAAAGGTTTACAAAGCCGCGACGACCTGGAACCACTAAGGGTGTTGCGGTGACCACGCCGGGTCACCCCTCGAGAGGCTGAGGAGCTGACATGCGTACACATCAGCTGCCGCCCGTGAGGCTCGGGAGGCGCAAGCAGAAGATCACGGCCGCACTCGGCGGTCTGGCCCTGACCGGTGGACTGCTGCTACCGGCCGTACCGGTGCAGGCCGCGCCGCCGGCACCGGTGACCGTCGCCGGCAAAGCGGTACCGGCCGGGGCGTATCGGACGCAGGAGGCGAAGGTCCTCCAGGTCGACTTCCAGTACCAGGAGACCGGGTACTGGTGTGGTCCGGCCGCGACCCGGATCGCCTTGTCGGCCCGGATGTCGCCGCCCAGTCAGGCCGCGCTCGCAGGGCAGCTCAACACCGACGAGGACGGGACCGACTGGATCGGCCAGGTCACCGGAGTGCTGAACAACAACCTCGGCACCGGCTGGTACGAGACCAAGGAGATGCCGAACGACCCGCCCACGCAGGCGCAGCGCGACCTGCTCTGGAACGACATCGTGCTCGACATCGACAACAACTACCCGATCGTCGCGAACATCGTCGCGCCGGCGAACAACCACCCGCCGGGTTACCCGAACTACACGATCTACCACTACTTCACCGTCATCGGCTACGACGCCGCCGACCGCACCGTCCTGATCGCCGACCCGGCCGGCTTCGCCCCCACCGCGACGTACTGGCTCACCTTCGACCAACTCGCCACCCTGATCCCCCCGAAGGGCTATTCCGCCTGAGACCCGCGCCCGGGGCGGGAGACAGGGACCCCATCCCGGGCGTGGCCGGGCTCACGCTGATGTGAATTTGTGAAGGAACCCGCTGCCGGGGGACAATCGAGGACGCTATGACTACCTCCCTGCCCCTCGTTTTCGATGAACCGCGTCGTGCCAAGAAGCCGCCGCGGCACCTGGCCGACCTCAGTGGGGAGGAGCGGAAGGCCGCCGTGGTGGCGCTGGGCGAGCCTGGGTTCCGGGCCAAGCAGCTGTCGAACCACTACTTCTCGCGGCTCACCGCGGACTCTTCCGAGATGACCGACCTGCCCGCAGCGAGCCGGGACAAGTTGGTGGCCGACCTGATGCCGCCGTTGCTGACTCGGGTGCGCGATCTGGAGTGCGACAACGGGCAGACCCGGAAGACGCTGTGGAAGCTGCTCGACGGTTCGCTGGTCGAGTCCGTCCTGATGCGGTACCCGGGTCGCGCCACCATGTGCGTGTCGTCCCAGGCCGGCTGCGGGATGGCGTGCCCGTTCTGCGCGACCGGCCAGGCCGGCCTGACCCGGAACATGACCACCGCGGAGATCGTCGAGCAGGTCGTCGACGGTGCGCGGGCGCTGGCGCGCGGGGAGATCGCGGGCGGGCCGGGCCGGGTGAGCAACATCGTGTTCATGGGGATGGGCGAGCCGATGGCCAACTACAAGGCCGTCATCGGGGCGGTCCGCCGGTTCACCGATCCGTCGCCGGAGGGGCTGGGGATCTCGGCCCGCGGCGTGACCGTGTCCACGGTCGGCCTGGTGCCGCGGATCAACCAGCTGGCCGACGAGGGGATCCCGGTGACGCTGGCGCTGTCGCTGCACGCGCCGGACGACGAGCTGCGCGACGAGCTGGTCCCGATCAACAACCGATGGAAGGTCGACGAGGTCCTCGACGCCGCCTGGGGGTACGCGGAGAAGACCAAGCGGCGCGTCTCGATCGAGTACGCGATGATCCGCGACATCAACGACCACGCCTGGCGCGCCGACCTGCTCGCCGAGAAGCTGCGCGCCCGCGGCGACTGGGGCTGGGTGCACGTCAACCTCATCCCGCTGAACCCGACCCCCGGCTCGAAGTGGACCGCCTCCGACCCGGCCGACGAGCGCGAGTTCGTCCGCCGGCTGCAGGCGGGCGGGGTCTCCACCACGGTCCGGGACACCCGCGGGCAGGAGATCGACGGCGCCTGTGGTCAGCTCGCGGCGGCGGACCGCGCGTGAGCGGGTTCGCGCCGCTGTTCACCAAGGTGAAGTGGCAGGAGGGCTACCAGATGGCCGACGTGGACGAGTTCGTCGCCCGGCTGGAAGCCACCCTCGAGGGCCGGCCGACGGATCGGCCGGTGACCGCCGAGGACGTCCGCAACGTCCAGTTCACCCCGGTGCGCTTCCGCGAGGGGTACTCCGTGGCCGAGGTCGACGCCTTCCTCGAGCAGGCCGAGTCCGCTCTGCGCCGCTGATCCGAATCAGCCGAGGGCGCTGAGCAGCTTCGCCAGCTCGGTGGGCCGGGAGATCATCGGCCAGTGCCCGGTGTCGAGCTCGGCCAGCGTCCACTGTGGCGACTTCAGGTGCGTCAGGACCGTACTGGTCGGGGTCGCGCCGTCGCGGAGGCACTTCAGGTACGTCGTCGGGAGCTCGGTGATCGGGCGCGGGAGCCGGGCCGGTTCCTGGATCGCGCGGCCGGGGTGTGGCGTGGACAGGTCGACGATCCGGGTGATCATCGGCTCGGTCAGGTCCTGGCCCGCGTAGTCCTCGGCGGTCAGCGGCGGCCAGTACCCACCGGCGCGGGCGAGCTGGTCGGTCAGCCACGCGCGCCCTTCCTCGGACCAGCCGTCGGCGAACGAGCAGCCGTCGATCGGGACGTTCGCGTCCACGTAGACCATCCGGCGGAGCCGCTCGCCGATCGCCGCCGCGGCCTGACCGGCCGGGATCCCCGCGTAGCTGTGCCCCGCGAGCACGACGTCGTGGAGATCGTTGTCCTCGACGACCGCGACGATGTCGGCGACGTGCTGCGCCTGACCGACCTCCTCCGCCCCTGGCCCGAACCGGTCCGCCAGCCCCGACAGCGTCACCGCGTACACCCCGTGGCCGTCCGCGCGGAGCAGCCCGGCCACCTCGTCCCACGCCCACGCACCCAGCCAAGCCCCGGGCACCAGTACGAAATTCGCCATGCGGGCGAGGCTAGATCAGCCCGCCGACAGTTTTCGTGCCGTTCTCCGATCGGCAGACTGGCCAGCATGCGTATCGAAGTCAGGCGGTTCGAACAGCGCGACCGCGAGGCCGTTCTCGCCCTGGCGCCGAGGCTGGCGGAGGGCGTCGCGGCCTGGCGGCGGCCCGCGGCGGTCCGGGCGGCCGTCCTCGGCTGGGTCACGGACGCGCTGACCCGGGCCCACGATCCCGGCCGGTTCGTGTTCGTCGCCGAGGTCCGGGGCGAGGTGGCCGGGTTCGTCGCGGGGGAGGAGCGTGACCACTGGTCCGGCGACATCGACCTGTACGTCGGGGAGCTGGCGGTGGCGGCGCGGCGGGAGGGCAAGGGGGTCGGCAAGGCGCTGATGAAGGCGGTCACCCAGCACGCGCGGCAGATCGGCGTCGCGAACGTGACGCTCGAGACCGGAGCCGCCAACCGCGGTGCCCGGAAGTTCTACAAGGCGCTCGGCTTCGAGCCCGAAGACGTCCGGCTGACCAAGACCCTGGCAGACCGGCCGAGGCCCGCGAAAGGCGCGAACTCACGGCAATGACATGATCGACCGGTGAAGATCCTCTCGATCCAGTCCGCGGTGGCCTACGGGCACGTGGGCAACTCGGCGGCGGTGTTCCCCCTGCAGCGCATCGGCGTCGAGGTGCTGCCGGTCTACACGGTCAACTTCTCCAACCACACCGGGTACGGCGCCTGGCGCGGACCGATGATCAGCCCGGACGACGTCCGTGAGGTGCTGCAGGGGATCGAGGACCGCGGGGTGCTCCCGCAGATCGACGTGGTGCTCTCGGGCTACCAGGGCGGCGAGGGGATCGCCGATGTGATCCTGGAGACGGTGAAGCGGGTCAAGGCGGCCAATCCCGCGGCGGTGTACTCCTGCGACCCGGTGATGGGCAACGCGAAGTCCGGCTGCTTCGTCGCGCCGGCGATCCCGGTGCTGCTGCGGGACCGGGTGGTTCCGGCCGCCGACCTCATCACGCCCAACCAGTTCGAGCTGGGCTTCCTGACCGGTACCGAGCCCGACACGCTCGAGTCGACGCTGGCCTCGGTGGAGCTGGTGCGCGCGACCGGACCGCGGACGGTGCTCGTGACGAGCGTCGAGCGGCCCGACCGCGAGGACGGCACGATCGAGATGCTGGCCGTCGGCGACAGCGGGGCGTGGCTCGTGCGGACGCCGTACATCCCGATGAAGGCGAACGGCTCGGGCGACGTCACGGCCGCGCTCTTCACCGCGCACTACCGACGGACCGGCGACCTCGCGGAGGCGCTCGCACGGACGACCTCGAGCGTCTTCGACCTGCTCACCAGCACCCACGAGTCGGGCGAGCGCGAGCTCCAGCTGGTCGAGGCACAGGAGGCGTACGCCAACCCCCGGATGCAGTTCACCCCCGAACGCGTCGCCTAGGTCGTACTCACCAGCTGAGCCGCTTCGGCGATGGAGTCGACCAGGTGGACGGAGGGCTCCATCGCGCGGCCGGCGGCGAGGCCTCGCAGTAGCGGCCAGACCGGCAGGCGGGTGGTCCAGTGCTCCACGCCGACCAGGACCATCGGGATCTGGGTGGCCGGGTCGCCGTAGTAGTTCGGCGTGACGGCCTGGAAGATCTCCTGGACCGTACCGGCCGCGCCGGGCAGGTAGATGATGCCGCCGCGGGCGTGGTTGAGCAGGACGTCCTCGCGCTGGGCGTTGGAGAAGTACTTCGCGATCGCGCTCGCGAACACGTTCGGCGGCTCGTGGCCGTAGAACCAGGTCGGCACCGACACGCCGCCGTCCCCGGGGAACGCCTGCCGCACCTTCATCCCCGCCGAGGCCCAGGCGCCGATCGACGGCCGGAACGACGGCACCTCGGCCAGGATCGACAGCGCCACCTCGACCTCGGCGTCGTCGTACTTCGCGAGCAGGGAGCCCAGGTTCGCCGCCTCCATCGCACCGGGACCGCCACCGGTGGCCACGGTGAGCCCCGAACGGGCCAGGGTCCGGCCGAGCTCGACGGCGGCGCGGTACGTCGCCTCGCCGCGTTCGATCCCGTGACCGCCCATCACGCCGACCCACGGCCGGTCGTCGGGGAGCTCGGCGAGCGCGTCGGCGACCGCGTGATCGTGCAACGCGGCGGCGAGGGTACGGCCGGTGTCACCGCGGACGTCGTGCTGCCGTGACCACGCGTAGATCCGGGCGTCCGGCGTCGACTCGTACCCGGCCGGCAGCCCGTCGTACAGCTCGTCCGCGTCGTACAGGGCGCCGCGGTACGGGTCGAAGGGGAGCTCGGGGATCGTTGGGAAGATCAGGCCGCCGCCGTCCCGGATCCAGCTCTCCGCCTCCTCGGCCAGCGCGCAGCCGAGGAACAGCGAGCCCATCGGCGCCAGCCGCAGCAGCTCCGCGGTCCGGCCGGTCAGGTCGACGGACTGGACCCGCCACCCCGCCATCGACGTCGCGCCGGCCGCCAGGATCCGGTCGAACTGCTCCAACGACTCGAGGTCGACGTGCGGGATGCTCGGCAGAGTCACGGGCAGCACCCTAACGGTCACCCCGGTCAGGCCGGGCGCCCCTGTCAGCCGGGCCCGACATGAGGTATTGCTAGGGCATGACACATGCGGAGCTGTGGGAGCGTCACCAGGCGGTCATGCCCGAGTGGCTGGCCCTGTACTACGAGGAGCCGATCGAGATCGTCAGCGGGTCCGGCCGCCGGGTCACCGACGGTGAGGGCAACAGCTACCTCGACTTCTTCGCCGGCATCCTCACCAACGCGATCGGCTACGACATCGCCGAGATCGCCGAGGCGGTCCGCGAGCAGCTCGCCAGCGGTGTCGTGCACACCTCGACGGTGTACCTGATCCGCCGCCAGATCGAGCTGGCCGAGAAGATCGCGGAGCTGTCCGGGATCCCGTCCGCGAAGGTCTTCTTCACCAACTCCGGCACCGAGGCGAACGAGGCGGCCCTGCTGTTCGCCACCCAGAACCGCCGGTCGAACCAGGTCCTCGCGATGCGCAACTCGTACCACGGCCGCAGCTTCGGCACGATCGCGATCACCGGGCACCGCGGCTGGTCGGCGAGCAGCCTGACCCCGGTCAACGTGCAGTACGTGCAGGGCGCGTACCGCTACCGCAGCCCGTTCCGCGACCTGCCGGACGCGGAGTACATCAAGGTCTGCGTGGACGATCTGCGTCAGGTCATCGACACCACCACGTCCGGTGACGTGGCCTGCCTGATCGCGGAGCCGATCCAGGGTGTCGGCGGGTTCTCCTCCGGGCCGGACGGGTTGTACGCCGCGTTCAAGGAGGTGCTGGACGAGTACGGGATCCTCTTCATCTCCGACGAGGTGCAGACCGGCTGGGGCCGGACCGGCGAGCACTTCTGGGGGATCCAGGCGCACGGGGTCGTGCCGGACGCGATGACGTTCGCGAAGGGCCTCGGCAACGGGTTCGCGATCGGCGGCGTGGTCGCGTCCGCGGACCTGATGGACAGCCTGAGCGCGAACTCGCTGTCCACCTTCGGCGGCAACCCGCTCTCGACCACGGCGGCCAAGGCGACCATCGAGTACCTGCTGGACAACGACCTGCAGGCGAACGCGGTCAAGCGCGGCGCCCAGCTCGCCGACGGGCTGCGCGGGATCTCCGACGAGTTCCCCGAGCTCGGCGACGTCCGCGGCAAGGGCCTGATGCTGGCCGCCGAGATCATCAAGCCGGAGGACCGTACCCCCGACCCGGCCACCACGGCCAAGCTCCAGCAGGAGACCAAGAACCGCGGCCTGTTGATCGGCAAGGGCGGCCTGCACGGCAACGTCCTCCGGATGGCCCCACCGATGACCCTGACCGAGGAAGAAGCCACCGAGGCCCTCGACATCATCCGGGACTCCTTCGACACCCTGCGCTGACAGAACGGCCCTTGGTCACCCCTGGTTCCAAGGTGGCCAAGGGCCGTTTCTCAGCTCAGCCGGTACACCCGGTACACGGAAGATAACCGAGATCCTCTTCGTACACGTTCTTCCAGTTTCCGTAGGTGTAGGTGATCTTCGCGTACGTGTAGTTGCCACGCTTGTCGTTCGGCTTGGGCATGCTCGGTGCCTTGGTCCGAATGGTATGCGTCCCGCTCTTCACAGTGCCTTGGGAATAGACCCACCATTCACCGTTGACGTAGACATCCATCCGCCAGTTGGCGTTGACCGTGGCGCAGTCGCCCGTCACTGTGACCGTGCCGCTGCGTCCGGCCGTTGACGTGCTCCATGTAGCACCCGTCGACCCGCAGAAGTCCCATCCCTGGGTCGCGGCGGAGGCGATGCCGGGGCCGATCGCCAGCATCGACAGACCGGTCAGCGTGGTGATGATCGTTCGCTCAGTCCTGCGCATGTGTTCCCACCTCCGGTTGATCAGGGCGCGGCCGTGTTGAAGCAGGAGTTCCGCTTCTCCTCGTCGATCTGGGTCTTGTCGAAGTAGTACAGCTCCGACCTCGCCGAGACGCACGCGGACTTCTTCGCACCGGCCGGCGTGGCGGGGACGATCGTGGTCTTGCTGTACGAGCCGGTGACGTACCCGGTGTTCTCGAAGACGAAGTCCTTGGTGTGCGGCCGGTCGTAGATGATCAGGTTGTAGCGCTTGAAGTAGTTCGCCGGCGAGCACGTCATCGACGTCTCGACGACCCACCAGCCGCCGGTCTGGTCGTTGTCGAAGGTGTAGCTGATCGAGATCGGGTTGCATTGTGCCGTCGCCGACTCGGGCACCGCCGCGGCCGATCCGCCGGACGCGGCGAGTACTGCGAGGGCGAGCGCGGCCGTGGCCGGGAATGCTCGGTTGACACCCATCCTGAGGTCCTCTCACTGGGGATTCAGCTGATCCGGCCGGGATCGTCAGTCTTGCCTTGGGCAACTGAATTTGTCCACGCGGACAGAGGCCTTTGCAGGAAGTGGCAGAAGCGCTCCGGTGGCTGTGACGGGAATGCAACAAGGTCGACAGGAAACAGAGAAGGCCCGGGAAATTCCCGGGCCTTCTCGGTGACTGCTGGTACTAGCGTGGCACGCCGCCGACCGAGTCGGGGTCGGCCGCCTGGGCCGCGGTGGCGGCCGCGGCCTGGTCGAGCTGGTCCGGGGCGATGGGGCCGCCGGCGGAGCGGCCGCGACGGCGCATCCGGCCTTCGACGAACTGGGCCAGCAGGCTGACGAAGTAGTTCACGATGACGAAGATCGCGCCGACGACGATCAGGGCCGGCAGCAGGTTCGACTTGTAGTTGCCGATCTGCTCCGCCTTCCGGAGCAGTTCCTCGTAGGTGATGATGTAGCCGAGCGCGGTGTCCTTGAGCACCACGACGAGCTGGCCGACGATGGCCGGCAGCATCGCGGTGATGGCCTGGGGCAACAGCACCAGCCGCATCGTCTTGCCCTCGGTGAGACCGATCGCCAGCGCCGCCTCGTTCTGGCCCTTGGGCAGCGAGTGCACGCCGGAGCGGACCAACTCGGCCACGACCGACCCGTTGTACAGGGTCAGGCCGGTGACGACGGCGGCCAGCGCCAGCCGGTCCGGCGGGAAGACCTCGTAGAACGCGTACAGCGCGTAGGTGAACAGCATCATCAGCAGCACCGGGACGGCGCGGAAGAACTCCACGATCACGCCGCTGGGCCACCGGATCCAGGTCTGCCGGGACAGCCGGCCGACCCCGAGCAGGACGCCGATCGTCAGCGCGAGCACGACCGAGATCGCGGCCGCGACGAGGGTGCCGATCAGGCCCGGGATCAGGTACTCGGTCCAGATCTCGCCGGTGAGGAACGGCTCCCACTTGGCCTTGGTCAGCTGGCCCTTCTCCTCGAGCTTGCTGATCACGAACCACAGGCCGAGCAGGACCACCACGATGCTGGCGGCACCGATGACGGCGTACAGCCGCTTGGTCTTCGGTCCGGGGGCGTCGAACAGAACGCTGGAGCTCATCGCTTCACCGCCAGGCGCTTGGACATCGAGGTGAACAGGATCCCGACCGGGAGGGTGAGGATCACGAAGCCGACGGCGAAGATGCCGAACACCACGAAGAGCTGGTCCGGCCGGTTCTCCATCATCACCTTCATCACCGCGGAGGCCTCGGTGACACCGATCACCGAAGCGACGGTGGAGTTCTTGGTCAGCGCGATGAGGACGTTGCCGAGCGGGGCGATGGCGCCGCGGAACGCCTGCGGCAGGACCACGAACCGCAAGGTCTTCAGGAACGGCAGGCCGATCGCCCGGGCCGCCTCCGCCTGGCCCAGCGGGACCGTGTTCACGCCGCTGCGGATCGCCTCGGCGACGAAGGCCGCGTGGTACACCGACAGGCCGAGGATGGCGAGCCGGAAGTTGTTGTCGTTGATGAAGGTGTTGGAGTCCTTGTTCGCCAGGGCGAGTCCGAGCTGCAGGAACAGGCCGAGGTTGCAGAACACGATCACCAGCGTCAGCGGCGTGTTACGCACGATGTTCACGTACAGGGTGCCGAGGACCTGCAGCACCCGCACGGGGGACACCCGCATGACGGCGACGACCGTCCCGATGAGCAGCGCGCACAGGGCGGACAGCACGGTCAGGTAGATCGTCGTCTTGAAAGCTCCGAGACCGTCGTACTCGGAGAAGAACTCGGAGATCACGTCCATGGTTCTCCTGCAGGGGACGAAAGAGGGGACTCATGCGTGTGGGGAGGGACCGGCGAAGGGTCCCTCCCCACCGGTCAGGTCAGGCGCAGGCGTCGAAGGACTTCGGCGGGTTCGTCGCCGCGTCCAGCTTCAGGCCCGACGGGCCGACGTTCTTGTCGACCGCCTTCTGCCACTCGCCGGAGTCGACCATCTTCTTCAGCGCGTCGTTGACCTTGGTGCAGGTCTCGGTGTCGCCCTTCTTCAGGCCGACGCCGTAGCGCTCCTCGGAGAAGGTCTTGCCGACCACCTTGAACTTGCCCTGGTTGGCGGCCTGCGAGGCGTAACCGGCCAGGATCGTGTTGTCCGTGGTCAGCGCGTCGATCGCGCCGGCGCCGAGGGCCTCGACGCACTTGGAGTAGGTGTCGTACTCCTGCAGCTGCACGGTGTTGGCGAACTTGTCCTTGACCTTCTGGGCCGAGGTCGAGCCGGTCACCGAGCACAGCTTCTTGCCGTTCAGGGCGTCCGGGCCGGTGATGTCGCTGTCGGCGCGGACCAGCAGGTCCTGGCCGGCCACCAGGTACGGGCCGGCGAAGGAGACCTTCTCCTTGCGGGCGTCGGTGATCGAGTAGGTCGCGAAGATCATCTTGACCTGGCCGTTCGACAGCAGCGTCTCCCGCTGGGCCGACGGCGCTTCCTTGAACTCGATGTTGTCGTCGGAGTAGCCGAGCTCCTTGGCGACGTACTTGGCGACGTCGACGTCGAGGCCGGTGTAGTTCGACCCTTCCTTCAGGCCGAGGCCCGGCTGGTCGAACTTGATGCCGATGGTGACCTTGTCGCCACCGCCGCCGGAGCCTCCGTCGCCGGAGTCGTCACCACAGGCCGCCAGGCCGGTGGCGGCCAGGGCCGCGATGCCGAAGGCAGCGATGATCCGCTGTCGCATGGTTGGTTTCCTCCAGTGTTTCGGTACTGCGCTGGGAACGCGGGGACGGTCAGTGGGTGAGGATCTTCGAGAGGAAGTCCTGGGCCCGCTTGGTCTGCGGGTCGGTGAAGAACTGCTCCGGCTCGGCCTGCTCGACGATCTGGCCGTCGGCCATGAACACCACCCGGTTCGCGGCCTTACGGGCGAAGCCCATCTCGTGGGTGACGACGACCATCGTCATGTCCTGGCGGGCCAGGCCGACCATCACGTCGAGGACCTCGTTGATCATCTCCGGGTCCAGCGCCGAGGTCGGCTCGTCGAAGAGCATCACCTTCGGGTCCATCGCGAGCGCGCGGGCGATCGCCACCCGCTGCTGCTGGCCGCCGGACAGCTGGGCCGGGTACTTCTCCGCCTGCACGGCGACGCCGACGCGGTCGAGCAGGGCGCGGGCCTTCTTCTCGGCCTCCGCCTTCGACTCGCCCCGGACCTTCATCGGCCCGAGCGTGACGTTCTGCAGGATCGTCTTGTGCGCGAACAGGTTGAACGACTGGAACACCATGCCCACGTCGGCGCGCAGCCGAGCCAGCGCCCGGCCTTCGCTCGGGAGCGGCTGGCCGTCCAGGCTGATGTCACCGGAGTCGATCGGCTCCAGCCGGTTGATCGCCCGGCACAGCGTCGACTTGCCGGACCCCGACGGCCCGATCACGACCACGACCTCGCCCTTTTGGATGGACAGGTTGATGTCCTTCAGGACGTGCAGCTCACCGAAGTGTTTGTTGACGTCGGTCAGCGTCACCAGACCAGTTTTCGTCAAGGTGCCGGAATCGCTCATGGCGTGAACCTAGCGGAGCGGGGGGTTGGCCTGCACGGCCCCCCGGTTCCACGGTGGTAACGATCTGCAATCCGACGGAGCAGGCTGTGACGAATCGGTCACAGCCTGCTCAGCGGTTGTCCTCAGTGTTCGCGACGCTGCGTTCCGCAGCAGCCACCCGCGGCCAGGGCCGCTGCCGGAGCCGGGTCCTTCACGGCGGATTCGACGTCGGCGAGCAGTTGCCGGCGCGCCGCGGGCGAGATCACCCGGCCGCGGGTGATGACGCTATGAATTCGCCGGGTGTTGCGGATATCGGTCAGTGGGTCCGCGTCCAGGACGACCAGGTCGGCGATCTTGCGGGGTTCGACCGAGCCGAGGTCGGTCCCGAGACCGAGGAACCGGGCCGGTTCCACCGTCGCGGCGTACAGGGCCTGGCGCGGGGTGGCGCCGGCTCCGACGAGGAGTTCCAGCTCGTCGTGCAGGGCGAACCCGGGCACGGAGTACGGCGTCCCCGTGTCCGTGCCGGCCAGGACGGGGACGTCGTGGGCGAACAGCTCGCGGGTGAACCGTTGCCGCCAGTCCCACATCTGCCGCTGCCGCGCGACCTCCTCGGCCGGACGGTTCGGCTTGTACAGGTACTCCATCGCGTAGTCGAAGCTGAAGCGGGAGTCCTCGCTCAGGTACTTGCCGAGTTCGGGATCGAAGGTGACGTGGTCCGGCATGTCGAGAGCCCGGTGCATCGTCAGCGTCGGCGTGACCCGGGTGCGGTTGCGGCGGAGCGTGCCGAACACCTCGGCGGCGCGGGACCGGCTGTACGTGGTGGCCGCGAGCCATTCGATCGGGTGCATCTGGCGGAACCAGCTGTTGTAGTCCCCGGTCGACACCTTGATCGCCAGCTGCATCCGGCGGACCTCGGCCTCGCGCGTCGACACGGACAGACTCAGCGCGTGCAGGTGCTCGAGGCTGCGTTGTCCGGCGGCGCTGACCTGCTGGATCGGTACCGCGTCCGGCCCGTGCCCGTGGACGGTCAGTCCGAGCCGCCGTGCCTCGTCCACGATCGCCCGGTACGCCGCGGCGCCGAGCCGCGAGTACACCTTGACGAAGTCGGCGCCCTCCGCCTTTACCGCGCGGACGGCGGCCCGCGCGCCCGCCTCGTCGGCGACGACCTTGACGGTGAGCAGGTTCGGGTCCCACAGGGTCGGGTCGCCGTCGATGATCTGCGAGCCGACGACCATCCGCGGACCGAGCAGGGTGCCCGCAGCGATCCGGTCCCGCCAGTCGTACACGAGGGGGTTGCCGGCCATCTCCCGGACGGTGGTGAGGCCGTTGGCGAGGTAGAGCGGCGGGGAGACGCGGTCGTCGCCGAGGCTGTGGACGTGCATGTCGGCGAGGCCGGGGATGACGTACTTGCCCCGGAGGTCGATCGCGGTGGCGCCGCGGGGGACGGGAAGACCACGGCCGACGGCGAGGATGCGTTCGCCGCTGATCAGTACGGTCTGCCGCTTCTTGCGGTGGCCGGTGGCGACGTCGATCACGGTGACGTCGGTGAGCGCGGTGATCCGCGGTGCGGCCGTGGTCGCGAGCGGCTGGGCCAGCGCGGTGGAAGCGGAGGCGAAGGAGCCACCGGCCACGACAGCGGCGGCCCCGGCGGCGGAACGGGCGAGGAACTGACGGCGAGAACTGTTCATGCCCCTAACTATTCTTTCCCGCCGCCGCCCAGGCAGGGGTACCAGGGAGCCAAACCCAGGTAGGGCTATGTCCACCAAGGCACGTACTCTAGGTGGCTGTCATGCGTACTTATGAGGTCCGCACCTACGGGTGCCAGATGAACGTGCACGACTCCGAGCGCCTGCGGGGGCTGCTGGAGGACGCCGGGTACGTCCGCGCGCCCGAGGGCGACCAGGCCGACGTGGTCGTCTTCAACACCTGCGCGGTCCGCGAGAACGCCGACAACAAGTTGTACGGCAACCTCGGGCACCTGGCGCCGGTGAAGGCGAAGAAGCCGGGCATGCAGATCGCCGTCGGCGGCTGCCTGGCGCAGAAGGACAAGGCCGGCATCACGAAGAAGGCGCCCTGGGTGGACGTCGTCTTCGGTACCCACAACATCGGCTCGCTGCCGGTGCTGCTGGAGCGGGCCCGGGTCCAGGAGGAGTCGCAGGTCGAGATCCTCGAGTCGCTCGACGTCTTCCCGTCCACGCTGCCGACCCGCCGCGAGTCGGCGTACTCCGCGTGGGTGTCGGTCAGCGTCGGCTGCAACAACACCTGCACCTTCTGCATCGTGCCCGCGCTGCGCGGCCGGGAGAAGGACCGCCGGCCGGGCGACGTGCTCGCCGAGGTCGAGGCGCTGGTCGCCGAGGGCGTGCTCGAGGTGACCCTGCTCGGCCAGAACGTGAACTCCTACGGCGTCGAGTTCGGCGACCGGTACGCGTTCTCGAAGCTGCTCCGCGCCTGCGGCACGATCGACGGCCTGGAGCGGGTCCGGTTCACCTCGCCGCATCCGCGCGACTTCACCGCCGACGTGATCGAGGCGATGGCCGAGACGCCGAACGTGATGCCGTCGCTGCACATGCCGCTGCAGTCCGGCTCCGACGCGGTGCTCAAGGCGATGCGCCGCTCGTACCGCCGGGACCGGTACCTGAAGATCATCGAAGACGTCCGGGCCGCGATGCCGGATGCCGCGATCACGACGGACATCATCGTCGGCTTCCCCGGCGAGACCGAGGAGGACTTCCAGGGCACGCTCGACGTGGTCCGGCAGGCCAGGTTCTCGGGGGCGTTCACGTTCCAGTACTCCAAGCGCCCCGGGACTCCGGCCGAGGTGATGGAGGACCAGGTCCCGCGCGACGTCGTCCAGGACCGGTACGAGCGGCTGGTCGCGGTGCAGGACGACATGGCCTGGGCGGAGAACAAGCTCGTCGTCGGCCGATCGCTGGAGGTCCTCGTCGCCGAGGGGGAGGGGCGCAAGGACGCCACCACCCACCGGCTGTCGGGGCGGGCCCGGGACAACCGGCTGGTCCACTTCGCGCTGCCCGAGGGCGTGGACGCGCCGCGACCGGGAGATCTGGCGACGGTCGAGGTCACGTACGCGGCGCCGCATCACCTGGTCGCGGACAAGTTCGGCGCGGTCCGCCGGACCCGTGCGGGCGATGCGTGGGAGGCGGCCCAGGGTGCGCCGGCCGCGTCGGCGCCGGGTGTGATGCTCGGGATGCCGACGCTCGGGGCCAAGCCGATGGAGCCCGCGACCGGTGGCTGCCAGGCCGGCTGATCCGTATCCCGTGAACCTGCCGCCCGGTGCCGAGCCGTTCGCCTTCGGACGAGACGCGGACGTGTACGCCCTGCCGGACGGGCGCGTTCTGCGTCGGTACCGGAACGGTCATCCGGTCCGCGACGAGGCCGAGTACATGCGGCACGTGGCGAAGTACGACTACCCGGTGCCGGCCGTGTACGAGGTCGACGGCGCCGACATGGTGCTCGAACGGCTGACCGGGCCCACGCTCGGTGAAGCGGCGACCGCCGGTGAGCTCAGTCCGACCGAGTTGGGCGAGCTGCACGCCGACCTGCATCGCCGGCTCCAGGAGATTCCGGCGCCGAGTGGTGCGGACGGGCTGGTCGTGGTGCACGGCGACCTCCATCCGCTCAACGTGATCCTGACCGCGGACGGCCCGAAGGTCATCGACTGGCGCAACGCCGAAGAGGGCCCGGCGACCTTCGACGTGGCGATGACGGCGATCATCTTCGCCCAGGTGGCCCTGGATCCCTCCTTCGCCGAGCTGTCGGACCACCTCCGCGAAGCTCTGGCCGCCTACCTCGCGAACACGATCGACCCGAGCCCGTCGCTCCCCGCGGCTCTCGATGCCCGAAGCAACAACGTGACGCTCACCCCCGACGAGCTCGCGCTGCTCCCCGCACAGGAGGAGCTCATCCGCTCCCACCTCACGCGCTGAGGGATCGGTGATCCGGCCGGCTCAGAAACCCTCCGCGATCACCGCGGGGAGCTCGCCGTCGCGGACTCCGGCCAGTACCCGCGCCTCGTGCGGGACGACTGGGTCGGGCAGCTTGTCCAGGGAGTACCAGTCGAGGCCGGCCGCCTTGTCCGGCTCGACGATGCGTGGCTCGCCGGTCCAGCGGGAGGTGGTGAAGAAGAAGTCGACGCGCTCGTCGATCGGCAGGCCGGTGCCGCCGGTGCGGTGCATCGCGGTGAGGGGGACCAGGTCGGCCGGGTCGATCTCCACCCCGACCTCCTCGCGGACCTCGCGGCGGGCCGCCTCCAGTACCGATTCGCCGCGCTCGACGTGACCGGCCGGGACGGCCCAGTACCCGTCCATGTAGCCGGTGTTGGCCCGGAGCAACATCAGCACCTCGTCACCGCGCCGCAGCACCACGTACGCCGCCGGTATCACCTGGAATCCGTCCATGCCGAAACCCTAGTGCCCCGCACGGACGCCCCCGGACACTGCGAAGGGCCGGTGGGAAGCGGTGTGCTTCCCCCGGCCCTCCGGGTGCTGCGGGTGGGGCGGCTCAGGCGGGCTTGGGCCCGTTGTTGATGTCGTCGTCCTGGCCGTCCAGACCGTCGAGCTTGTCCTTGGCGACGCCGACACCCTTGTCGATCTTGTCGCCGTACTTGCCGCCGGTCTTCTCGTCAACGAAGTCGCCGGCCTTGTCGAGTCCCTCGCCGACCTTGTCGCCGTGCTGGTCGACCACGTCGGCCGCCTTGTCCTTGAGGTCCTCGGCCTTGCCCTTGAACTTGTCGAAGATGCCCATCTCGGGGGCTCCCATTCCTAGCGTAGTGAACTGCTTACAGACAGCTAGCGGTGATGATTCCACCTACTGGGCCCGAGGTGTGGGACGTTGTTTCAGTTTCCGCCGCCGGTGCCGCCCTCGACGTCACCGCCGCTTTCCACGTCGCCACCGCTCTCGACGTCCCCACCACTGTCGCTGCCGTTCCCCGGCGCCTCGACGTCGCCGCCGCTCGCCTTCAGCTCGACGTCGCCGCCGCTGCGCTTGGCCGCGTCCGCGGTCTCCTCCAGGTTCAGCGCTTCCTTGGCCGCGTCGGCCTCTTCCTCGAACTGATTCGTCACGCGGTGACCTCCGAGTGTGTGCTGGCGATCTTGGTCGGCCCCCCGAATCGCCGCCAGTTGCGGTCCGGAACCGTCCCTTGTTTTCTAGCCAACAACAGGGTCACCAACAACCCCGGCCGGTCCGTCTTGTCCCAGACTTCACGCCGGTCCGCCACCTGGTGGCCGCACACTGTCACACTGGACCGATGGCCGTACCACCCGTTGTCGCCGTCGTCGGCCCCACCGCCGCCGGCAAGTCCGACCTGTCAGTTGCCCTTTGCAAGCACCTCGGCGGCGAGGTGGTGAACGCCGACGCGATGCAGGTCTATCGCGGGATGGACATCGGCACGGCCAAGATCACCGAGGCCGAGCGCCAGGGCGTACGGCACCACCTGCTCGACATCCTCGACGTGACCGCGACCGCCACGGTGGCCGAGTTCCAGCGGTTTGCCCGGGCGGCCATCGACGACTGCCTGCGCCGTCAGGTGGTTCCGGTGCTGGCCGGCGGCTCGGCCCTGTACGTCCGCGCGATCCTGGACGACTTCGCTTTCCCCGGCACCGACGCCGCCGTCCGCGAGCGACTCGAGGCCGAGTTGGAGGCGGAAGGGTCGGGCGTCCTGCACGGGCGGCTGGCCGAGGTCGATCCGGCCGCGGCCGCGCAGATCCTGCCGAGCAACGGCCGCCGGATCGTCCGCGCGCTGGAGGTCGTCGAGATCACCGGCGGCCCGTACGTCGCGACGTTGCCGGAGCACACCTACGTGTACGACGGCGCGGTCCAGATCGGTCTGGACGTCCCGCGGCCCGAGTTGGACGAGCGGATCGGCCGGCGGGTGGACCGGATGTTCGAGCAGGGCTTCGTCGACGAGGTCCGCGAACTGCTCGGGCACGGGCTGCTGGCGGGCCGGACTGCGAATCGCGCGCTGGGGTACCCCCAGGTCGTGGCGCTGCTGAGCGGTGAGATCTCCGAGGCCGAAGCACGGGAACGGACCGCCCAGGCGACGCGGCGGTTCGCCCGCCGGCAGGACTCGTGGTTCCGCAAGGATCCCCGGATCACCTGGTTGCGCTACGACGATCCCGATCTTCTCGACCAGGCGCTGGCCGTGGTCCGAGGCAACCGAACGGCCGCCCCTGGCGTAGTCGGGATGGAAGGCACGGGGGCTGTCGATGCGAGGGGGTGACCGTGAGGCCGAGTTCCGTGAGTACCTGCTCGCGGACCGCAGCAGACTGATGAGAACGGCGATGTTGCTCACCGCGGGGGATGTGCACACCGCCGAGGATCTGGTCCAGACCGCCTGCACCCGGGTGTACGTGCACTGGCACCGGATCCGGCACGAGGGCGCCGGACCTTATGCGCACCGCATCCTGGTCAACGCCTTCCTGGACGAGCGCCGCCGGGCCGGCCGCCACCCCGAGGTGGTGACCGGGGAGGTGCTCGAGCCGCGCCGGCACGACGAGGCCGACCCGGCGGACCTGCTCGCCGTCCGCCGGGCGTTGCTCGACCTGGCGCCGCGGCAACGTGCCGTCCTCGTGCTGCGGTACTTCCAGGATCTCGACGTGGCCACCTGCGCGCGGATCCTGGACTGCACCGAGGGCACCGTGAAGAGCCAGACCGCGAAAGCGCTGAAGAGACTGAAGGATCTGATGGCCGACACGGCTGACGATCCGGCGACCGGGAGTAGTTGAAGTGGACGACGTGAAGAGGCTGCTGGAGCAGTTCGCCGACCAGTCGGTCGACGGCCTGCCACCGGCGGACGTGGACGCGGACGTGGCGCGCGGGCGCCGCGCGCTGCGCCGGATCAAGGCGCGCCGCCGGACCACCGGCGTACTGTGCATCGCCGCGGCGACGACCGCGGTCCTCGTGGCCGGCAACCAGGCGAAGTGGTGGGACGGTGGCGAGGCGGAGGTCGCCACCGACCAGGCACCGCCGCCGGCCACCTCGGCCCCGCAGCCGGGCGAGGCCAAGCCCGCGCAGACCCCGGCGACGATGTCCATGTACTCCGACCAGGTGCTGCGGCTGACCGCGAACAGGCAGGCGTGGAGCGGGGTCAGCTGCACCCTCACTCCGCAGGGCTGGACCGCTGAGCCCACCGGTGACCGCGTGGTCCTGAATCCGCCGAGTGTGCGGACGTCCGACACCGACACTGCCGCGCAGGTGGAGTTGTCCCGGTCCGACCAGCCGCAGAGCCTGAGCGGGATCCGCGTGACCGAGCAGGACGGCAAGGTGTTCCACGTCGGCAGCTCCGGCGGCCGCGAGATCGGCCAGGTGAAGCTGGGCGAGCGCTGGCTGGTCGCGAAGCTCCCGGTCGAGCACCAGGACTGGACCGACGACCTGGTCCGCCGCTTCCTCGACTCCTGCACCCTGTCCTGAGCAACGACGCGCTCTGCTGACGCGCGCCGAGTGGCGCGGATCTCCGCGAGCCGGTAGGCAAGGCTTGTCCCTGAACGCCGACCCGCGGAGGACCCCTGTGACACCGAAGAAGCTGGTCGCTTCCCTCACCTTGGGAGCGCTCGTCCTGTCCGGCCTGACCGCCGGAGGAACGCAGGCGCAGGCCGCCCGCGCCCCGCAACCACCGGTGAAGAACGCCACCGCCATCGGCTTCGGCGGCGCCGTCGCGTCGGTCGACCCCGAAGCCACCAACGCCGGACTGGGTGTACTGCGCCGCGGCGGCAACGCGGTCGACGCGGCTGTCGCGACCGCGGCCGCGCTGGGCGTCACCGAGCCGTACTCCGCGGGCATCGGCGGTGGCGGGTACTTCGTCTACTACGACGCCAAGCAGCGCAAGGTGTTCACGATCGACGGCCGCGAGACCGCACCGGCGGAGATGCCGACCGACGCGTTCATCGACGAGGCGACCGGCAAGCCGTACAACTTCTTCCCCGAGCTCGTCACCTCCGGCGTCTCGGTCGGTGTGCCCGGCACGCTGGCGACCTGGGACAAGGCGTTGCGGTCGTGGGGCTCGCTGTCACTGAAGAAGGCGCTGCGGCCGGCCACCGACCTGGCCGAGCGCGGTTTCGTCGTCGACCAGACCTTCCGCAGCCAGACCCTGGACAACAAGGCCCGCTTCTCGGCGGTCGTGCCGACGGCCAAGCTCTTCCTGCCGAACGGCGACGCCCCGCAGGTCGGGTCCGTGTTCAAGAACCCGGAGCTCGCCGCGACCTACGACCTGATCGGCAAGAAGGGGCTGTCCGCCTTCTACGGTGGGGATCTCGCCGCCGAGATGGCGGCCGCGGTGACCAGCCCGCCGAAGACGCCGGGCACCACGTTGCCGGTGATGCCGGGCCACCTGACCACGGGTGACCTGGCCAAGTACAAGGTGGTCGAGCAGGCGCCGACCAAGGTCCGGTACGACGGGCTCGACGTGTACGGGATGGCGCCGTCGTCGTCCGGCGGGACCACGGTGGGCGAGGCGCTGAACATCCTCGCGCCGCAGCAGTTGGCGAAGCAGTCGACGCCGCAGGCGCTGCACACGTACCTCGAGGCGTCCGCGTTGTCGTTCGCCGACCGGGGCGCGTACGTCGGCGACCCGGCGTACGTCGACGTACCGACCAAGGAGCTGCTGTCGAAGGGCTTCGGGGCCGAGCGGTCCTGCCAGATCGACCCGAAGACGGCGGCCGTGAAGCCGGTCAAGGCGGGATCGCCGGACGGTTCGTACTCGCCGTGCACGCCGGGTGTCGCGACCACCGAGCGCCCGGACACCGAAGGGTTGTCGACCACGCATCTTGTCGCCGCCGACAGGTGGGGCAACGTGGTGTCGTACACGCTGACGATCGAGCAGACCGGTGGTAGCGGGATCACGGTACCGGGCCGGGGCTTCCTGCTGAACAACGAGCTGACCGACTTCTCCGCGGTGTACGACGAGGCCGACCCGAACCGGATCGAGCCGGGCAAGCGGCCGCGGTCCTCGATGTCGCCGACGATCGTGCTGCGGGACGGCAAGCCGTTCCTCGCGCTGGGTTCGCCGGGTGGGTCGACCATCATCACCACGGTGCTGCAGACCCTGACGAACCGGCTCGACCGCGGCATGACGTTGCCGGAGGCGGTCGCCGCACCGCGAGCCTCGCAGCGCAACACCGCCAACGTCACCGCCGAACCGGCCTTCATCGACGCGTACGACGCCTCGCTCAAGCCGTACGGGCACAAGCTGGTTCTCGCCGGTGACGCCCTCACCTCGGCGGCCGAGATCGGCGCGGTCGCAGCCCTCGAGGTCCTCCCAGGCGGCGGCTACCTCGCCGCGGCAGAGCCCAAACGCCGCGGCGGTGGATCGGCCGGCACCCTCCACCAACTCTGGCCCCGCTGACCCCAACCCGAATCGCCCCCGCCACCCTTGCAGGTGGCGGGGGAGGACGGCCGGCTGCAGCCGGGCTGGTGGCTGGGGGACGCCCGTAGTAGACCTCTCGCCACCGTCAGGTGTGGCGCTGGGCTGTCAGAGCTCGGTGATGACGGCGGCGACCAGGGCGGCGCGGTTGGGCAGGTCGGCGCCTTGGATCTGTTCGTGGGACGCGTGGGCGCCTTGGCCGATCGGGCCGAAGCCGTCGAGGCTGGGGATGCCGAGGGAGCCGGTCAGGTTCGTGTCCGCCGCGCCGGCCGCGGCCCGTCCCCCTACTTCCTGACCGACCGTACGGCCCGCCGCGGCGACCTTCGCGAGGAGTTCTTCGACCGCCGCCGAGGGCTGCCAGGCCGGCCGGCTGGAAATCACCGAAACCTTGACGCGAGCGCCGTCCCGGATCGGTTGGAGTGCGCGCACCGCGTCGAGCACGGCGCGCTCGGTGTCCGGATCGACGAAGCGGAAGCCGAGCTCGGCGACCGCGCTCCCCGCGACCACGTTGGTCCTGCCCCCGCCCGACACGGTGCCCACGTTGCACAACACCTGCTCGTACGTCGCGACCAGCGCGCGCACCGCCGTCAGTTGATCGATCAGTTCGTCGATCGCGGAGACTCCTGATCCCGGATCCAGCGCGGCGTGCGCCTCGCGGCCGGTGATCTCGATCCGGACCCGGCTACTGCCACGGCGGGACGTCTTCAGCTTGCCGCTCGGGTGCGGCGGCTCCAGCCCGAACGCGGCCAGCACCCCGGCCGACTGCTCGGCGACCAGCTCACGGGCGGACGGCGACCCGACCTCCTCGTCCGCGGTGACCACGACCCGTACCGGCCGGTGGTCGGCGTCCGCGACGAGCGCGAGCGCGGTCTCCAGGACCACCAGCCCGCCCTTCATGTCGAACACCCCAGGCCCGTGGACGATCCCGTCCTGCTCGCGCCACGGCATCGGCCCGTCCACGTGGCCGAGCGGCCAGACGGTGTCGTGATGCCCGAGGAACAACACCGGCGGCTCGTCGGCGCGCGGGCCACGGCCGGGGAAGTCCGCGACCACGTGGTCACCCGTTGCCGAGGGCACCCGTCGGGCCGTGCCGCCGAGCTCGGTGTACCGCGCGACGAGGCGATCGGCGAACGCGTTCAGCGCGTCGGCTTCCCCCGTCGGTGTCTCGTGCTCGACGTACTCGCGCAACCGCGCCAGCATCCGCCCGACCTCACCCTGATTCCCCTCGGTGCTCATGGATAGTGAACGTATCATCACGAACCACGTCCCGTCTCCCGCCGGGTTTCGCCTGTTGGACAGTCGTTGACCACAGCCGTCCAGTGGGGTTTTACTCGGGACGGCAACAAGATCCGTTACGTATCTTTGCAATCCAGGAGACCGATGACAGGGCAGCCCCGCGCGGACGGATTCCGGACCGTCACGCTCACCACGCCGGCGCAGTACGCGGAGGCCGCCGCGCTCTACCGTGCTGTCTTCGGCTACCAGGACAGCGACTATGCGCTGAATCCCCGCCTGCTGGGTGCCCTGGTCGGCAACGGCGGCTCCGTCGTCGGAGTGCTGGACACCACGGACCGCCTCGTCGCTGTTGCGTACGGCTTCTGCGGTACCGACGGCCGGAGTACCTACCACTACTCGCAGTCCGCGGTGGTGGCGTCCGACCAGCAGGGCAAAGGCCTCGGCCGCCTGCTCAAGCGTGCACAACGGGAAGTCGCCCTGGAGTACGGGATGACGCACATGCGCTGGACGTACGATCCGTTCCAGACCCGCAACGCCCACTTCAACTTCGACGTACTGGGTGCGCGCGGTCGCTGGTTCAAGCAGGACATGTACGGACCGGGCGTGGACCGCGTCGTCGTCGAGTGGGACCTGCGCCGGGCCGACGTGCAGCCACCGGCGCCCGTCGAACCACCCGAGCTCACCGAGGCCGACTGGGGTCTCCCCGGTGGAGACGCCGACAAGTTGTGGCTCGCCCTGCCCGCCGACTTCGCCGGTCTGACCGTGACCCGGCCCGAGGTCGCGGAGCGGGTACGGCGGGACGTCCGGTCCACCTTCACCGACCTGTTCGGCAAGGGCGCGGCCGCGGTGTCGTGCCGCCGGGTGGACGCCACGACGGCGGTGTACTTCTTCGCCCCGGTCGAGGAGGCCGGCCGTGGCTGAGATCGACGACCGGCGGGCCGAGAACCGCGAGCTCGCCAGCCCGCACGAGCGGTACGACGCCCGGTTGCAGCGGCGTTCGTCCACGCTGCTCCAGCGCCGCGTGGTCGAGCAGGAGCGCGCCTCCATCACCGAGGCGCTCGACCTGATCCTCGCCGACGACTCGATCGCCCAGGCGGCCGCGCGGATCGTCGCCGCCCGGCGCCGGTTCATCGTCGGCTCCAGCAAGTCCTTCTCGTACGCGTCCCTGCTCGCCTTCGACCTGAGCGCGGGACTGTCCCAGGTCACGCTGATCGACGGCACCGTCGTCCGCAGTGTCGACGTGCTGTCCGACGTCCGGTCCAGCGACCTGATGGTGGCGTTCTCGCTGCGGCGGTACCGGCGCGACACCGTCGAGGTGGCTCGCCGGTTCGTCGAGGCGGGCGGCGAGTTGGTCGCGATCACCGACTACGACGACGCACCGCTGGCCGGGATAGCGAACCAGTGCATCTACGTGGCCACCGGGAGCGCGTCGTACGTGGACTCGCCGACCGTGGTCGCGTCGGTGCTGCACGTCCTGGCCACGCTGACCACCGCGAGCGCGAAGGGGGCCCGGCGCCGCCTCGGCGAGCGGGACCGGCTCAACACCGAACTGGGGCTCTATGTCCACGACTGAAGCAAGGGGAACACGCGTGCGTGTCACCGCCGCCCGCCTGCACCGGGTCCACCTGCCGTTGGTCCACGCGTTCCGGACCAGCTCGCACCGCAAGGCCGGCCTGGACCACATCCTGGTCGAGCTGGAGGACGCCGACGGCGCGATCGGCTGGGGCGAGATCGCGTCCCCGTCCGACCCGTACTACGCGCCCGAGACGGTGGAGTCGTGCTGGCACATCGCGGAGAAGTACCTGCTCCCGGCCGTGGTCGGGCAGGAGTGGGAGACCCCCGACGAGGTGCCGCGGTACTGGGAGAAGGTGCGCGGTAACCAGTTCGCCAAGGCGGGTGTCGACGTCGCCGCGTGGGTGCTGTGGTCCACCGTGCACGGCGTACCGCTGTCCGCGGCGCTCGGCGGGACCAGGTCCGAGGTGACCGCGGGGGTGTCCCTCGGGATCGAGCCCACGATCGACGAGCTGCTCACCGAGGTCCGGCGCCAGCTGACCGCCGGGTACCCGCGGGTGAAGCTGAAGATCGCGCCGGGCTGGGACGTGGAGCCGGTGCGCGCGGTCCGCGCCGAGTACCCCGACCTCGATCTCCATGTCGATGCCAACGGCATCTACACCGAGTCGGCCGAACACCTGGCCGCGTTGCTGGCGCTGGACGAGTTCGGCCTGACGATGATCGAGCAGCCGTTCGCACCCCGTGACCTGCCCGCGCACGCCCGCCTGCAACGCGCGATCGACACCCCGGTCTGCCTGGACGAGAGCGTCGAGACACTGGCCGACCTGGAGACCGCGGTCGCGCTGGAAGCCCTGCGGGTGCTCAACATCAAGGTCTCGCGGATGGGTGGCCTGACCGCCGCCCGCGCGGCCCACGACCTCGCCGCGCGGGTCGGAATCCCGGTCTGGTGCGGCGGCATGCACGAGTTCGGCATCGGCCGGGCCGCCAACGTGGCGCTGTCCAGCCTGCCCGGCTTCACCCTGCCGTCCGACGTGTCGGCCTCGGAGAAGTACTACGCGCGCGACGTGATCACCCCGCCCGTGGTCGCGCGTGACGGCATCGTCCAGGTCCCGGGGACCCCCGGCCTCGGCCACGCCGTCGACACCGCCCTGATCGCCGCGAACACCGTCGCCACCACCAGCGTCAACGCCAAGCTCTGACGCGCCGACCGCCCCCGGTCACGACAGAACAGGATCCTGATGAGCCAGGACAAGAGCACCACAACCACCCCGGACACCAAAGCCCGCGACGCCAACGCGTACGACGTCCAGCTGTCACCGGGCCGTCGCCGGGTGGTGAACCTGCTGGCCGTCATCGGTCTGGTGGCCTCCGTCATCGCCGGCCTGGCGACGGACGGCCCCACCTTGTGGGGTCTGCTGCCGATCGTCCTGTACGCCGTGCTCTGCCTGCTCGGCATGGACATCGTCGTCGGAACCGTCCTCGCGGTCCTGTCCGGCGTCCTGATCGTCGGCCTGAGTCCACTCGAGACCGGCACCCTGCTGGGTGAATCGCTGGCCGACTCGGTCACCGCGATCGGCCTGATCATCGTGCTCGGCGCCGGCGTCGGCGAGGTACTCCGGGTCACCGGCGTCGCCTCGACGATCGTGCACGGCGTGATGCGCGTGGTCGGGGACCGCAACCGGACCGCGGTCGTGCTCGGCGTGATGATCGCGTGCCTGATCCTGGTCGCGAGCCTCGGGACGTTGGCCGGCGCGCTGGCGATCGCGGCGCCGATCGTCCTGCCGATCACCGCGCGGCTCGGCTACACCCGGTCGGCCACGGCCTCGATGCTGTTCATCGGTGGCTGTGCGGGCCTGACCGTGGCGCCGTTCGCCGGGTCGAACGTGGCGATCATGACCGCCGCCGACGTCGGGTACCTCACCTATCTCGGCTACGGTGCCGGGCCGCTGGCGATCCTGTCCCTGATCCTCGGCCCGTTCGTGGTCGCGTTCATCCAGCGCCGCACGGCCGGTACCGGCGACGAGTACGAACTGGGCGAGCTCGTCGGCGACGACGGGGCCGGCGCGGCCCGGGCGCCGCGGGCCGCGACGATCGCGTTCGTGGTGACGCTGCTCGCCAGCGTCGTGTACGCGACGATCACCGAGGCGGGGACGAACTTCCCGCTGCTCGCGCTGCCGCTGCTCGGGGTCGTCACCGGCGTCGCCGGCCGGCTGCCCGCCCGCGACATCGCCGAGCACATGTACCGCGGCGGCGCGAAGCTGATCAGCATCCTGCTGCTGTTCTGGTTGCTCGCGGCCCTCTTCGCACTGATCGACAAGCTGGCGCCGTTCCAGGTCATCCTGGACGCGATCGGCCCGGAGCTCGCCACCGTGTCCGGGTTCGGTGTCGCGATCGCCATCGCCGTCCTCGGCTGGGTCGGTGTCCCGGGTGCGACGGCGGCGCAGGTGGTGTTGCTGGACAAGGTGTTCGGCACGCTCGCCGCGAGTGCCGGGGTCGGTCCGGCGGCCTGGGTCGTGGTGCTGCTGTTCGCGTCGAAGGCCGACACCTACGGGCCGTTCCCGAACGCCAACATGGTCGGCTCGATGGGCCTGGCCCGGTCCTCGAACCTGAAGAACATGATGATCACCGGCTGGCTGATGCTGATCCCGGCCTGTGTCATGTACGCCGGGATCCTGCTGGTGACGACATGAGCCGGGCCCTGACGAACGGCCTCGTCCTGGACGGCACCGGGTCCGACGCGGTCCCGGCGACGGTACTCGTCGACGACGGCCGGATCACGGCTGTGCTGCCGGCCGACGCGGAGGCCCCGGCCGGTACCGAGGTGATCGATGCCGGGGGCAACGTCATCACGCCGGGCTTCATCGACCTGCACTCGCACGCGGACTTCTCGGCGGAGGCGAGTCCCGAGGCGATCACTCAGCTGTACCAGGGGGTGACGACGCTGGTGACCGGCAACTGCGGCTGGTCGCCGTTCCCGATCGCCGACCTGGCTCAGATGCGAGCGGGGACGGCGTTCCTGTCGCCCGAGAGCAGCTGGTCCTGGCAGGACGGCAGGGGATTCGCGGACACGCTCGACGGCGTCGGCTTGGCGATCAACGTCGCGCTGCAGGTCGGTCACTCCGCACTGCGCCTCGCCGTCCTCGGTGGTGCCGAGCGGCCCCCGAACCAGGACGAGTTGGCCCGGATGCAGGCGTTGCTCCGGCAGGCGGCCGAGGACGGTGCGGTCGGCTTCTCCACCGGACTGATCTACGCACCCGGTACCTTCGCCGAGCCGGCCGAGGTCGCGGCGTTGGTGGCGACGGCCGCCGACTGCGGCCTGTTGTACTCCACGCATATCCGCAATGAGGGACCGCGGTTGCTGGAGGCGCTGGACGAGGCGATCGAGGCGGCCCGCGCCGGTGGTGCGCGGCTGCAGGTCTCGCACCTCAAGGCGATGGGCCCGGCGAACCACGGGCGCGTCCACGCCGCCCTGGAGCGGATGGACCAGGCTCGCGCCGACGGCCTCGACGTCGCCTGTGACGTCTACCCGTACACCGCGTCGAGCACCACGCTGACGGCCCGCCTGCCGACGTGGACGATGGAAGGCGGTACCGCGGGACTCCTCGCCCGTCTCGGTGACCCGGCCGAACGCGAGCGGGTCGCGGCCGCGGTCCGTGAACAGTCCGTCCTCGATCCCGCCAACGTGGTGATCGCATCGCTGCCGCCGGGCCGGTACGAGGAATGCCGCGGGCTCAGCCTCGCCGAGATCGGTCAGCGTGACGGCGTGGACGGGACCGAGGCTGCGTTGCGCGTCCTGGAGAACCACGAGGCCGCCGTGAGCGTGGTCAACCACGGGATGGCCGAGGACGACGTGGTCGCGGTCCTGCGGCACCCGTACACGAGCGTGGCCAGTGACGGGTGGATCCTGCGGGCGACGGGGGACGGGCACCCGCATCCGCGGAGCTTCGGGACGTTCCCGCGGGTCCTCGGGCGGTACTCGCGGGACCAGCGCGTGCTCAGCCTGGCCGAGGCGGTTCGCCGGATGACGTCGTTGCCGGCGTCGCGGCTCGGGCTGACCGATCGCGGGGTCGTGGCCCCGGGTGCGGTCGCGGACCTCGTCGTCCTGGATCCCGAGCGCGTCGCCGACCGGTCGACGTACGACGAGCCGTGGCAGCTGTCCGTCGGTATCGAGCACGTCCTGGTCGCGGGCGAGCCCGTCCTTCGCGACGGCGAACCGACCGGACTCAGACCGGGCCGGGTCCTCCGAAAGACCTCGGTCAGCGCTTGAGTCGGCGCGGCTCCGTCGGAAGCGGGGGCGGGGCCTGATCCGGCGCGGCCTCGTCCTCGGTGGAGGTCAGCCAGCCGTCGTACTCGGCGACCAACTCGTCCAGGGCGGCGGCGTCGGTACCGGCCGGCAGGACGACGGTCCACGGGTGGTCCTCGTCGTCGTCCTCGCCGTGGAACCGCTCCCGCCGGACCTCGCCGCCGAGCTCGGCCGCCACCGCGTCGGCGTCGTCGCGCTCCCAGAAGGAGGCGACCACCTCGTCTGCCGATTCCGCTGTCATGACCGAACCGTACGATCTGTGCATGACCACCGGCACTTTCCCCTGGCTCAAGGGGCACGGCACCGAGAACGACTTCGTGCTGCTGCCCGACCCCGACGGGACGATCCACGGGGACCTCGACGCCGCCGTGGTGCGGTTCCTCTGCGACCGGTACGCGGGGATCGGCGCCGACGGCGTGCTGCGGGTGATCGAGGGCTCGAAGCAGTCGTACGTCGAGGACGGCGGCGACTGGTTCATGGACTACCGCAACGCCGACGGCTCGATCGCGGAGATGTGCGGCAACGGGATCCGGGTCTTCGTCCGGTACCTGGCCGAGGCGGGCCTGGCCGGCGACAAACCGGTCCGGGTCGGGACCCGCGCCGGCGTCAAGGAGATCGTGCTGAACGACGACGGCACCATCACCGCCGACATGGGCGAACCGCGGCTGCCCGGACCGGCCGGCATCGTGGTCGAGGCGAACGGGCACCAGTGGCCCGCGGTACACGTGGACATGGGCAATCCGCACGCGGTCGCGTTCGTCGACGACCTGCGCGAGCCGGGGCACCTGGTGGACCAGCCCGGGTGGACGCCGGAAACCGCGTTCCCCCACGGCGTGAACGTGGAGTTCGTGGTCCGTGAAGGGCCGAACGCGGTCCGTATGCGCGTGCACGAACGGGGTTCGGGGGAGACCCGGTCCTGCGGGACGGGGACGTGCGCCGTGACCGTGGCGGCGGCCCGCGCGGCTCGGCAGGAGCGGCCGGTCACGTACCGCGTCGGCGTACCGGGTGGTGCGGTGACCGTGACGTGGCGGGCGGACAACCACGTGGAGCTGACCGGGCCCGCCGTGGTGCACGCGCGCGGCGAGTTCGACCGGTCCTGGCTGCCCGGATAGGGGAATTCGGGACCCCACGGGGTCGTTGAACAGGGAAATCGGGTCGCCTGGGTGGGGGACCCGTGCCACGATGGAAGGTATATGACGACCCAACCGAACGCGTACGAAGAGACCGAAGACGTCGACCTCGACCTGATCCAGGACGACGCGCTCGACGACGAGGACACTTCGTCGTCGGGGTACGACTACGAACAATCGACCGAGGGCCTCGACCTCGAGGAACGCCAGGCGCTGCGGCGCGTGGTCGGGATGTCGACCGAGCTGACCGACATCAGCGAGGTCGAGTACCGCAAGTTGCTGCTGGAGCGGGTGCTGCTGGTCGGCGTCTGGACCGAAGGCAGCGCCGAGGACGCGGAGAACTCGCTCACCGAGCTGAAGCTGCTGGCCGAGACGGCCGGTTCCGAGGTGCTCGACGGCGTGATCCAGCGCCGGAAGAAGCCGGACCCGGCGACCTTCATCGGTTCCGGCAAGGTGCAGGACCTGCGCCAGCTGGTCGCCGCGCTGGGCGCCGACACCGTGATCGCGGACGGCGAGCTGGCCCCGGCGCAGCTGCGCAACCTGGAGGACCGGCTGAAGGTCAAGGTGGTCGACCGGACCGCGCTGATCCTGGACATCTTCGCCCAGCACGCGAAGAGCAAGGAAGGCAAGGCCCAGGTCGAGCTGGCCCAGCTGCAGTACATGAAGCAGCGGCTGCGCGGCTGGGGTGGGAACCTGTCCCGCCAGGCCGGTGGCCGGGTGGGTGCGGCCGGTGGCGGTATCGGTGGCCGTGGTCCCGGTGAGACCAAGATCGAGACCGACCGGCGCCGGATCAACACCAAGATCTCCAAGCTCCGCCGGGAGCTGAAGGACATGAAGAGCACCCGGTCGACGATGCGGCAGGAACGCCGCCGGCACGCGGTCCCCTCGGTGGCGATCGCGGGGTACACCAACGCCGGCAAGTCCTCGCTGCTGAACGCGATCACCGGGGCGGGCGTGCTGGTCGAGAACGCGCTGTTCGCGACCCTGGACCCGACCACCCGCCGGACCACCACGTCCGACGGCCGGGTCTACACGTTCACCGACACGGTCGGGTTCGTCCGGCACCTGCCGCACGACATCGTCGAGGCGTTCCGCTCGACGCTGGAGGAGGTCGCGGACGCGGACCTGCTGCTGCACGTGGTGGACGGTTCGCACCCCGACCCGCTGGCCCAGATCCACGCGGTCCGCGAGGTGCTCGGCGAGATCAACGCCACCGACGTCCCGGAGATCATCGTGATCAACAAGGGCGACCTGGCGGACCCGATCGCGCTGGCACCGGTCCTGCACCGGGAGCCCCGGGCGCTCGTCGTCTCGGCCCGGACCGGCGAGGGCATCGACAAGCTGAAGGAGCTCGTCGAGGCGTCCCTGCCGCAGCCGGACATCGCGGTCGAGGCGCTGCTGCCGTACGACCGGGGCGACCTGGTCTCCCGGATCCACTCCGAGGGCGCGGTCGACCAGCTCGAGCACACCGCCGAAGGCACCCGCCTCACGGCGCGGGTGCACCCGGCCCTGGCCGGCGAGCTCACGCCGTACCAGGTGGCGACGACCAGCTAGGTCGTGTCCTCAGCGCAGTACCGACAGAAGTCCCCGGGGAGTTCGGCTCCCCGGGGACTTCTGCTTTTCAGAGGGGGCTCAGGTCGGGGGAGACCTCGCCGGCCAGCCAGGTGGCGAGGGTGGCGTCGAAGCGCTGGGGGTCTTCGACGTTCCAGATGTGGTGCATCTTGGGGACCAGGCGGGTCTGCGCGTGGGGGACCGCCGCGGCGAGCGCCTGAAGGGATCGGTGGACGACCCGGGGTTCGCGTTCACCGGCGACCAGGAGCAGCGGGCCGGGGTACTTGGTGAGGCCGGGTGGGATGCCGCCGGCATGGACGTCGTCGAGCATGCGGCGGGCGGTCTCGCGATGGACGGAGAGGCCGTGGCGGACATAGAGGTCGCGGGAGTCGGCGGGCAGCCGGAAGCCGGCCGCGAGCGCCTTCCAGAACCACGGGGAGTCCCAGAAAGTCAGCTGCAGTCGCGCCAGCGCCCGCGAGAACCCTTTCACCGGCAGGACCGGCGCACCGCTGACGAGGACCGACGCGGCGCTCCCCGGGTGTCTGGCAGCGAGATGAAGAGCCACCGCGCCACCCAGCGACAGGCCGACCACGTGGAAGCGCGGGCTCCCGGTCAGGTGCTCGACACGGGTCACGACGTCGTCGGCCCCACCTCCTAGCCCGGGCCACGGCTCCTCGGTACGCCGCCCGAATCCTGGCAGGTCGGGTGTGACGACTGTGCGGTGACTCAACGCGTCGAGCTGCGGTTCCCACATCCAGTTCGCCACGTTGCCGCCGTGCAGGAGTACGACGGGGAGGTCGTCGTCAGCGTCGTTCTTGGTCGCCGGGTGCACCTCGGGGAACGCCGTGGTCATGTCAGCTCCTTCTCGACGTCGTCGAGCCACGCCAGCTCGGTCCGGGTGTGGCGGAGCCCGTTGTCGAGCGTGGCGAGTCGCACCCGCTCGGCGCGGGTGGCCGGCTCGGGAGCTTCGTCGCGGATCGTCTCGAGATTCGTGAGCAGAGCACGCGCCGCATCCCGGCGACGGCCCAGCAACTCCGCGACCTCGGCGGCATCGAGCTCGCCGGCGAAGAACACGCGCGCCAGGAAGGCGTCGCGTTCAGGTTGCCGATCGAGCTCGGAGACCAGCCACTCGTGCAGGGTGGCCCGACCCGCGGCGGTGATGCGGTGCTCCTGCCGGTCGGGCCCGGCCGCGCCCGGCACCTTGCGGACGGCGACCAGTCCGTCGGCGACGAGGGCCGCCAGGGTGCGGTAGATCTGCGCCTTGTCGGCCGACCAGAAGTTGTTCGCGGTCGAGTCGAAGTGCCGCTTCAGGTCGTAGCCCGACATCGGCCCGATCGCCAGGAAGCCGAGGATGATGCGCTGCAGGATCACTCAGCTAGTAGACAACACACCTAGATGATTTGTCCACTAGCCCAGAACAGGCCGGAGGCCCCGGGGAGCGAACTCCCCGGGGCCTCCGGTGCTGGTGCTCAGGGCCTCACTTGCGGGCCGAGACCTGCACCTTCATCGAGGTGCCGGTGCGCGACTGCACGGTGATGTTGACCTTGTTGTTCGGGACCTTCACGCCGGCCGTCGGCTGGTCCGGGGACCAGTAGCTCTTGCCGTCGTTGAACGTCTTGACCGCGTCCTGGCCGCGGATGTAGCTGGGCTGACCGTTCACGTGCAGGGTGATCGAGTCCGCCTTCTCCAGGCCGAACGGCGCGTCGTAGCCGGCCACCCGCGGACGCCAGAGCTGGCCGTCGAGGCGGTTGATCGGCGTCGGGTGCGAGTCGATCGGCAGGACGAGACCCTCACCCGGGTGCTCGTTGGTGTTGTTGTCCGACTGCGAGGTGTCCCAGTACCAGATCAGCAGGCCGTCCTGGTACGGGAAGTGCTCCACCTTGTCCGGCAGCGCGGAGCCGAAGCCGAAGTTGTACGGCCCGGTCTTCAGGTGCTGGTCGTACGCGGTGTAGTTGATGTGCGAAGCCAGGTAGTAGTTGTCGTGCAGGCTGGTGAAGCTCGCACCCTGGGACGTGAAGCCGTTCAGGGTCCAGCCCTCCGGCGACGACTCCGCGCCCGAGTCGACCACGGTGGTCGTGCCCGAGGTCACCTTGATCGCGTCGGCGAAGAAGCCCTTGCCGCCCGCCGCCGGGTCGGTGGTGTAGCGGAACTGCAGCCCGATCGTCTTGCCCTGGTACGCGGACAGGTCGAACTCGGCCGGCTGCCAGCCGTCGCTGGTGCCGTCGATGCCGTTGCCCTCGTCCGGGTTGGTGATGGAGCCGGCGATCGGCTTGTAGCCGGTGCCGTCGTTCACCTCGACGTAGGCGTAGTCACAGGCGGTCGTACCGCAGTCCTCGATGTCCCAGTTCGCCTGGAACGTGAGCTTCGCGGCGCCGGCCGGCAGGGTGACCTGACGGTTCATCGTGTGGGTGAACTGGTTGCCCGCACCGCTCCACCAGGACTTGCTGCCCTCGGCCGGTGGGACCAGTTCGTTGACCTTCTCCTTCTTCGGCAGCGTGACCACGAGGCCCTGGGCCTTCTTCGAGTTGTACTCGTGCGGGCCGAGGTCCACGGTCCGGGTCTGACCCGCCTTGACGATCTCGTAGTCGAGCCAGCCGAGCTGCAGCTTGTCCCAGGCGCCGAGGTCGGCCGCCTGCTCGCCGATGCCGCCGTCGGACGGCTTGCCGACCCGGCTCTGCGCCATGATCGTCCACCAGTTCACGCCGTTCTCGACCGCGGCACCCGAGGTGTCGTAGTGGTCCGGCAGGCCGAGGTCGTGGCCGTACTCGTGCGCGAAGACGCTGACGCCGCCGTTCTCCGGCTGGATCGTGTAGTCGCCGACCCACAGACCGGTGTCGCCGAGCTGGGCGCCGCCGGCCGGGTTGTTGGCCGGGCCACCGGCCAGACCGACGTACCAGCGGTGCGACCAGATCGCGTCCTCGCCCTGCCACGGGTCGCCGTCGGCCTGGTCGCCGCCGGAGTGGACGATCTGGAAGTGGTCGATGTAGCCGTCCGGCTCGTTGAAGTCGCCGTCACCGTCGTAGTCGTAGCGGTCCCACTGGTCGAACGTCTTCAGCTCGGCGGTGATCTGCGCCGTCGTCCGGCCGGCCGCCTTCTGGTCCGCGACCCACTGGTTCACCGCGTCCCGGACCAGGGCCCAGGTGTTGTTGCAGACGTTGCCGCCGCACGGGTAGCCGTTCGACCGGCCGTACCGGGCCTCGTTGTACTGCACCTTGACCCAGTCGGTGACCGTGCCGGACACCGAGTAGCGGCCCGAGGACTGCTTCTCATAGTACTTCTTCACCGAGTTGCCGGCGCCGAAGTACATGTCCTGGAAGTGCTTCTGGTTGTAGTCGGCCTGCCAGACGGTCGAGTTGTCGACCGAGCGGTCCGGCGCCGGGATCTCGTTGTGCAGCGGGCCGTCGAAGCGGGCCGGTCCGGGGAAGTTCGGCGAGGTGTCCTGGTCGGGGTAGCTCGGGTGCCGCTCGTTCCCGAACTCGGCCAGGACGACGAAGATCCGGTCGGTCTTCTCCCGGTTCAGCTCGACGTACTGGTCGACCTTGCCCTGGGCGTTGCGCTTGCCCTGGGCACCGGCCGCCTTGGTACCGACCTTGACCACGGTGCTGGCACCGCGCTTCTCGGTCTTGGCGCTGCCGTTCAGGACCTGGGTCAGGGCCTCCTCGCGCAGCTCACGGCGCTTGTCCTCGAGCGGGCTGGACAGTTCGTCGGAGACCGCGGCGGGCTCGCTCGTCCCGACCGCGGGGGCGCCCTGGGGCGGGGCGGCGGACCCGGACGAGGCGAAGCTCAGTCCGATCGTCGCCGCCAGAGCCAGGCTGAACAGCCCGGCGGATACTTTGCGCACGATTCCCCTCCTGCAGGTATGTGGCCCGCTACGCGCGGTTCGTGACTTGACGCAGCGTGACCGTGTGCTCCCCCGAGCGTGTACTTCTGCGCGACAGTACGGGCAAACCCGGCTTTCCAGGAAGTGGTTCGGGCAAAATCCCGCCGCTTCGTCGGGGAATCCTGCACGCGGGTCTGAGTAGTACCACTCAGGTCACTGGAGTAGGACGACGCAGGGTCGCGGCCCGCCCGGTTGGCAGACTGTCCGCCATGACGTCGGAGACCGGGCCGGGCCGGGGCGAGTCCGCGGGCGAGTCCGCCGACCTGCTGCTGCCGCTGTGGCGGGCGCTGGTGGTGTTCCGGATGATCACCTGGGGATTCGCCTGCTTCGGCGTGTGGACCCGGTGGGACGGCATCGTCCGGCCGTCCGGCGCCGTCCTGCAGTTGGCGATCATGGGCGTCTGGACCGTGATCGCGTCGATCGGGTACAGCCGGCACTGGGGCCGCCGCAACACCCGGCTCGCGGTCGCCGACCTTCTCGTCACCGTCGGCTGCATGTACGCCACCCTGCTGGCCCAGCCGCTGCTCGACATCCGCGCCGGCGCCTCGGTCCTCACCTCGGTCTGGGCCGCGGGACCGGTGATCGCGCTGGCGATCTCGCGGGGCCGCGACGGCGGTCTGTTGGGGGCGGCAACCATCAGCCTCGCGCTGCTGTCCCTGCGCGGCGTCGACAACGCGGCGAAGATGCTGAGCAACGTGCAGCTCCTGCTGGTCGCCGGCATCGTCGTCGGGTACGCCGCGAGTACGATGCGGGCCGCGAACCGCCGGCTCCGTGAGGCGATCGCCGCCGAGAGCGCCACCGCGGAACGGTTGCGCCTCAGCCGGTCGATCCACGACGGCGTCCTCCAGGTCCTCGCCCAGGTCCAGCGCCGGGGGACCGCGATCGGCGGCGAGGCGGTCGAGCTGGCCGGGCTGGCGGCCGAGCAGGAGGTTGCCCTGCGCACCTTGATGGCCTCGCGGCCGGTCGACGGCGCGGGTGGCCGGGCCGACCTGTGCGGACTGTTGTTGCCGCTGGCCACTACCCGGGTGGACGTGGTGGTGCCGGCGGACCAGGTGATGGTGCCGGCCGCCGTGGCCGCCGAACTGGTCGCCGCGGTGAAGGAGGCGCTCAGCAACGTGGACAAGCACGCCGGTCCGGACGCGCGGGCGTGGGTCGTGGTCGAGGACCTCGGGACCGACGTGCTGGTCTCGGTCCGCGACGACGGAGCCGGCACGACGCCGGACCGGCTGGACCGGGCCGGCGCGGACGGTCACCTCGGGGTGAGCCAGTCCATCCGCGGCCGGATCCGCGACCTCGGCGGCTCCGTCGGAGTCCGTACCGCGCCCGGCGAGGGCACCGAGTGGGAGATGAAGGTGAGCAGGACATGACGGTCCGGGTGATGATCGTGGACGACCATCCGATGTGGCGCGAGGGCGTGGCCCGCGACCTCGGCAGCCGCGGGTACGACGTGTGCGCGACTGCCGCCGACGTGCCGAGCGCGGTCCGGATCGCCCGGGCGACCACCCCCGACGTGGTGGTGATGGACCTGCAACTCGGCGACGCGTCCGGGGTCGACGCCACCCGCGAGATCACGGCCGCGCTGCCGGACACCAGGGTGCTGGTGTTGTCGGCGAGCGGCGAGCAGAGCGATGTCCTGGACGCCGTGAAGAACGGGGCGTCCGGGTACCTGGTGAAGTCGGCCTCGCTGGACGAGTTCGACGCGGCGGTGCGGCGGACGGCCGAAGGGGATGCCGTCTTCAGCGCGGGGCTCGCGGGGTTGCTGCTGGGGGAGTACCGGCGGTTGGGCGGCGCGGGCCCCGAAGTGCCGCAGCTGACCGACCGGGAGACCGAGGTACTCCGCCTGGTCGCGCGGGGCCTTACTGCCAAGCAGATCGCGACCCGGCTGGTCCTTTCGCATCGCACGGTGGAGAACCACGTGCAGAACACGCTGCGCAAACTCCAGCTGCACAACCGGGCCGAGCTGGTTCGCTTCGCCATCGAGAACGGGCTCGACGCGGACGAGGCGTAGAACTTGGTGCATCGCCGCACCGGCCGGTGGAGCCGGTGCGGCGATGCTGTTGCGGGCGCTACAGGCCGTTGGTGAAGAGGAGGCGGTTGACCGTGCCGCCCGTGCCGCCGCCGCTGACGACGTTCGGGGTGGCGTTGGTCTCGAGGTACGACTTCACTGTCGCCGGGGTGGCCGACGGGCTGGTCTGCAGGTAGAGCGCGGCGACGCCGGCGACGTGCGGGGTCGCCATCGACGTGCCGTTGTACGAGCCGGTGGTGTTGCCCGGCAGGGTGGACACGATCGCGGACCCGGGTGCGTACACGTCGACGCAGGCGCCGGTGCTGGAGTACGAGGCCCGCGCGTCCGTGTTCGTGGTCGCCGCGGTGACCAGGGCGGTCTCGATCTTGCGCGGCAGCCGGTCGCACGAGTTCGCCCCGGTGTTGCCCGCCGACGCGGCCAGGAAGACCCCGGAGTTGATCATCGCCCGGAGCGAGTTCTCCAGGGTGGTGTTCGGGCTGAAGTTCCACGACGCGTTGGCGACCGCGGGCTTCACCGCGTTCCGGGTGACCCAGTCGACCGCGGCGATCGCGGCCGACGCGGTCCCGCCGCCACTGCAGTTGAGCCACTTCACCCCGTGCAGGCGGACCGACTTGGCCACGCCGTACGAAGTGGATCCGATGGTGCCGCCGACGTGGGTGCCGTGCCCGTTGCAGTCGGTGTTGTTGCTGTCCAGGCCGTTGAAGTCGAAGCTGGCCCGGCCGCCGAAGTTCGGGTGGCTCGGGTCGACGCCCGAGTCGATGATGTACGCGTGCACGCCGGTCCCGGTCCGGGTGTAGGTGTACGACTTCGACAACGGCAGGTTGCGCTGGTCGATCCGGTCGATGCCCCACGAGGGCGGGTTCGCCTGGGTGGTGTCGATCGCGTTCTCGACGTAGACGTCCTGCGAGATCGCGACGACGTCCGGGCTCTTCCGCAACTCGGTCAGCTGGTCCGCGCTGAGCTTCGCGCTGAACCCGTTGACCGCGGTACTGAACTGCCGTTGCGGGGCGATCCCGAGGGACCGCTTGAGCTTGACGCCCTTGCGCAGCTCGACGATGTAGGTATCCGGCACGGCGCTCACGCCGGCCTCGGCGGGAGCGGCCTGGACGGCGATGGTCCGGCCGGCGGGTTCGGGGACGGGCGCGGCTCCGGCAGCGCCTGCCGTGGTGAGGGCGGTGGTCAGGGCTACGGCCGGCACGACGGCGGCGACCAGAAGGGGGCGGAAACGACGACGCACGGTTCCTCCTCGGGGAACTCGTCACCCAACGGGGCGGTGGTGGGTGGTCACACTCGGTTTCCGGGCGGTCACCGAGCGCGTGGCTGAGAAGTTAGGACGCACTCACCTGATGCGTCAATCAGTTCGGCCGCGCAGTGATGCCATGGCACTGGGCTGCCGCCCCCGGACGTCTGCGATGCTGGGGCAGGACTTGCGGGCGTTCGTACACTGTGCGTTCCACGAACTGCGGTCTGCTCTGTGTCACGACACCTGTACAGCGGGTGCCCATCCTCCGGAGGAAGTAGTGAACCGGTCGTCCCTCATCCGCGCGGTGCTGGCACTCCTCGTGCTGGCCGCCTCGACGTACGTCGTGCTGACGGCGCGCCCTCAGCTCGGTCTGGACCTGCGCGGGGGAACGCAGATCGTGCTGGAGACCAGCGATTCGCCCACGGTGAAGGCGAACCGCGAGTCCACCGACCAGGCGCTGGAGGTGCTGCGCCGCCGGATCGACGCCCTCGGGGTGAGCGAGCCCAGCGTGACTCGGCAGGGCGACCGGCGGATCATCGTCGAGCTGCCCGGCGTCCAGGACCCGCGCGAAGCGGCGGCCGTGATCGGCAAGACCGCGCAGCTCACCTTCCACCAGGTGCTCGACCAGGTCGCCGAGAAGCCGGCCAAGCCCGCGGCGGGCGAGACGTACCTGGCCAGCGACGACGGCCAGGGCTTCCTGCGGCTGGCGAAACCGGCGATGACCGGTGAGCTGGTCGGCGGAGCGGAAGGCACGATCGACCCCGCGCAGGTCGCGCAGGGCTGGTTCGTGCAGATGGACTTCAAGGGCGACGGCGGCAAGATCTGGGCCCAGATCACCGGCAAGGCCGCGTGCGAGCCGGTCGGCTCACCGCAGCGCCGGGTCGCGATCGTGCTCGACAACGAGGTCATCACCGCGCCGGCCGTCGACCCGAACGGCGGCACCACCCTGTGCAACATCGGCATCGGCGGCGGCCAGTCCACCATCACCGGCAACTTCGGTGAGGAAGAGGCCAAGGACCTGGCCGCGCTGATCGAGGGCGGCTCGCTGCCGGTCCCGGTCGAGGTCATCGACCAGCGCACCGTCGGCCCGTCGCTCGGCAAGGACGCGATCGAGGCGAGTGCCCTCGCCGCGATCATCGGCGTCGCGCTCACCGCACTCTTCATCATCGTCGTCTACCGCTTGGTCGGGCTGATGGCGGTGATCGGCCTGATCTCCTACGCCGGGATGTCCTACGCCGCACTCACCGCTCTGGGGGCCACCCTCACCTTGCCCGGCCTGGCGGGCTTCGTGCTCGCGATCGGTATGGCCGTGGATGCCAACGTGCTCGTCTTCGAGAGAGCTCGCGAGGACTACATCGGTGGCCGCACGGACGGCCTGCGCAGATCCCTGCGCAGCGGCTTCCAGAACGCGCTGTCCGCGATCGCCGACTCGAACATCACCACCCTGCTCGCGGCCGGTCTGCTGTTCTTCCTGGCCGCCGGACCGGTCCGGGGCTTCGGCGTCACGCTGAGCATCGGGGTCCTGGCGTCGATGCTGTCCGCCCTGGTCGTCACCCGGGTGCTCGCCGAGTTCTTCGTCGCCCGCAAGTTCGTCCTGAAGCGCCCGGCCATCAGTGGCATCGCCGGCCACGGCCGGGTCCGCACCTGGCTGGAGGCCAAGCGTCCGGCCCTGATGAACCACAGCCGCCGCTGGCTGGTGATCACCATGATCGCGATCGTGGTGAGCGTCGCCGGCGTCGCCATCCGCGGCCTCAACCTCGGTATCGAGTTCACCGGCGGCCGCCTGCTCGAGGTGAGCACGGCCCAGCCCATCACCCCCGACCAGGCCCGCGTCGCCGTCGCCGAAGCCGGCTACCCGAACGCCGTCGTCCAGGCCTCCGGGACCGACGACATCACGGTCCGCACCGGCACGATCAGCAACGACGAGACCGAGAAGATCCGCGAGTCCATCAGCCGGATCGGCGGCGGCACCGAGCTCATCCGCAACGAGAGCATCGGCCCGTCCCTCGGCAGCGAACTCCGCGACAAGGCGCTGATCGCCCTCGGCGTCGCACTGCTCGCTCAGTTGCTGTACCTGGCAGCCCGCTTCCGCTGGACCTTCGGAGCCGGCGCGGTGCTGGCCCTGCTGCAGAACGTCGCGGTGGTCGTCGGCGTCTTCGCCTGGACCGGCAAACCCGTCGACGGCATCTTCCTGGCCGCGATGCTGACGATCATCGGTTACACCGTGAACGACTCGGTGGTCGTCTTCGACCGCATCCGCGAAACCCGCAACGCCCGGAGTACGGACAACCTCGGCCAAGTCGTCGACACAGCGATCATCAACGTGCTGCCAAGAACCATCAACACCGGTATCAGCACCCTCTTCATCCTGACGGCCCTGCTGTTCCTGGGCGGAGACTCCCTGAGCGACTTCGCCCTGGCGCTGCTGCTCGGCATCCTGGTCGGCACGTACTCGTCCAACCTGACGGCCGCTCCGCTGCTGGTGGAGCTGGAGAAGAAGTACCCGGCGCCTCCGCCCAAGCCGAAGAGAGTCCAGCGAGACCGCGACGCCGCACCGGACCGGGGCGCGGTCGTCTAGCACCGCCGCTGGGGATGGGTGCTGAGGTTTGGGCCGCTGGCGGGTTGTTTGACGCCTAGCGCGTTGTAACGCGTCAGCGGTCACGCAACCCCGTCAGCGATGACACAGCCCGCTAGCCAGCGATGGCCGACGCGCCTCCTCGACCTGCTGGCTCCACCCACCAACCAGGGTCCCGCGGCTCACCGGGTTGTCACCAAGGACAACTGTTGTCCACACCCCCGCCCAGCCGCGCGCGGTTTCTGTCCTCGGCTCGGGCTAGGGTGATCCGGTGGGTGTCGATGTGCGCGAATTGCTGGAGGCCGCGGTCTCCGGGTTGAACGGTCAGACTCGTCCGGGTCAGGTGTCGATGGCCGAGGCGGTGAACGAGTCGATGCACGATGGCTCCCACTTGCTCGTCCAGGCGGGCACGGGGACGGGCAAGTCCCTCGGGTACCTGGTGCCAGCGCTCGTGCACGCGATCGAGGACCGCCGGGTCGTCGTGTCCACCGCCACCCTCACCTTGCAGGCCCAGCTGGTCGATCGGGACATGCCCGCGCTGCTCGACGCGACCGAGAAGCTGCTGCCCCGCCGGCCGCGGTACGCGATCCAGAAGGGGCGGAACAACTACGCCTGCCTGCACCGGATCCGCGAGGGCGCGCCGGACGAGGACGGCATGCTGGTCGACGTGCCGCCGTCCGGTCCGGTCGGGCAGCAGGTGGTCGAGTTGCGCGAGTGGGCCGAGCAGCAGTTGCTCGACGGGGCGGCGGGGGACCGCGACCACGCGCCGTCGCACCAGTACCAGGCCTGGCAGCAGGTCGCGATCGCGGCGCGGGAGTGCTTGGGCGCGCAGAAATGCCCGTACGGCGAGGAGTGCTTCGCGGAGAAGGCGAAGGAGGAGGCCCGCAAGGCCGACATCGTCATCACGAACCACGCCCTGCTGTCGATCGACGCCTTCGAGAACCGCACCGTCCTGCCCGAGCACGACGTGGTGATCGTCGACGAGGCGCACGAGCTGCCGGCCCGGGTGACCGGGGCCGCGGGGGACGAGCTGTCGCCGCAGATGGTGGAGCGGGCGGCGAAGCGGGCGCGGCGGTTCGTCGACGACGACCACGCGGACGACCTGATCGACGCCTCGGACGCGCTGCGGTCCGCGCTCGACCAGTCCCGCGAGGGCCGGATCGAGGGGACGAACACCGTCGTCCTGGAGGCGGCCGGCCTGATCCGCGACGCCGCCCGCGCGGTGTACTCGGACCTCGGCAAGAAGTCCGACGACAAGGACGACGATCCCGACGGCGCCAAGCGGCAGTCGAAAGGGGCCGTCAAGGAGGTCTTCGACGTCGCCGAGCGGGTCGCGGCGCTGAGCGACGCGGACGTGGTCTGGCTGGTCGATCGGGACCGGTTCGGCCGGGAGCTGCGGATCGCGCCGTTGACCGTGGCCGGGTTGCTGCGGGAGCTGATGCTGAAGGACCGGACCGCGGTCCTCACCTCGGCGACGTTGACGCTCGGCGGTGAGTTCGACGCGATCGCGCGCCAGGTCGGGCTGCGGCCGTCGGACCGGCTCGAGCTCGAGGCGGAGATGCCGGAGGAGACCGACGCCGACCCGGGTCCGCTGCCGTGGCGTGGTCTCGACGTCGGCTCCCCGTTCGAGTACGAGAAGCAGGCGATCCTGTACGTCGCCAAACACCTGCCGCCGCCGCATCGGGACGGGCTGGGGCAGAAGCAGTTCGACGAGATCGTCGACCTGGTCACCGCCGCCGGCGGCCGGACGCTCGGGTTGTTCTCGTCCCGCCGGGCGGCCGAGGCGGCGACGGCCGCGGTCCGCGAAGCGACCGACCTGAAGATCCTCTGCCAGGGCGACGCCCACCTGAACGAGCTCTCCCGCGAGTTCGTCGAGGATCCGGAGACGTCGCTGTTCGGCACGCTGTCGCTGTGGCAGGGACTCGACGTTCCGGGCTCCACCTGCAACCTGGTGATCATCGACCGGATCCCGTTCCCCCGGCCGGACGAGCCGTTGATGGCCGCCCGGCAGCGCGCCGTGGATGAGGCCGGAGGCAACGGGTTCATGTCGGTCGCGGCGACCCACGCGGCCTTGCTGCTCGCGCAGGGGACCGGTCGGCTGATCCGGCGGACGTCCGATCGCGGAGTGGTGGCGATCCTCGATCCCCGGATCGTGACTGCTCGGTACGGCAGCTTCCTGCGCGCCTCGCTGCCGCCGATGTGGCCGACCGCGGACCGGGCCAAGGTGCTCGGCGCGCTGCAGCGGTTGCAGGAGTCATGAGCCCCGCGACCAGCCCGCCGGTGCTGCCGATGATGGCGGCGCCGGGCCAGCTGCCGACCGGGCCGGGCTGGTCGTACGAGATGAAGTGGGACGGTATCCGCGTCATCGCCGAGGTGGACGACGGCGTCTGCCGGCTCTGGTCCCGTAACAGCCGCGACGTCTCCGGCGGCTACCCCGAGCTGGTCGGCCTGGCCGAGGCGCCCGGTCTCGAGCTCCCGGCCGTCCTGGACGGGGAGATCGTCACCCTCGACGAGAACGGCGCCCCCTCGTTCGGCCTGTTGCAGCGGCGGATGCACGTGCGCGATCCACGGCACCTGACCCGCCTCGTCACCGAGGTACCGGTCTCGGTCCGCGTCTTCGACGTGCTCCGGTACGCCGGGAACTGGTTGCTGGAGGCAACGTACGACGAACGGCGCGGGCTCCTCGACTCGCTCGACATCGGCGACCCGTTCTGGGAGGTCCCGCCGGCGTACTCGGACAGCGAGAAGGCGCTCGACCTGTCCGCCGCACAAGGCCTCGAAGGCGTGGTCGCGAAGCGGCGCAAGTCCCGGTACCTGGCGGGGAAGCGCAGCTCGGACTGGGTGAAGGTGAAACCTGTCCAGACCCGCGACGTGATCCTGTGCGGCTGGCATCCGGGGGAGGGGAACCGCGAGGGCCGGATCGGCTCGCTCTACTGCGGCGCGTACTCCGAGCCCGGCGGTGAACTGGTCCTGATCGGCAAGGTCGGATCCGGCCTCGACTTCGCCATCCTCGACGTCCTCGGTGCCGAGCTGGCCGCGTTGGAGGTGGACCGGCCGCCCTTCGACACCTCGACCATCCCGACCTCGGACCGGCGCGCCGCGCACTGGCTGGATCCGTTGCTGGTGGCGGAGGTGACCTACTCGGGCTGGGCCGCGGACGGGCGGCTCCGGCATCCGGTGTGGCGGGGGCTGCGGCTGGACATCGACCCCGAAATGGTGCTTCGCTGAGACGCTCGGTGTCCAGATGTCGCTGACAGGCTTGGGATTTCAGGCATTACCCGATCGACCCATGGTGCTCATGTCACAGAACCCTGACTGATCAGGAATCGATTCCACCGATCCCTGCGGAACTCGGTCAGTCGTTCGCTTCCCGGGACGGCGCGGGGACCGCCAGTGCCGCCTCGATCTTGTCCGCCAGCTTCTCCGGCGTGTGCGTGGGCGCGTACCGCGCGATCACGCTGCCGTCGCGAGCAAGCAGGAACTTGGTGAAGTTCCACTTGACCCGGCCGCCGAGCAGGCCGCCGGCCTCGCGCTTGAGCCAGTTGTAGAGCGGGATCGTCTTCGACCCGTTCACATCGATCTTGGCGAACATCGGGAACGTGACGTGGTAGATCGTCGAACAGAAGTTCGCGATCTCATTCTCGTCACCGGGCTCCTGGTGGCCGAACTGGTCACAGGGAAAACCGAGCACCGAAAAACCCTGCCTGCGGTACTTCTTGTAGAGCTTCTGCAGGCCGGTGTACTGCGGTGTCTGGCTGCACTGCGAGGCCGTGTTCACCACCAGGAGGACCTGGTCGCGGAAATCGGCAAGAGACTGTTCATTGCCTTCGATCCGCCGGGCGCTGAAGTCATAGACAGTCGTCATACCTCAATGCTGACATGACACGCCCGACTTCGCGCGCCGTCTGCCATGTCAGACACGCCGCAGAACTGTTACGACCTTTCCGAGGATGGTCGCGTCCTTGCCGTCGATCGGCTCGAACGCGTCGTTGTGCGGCAGTAGCCAGATCTCGTTCTTGGTCTTCTTGAACGTCTTCACGGTCGCCTCGCCGTCGATCATGGCAGCGACGATGTCACCGTTCTCCGCGGTCTGCTGCTGGCGGACCACGACCCAGTCGCCGTCGCAGATCGCGGCGTCGATCATCGACTCACCCTTGACCCGGAGCATGAACAGCGTGCCCTCGCCGACCATTGCCTTCGGCAACGGGAAGATCTCCTCGACCTCCTGCTCGGCGAGGATCGGGCCACCGGCGGCGATCCGGCCGACCACCGGCACGTACGCCGCGGCCGGGTGCGCGTCGCCGGCGTCGGTCTCGTCGTAGGACAGCTGCCGGACCGAGCCGACCGAGCCACGGCGCGCGGACTCGGCGACCTCGCCGGGGTAGCGGACCTCGATGGCCCGGGGGCGATTCGGGTCGCGGCGGAGCAGGCCCTTCTGCTCGAGCACGCGGAGCTGGTGCGACACCGAGGACGAGCTGGTCAGACCGACCCGCTCGCCGATCTCACGCATCGAGGGCGGGTAACCACGGCTGTCGACCGAGTCGCGGATGACGTCCAGGACGCGGCGCTGGCGCGGCGTCAGGCCGGTCGCGTCGGCCGGGCCGTCCGGCAGCTCGGACACGGTCTGGTCGGCCGAGGTCTGGTCGCGCCGCCCCGCAGTGCTGCGCTCGTCCTTGCTGGAACCGCTCGGCGTCCTGGCCATCGGTGGCAACTCCTCCGGTCGGGCCGGCGATCCTCCCGGCCTGCTTTCTCGACTGACATGACCGTAGACCGAATTCTGAGATTCTTCAAACATCTGTTCGAAGGCGTGTCGGTTCGCACGTTTGTTCGTGTGTCGGGTTATAAGCCGTTCGCGAGGACGGGAATTTCCCTGGCGTGTCGTGGTTGGAACGGTTGCGTTCGTGTCGCCGGTTCGGTCATCATTCGTACAGGCGTTCGATCGAACAGGTGTTCGGGTCGGTCGCTCGGTGGCCGGACAGCCCGGCCGAGCGGGTCCGCGAGGACCACTCGCCGGAAACTGTCGGAGGCCACCGGTAGACAGGAACCGACACCGCAGCAAGAGGTCTGGACGAGGGTCTGGAGGAACCGATGAGCACAGCGGCTCTGGCAACAGAAACACCGGCGACGATCCAGGTGGCGCCGCCGCCTCAGGTCGTGCCGCGTCGCCGCCGGCGCATCGAGGGCACCACCACCGAGCGGATGCCGGTGCGCGCCTGCTCCGGCGACGAGCTCGGCCGGCACGTCCAAGCGAGGTCCGCGGCCGACCGGCACCGTCCCGCGGTCCGGCCCGAGGCCGAGGTCGAGCCGCCGGCGTTGCGGCTGACCCGCCGGGGACGCGCGGTGCTGACCGTGCTGTCGGTGCTGATCTTCGGGTCGGCCGTCGCAGTCCTGGGGCTGCGGGTCGCCGGGGTGCTCGAGCCCGAGCCGCAGTTCACCCGGACGGTGCAGGTCGAGGTCGGCGCCGGCCAGACGCTGTGGCAGATCGCCCAGGAGACCAATCCGACCGACAACCCCGCCACCGTCGTCGAGCAGATCGCGACCCTGAACAACCTCTCCACCCCGTCCGATCTCACCCCGGGCCAGACCCTCGAGATCCCGGTCCGCTGAGTCTGCTCAGCCGTGCGGCGACTCCCGGCGGTCCACAGGCCGCTCAGTGATCGGCGGCGCAGAGACAGCCGAGAGCGCGGCGTTCGGCAGGCGTGGGATCAGCCGAGAGGACGGCGGCCTGCGGTGCAGAGGTACTGGTAGAACCAGGCTCGGAAGCGCGGGTCCAGCAGGAGTTCGCCGGCGTCCTCCATCCGCGTGGGGACGGTTCGGGCCCAGGTTCGGTCATCACCCGGATAACGCCGCCCGGCAGGCGGCCCCGAGCCAGGCGCCCCGACCCCACGCGCTTTCCAGTTCGCCCGGACTCAGGTGCTTCCGTTCGCCCAGGCGATCAGCTCGTACCGGGTGGTGAGGTCGAGTTTGCGGCGGATGTGTTCGAGGTGGGACTCGACGGTTCGCCGGGAGATGCTCAGCGCCTGCGCGATCTGCTCGTTGCTCTGCCCCTGCGCGGTCAGGTCGGCGACCTCACGTTCCCGGCGTGTCAGCGGGCGGTCGGCCGGGGTCGGCCGGGCCAGCGCGTCGGCCATCAGGTCGTCGGCGGCCGACGTCGCCCCGTCGCGCATCAGCCGATCCGCGGCCCGCTCACCGACCGACGCTCGCGCCTTCTCCACCAACGTCTCGCAGAACGTCGTCACCACACCCGGCATGCGCCCACCACGCCGGCTCATCGCCTCGGCGGCACCGGCCAGCCGAAGCGTTGCGGGGATCCGCTCCTCGGCCGAGGCGAGGCTCGCGCCCGCCCAGAGCCACTCGGGATCCTCGACCAGTCCGTCGGAGGTACGGAGGTCCTCGACCACCACTTCCAGCTGGGCCCGGTGCAGTCCGATGTCGCCGGTTACGGCCGCGGCGAAAGCGAGTCCCAGCCGCGCGGTCACCCCGAGCGCCACACTTCGGCACGACCGACTCGCCCGCAGCGCCTCCGCGTAGTACTCCTTGCCGCCGTCGAAGTCACCGTCCTCGTACTTGGCCAAGCCCAGCACCGTGAGCGTGGAACCACGGCCACGGTGATCGTCGTGCCGACGGAAGAGAGCGAGTCCCTCACGGCAGCGGGCGACCGCCTTCGTGGTGTCTCCGGTCGTGCTCTCCACCAACGCGAGATTGCGCAGCCCGCGGGCCCGTTCGAGGTCGTCCCCGAACTCCTCGAACAACGCCAGGCTCCGCTCGTACGCGTCCCGCGCCGCGCCGTAGTCGCGCTGCCGCCAGGCCAAGCGGCCGAGACAGGCGAGCGCGACGGCCCGGAGGCGCTGGTCGTCGGTCCCACGGCCCAGGCATTCCTCCAGCCGGGCCCGCGCACCGTTGATCCGGCCGCGCTGTTCCCAGAAGTAGGCGAGGGCCGTACACAGCCGCAGGTCGAGGTCGTTCGGCCGGGTCCGCGCCCAGTTCGCGGCGGCCAGCAGGTTGGCGGACTCGCGCTCCAGCCGGATCAGGTGGCCGGACCGATCCGGACCGCGGAGCCCGGCACTGCGGGTCCGCGCGACGTCCAGGAAGTGCGCGACGTGCTGGTCCCGGGTCGCCGTCTCCGTGATCTCGTCGGCGGCGAGCACCGATTCGCCGTACTGGCGTACCGGCTGGAGCAGGCGGTACCGCATCCCGCCGCACGGTTCGCGGTCGGCCACGACGAGAGAGTGGTCGATCAACGTACTCAGCGCCGGCAACAGGTCGTCACCGAGTTGTGTGACCGCCTCGGCCGCGGCGAGGTCGAACCCGCCGGCGAACACGGACAGCCGCCCGTACAACTGCTGTGCCACCGGCGGCAGCATCCGGAAACTCCAGTCCAGCGCGGACGTCATCGCGGCCGGATCGTTCGACGGCCCGGCCGCGGTCAGCAGATCGTCGAGTCGGCGCAGGATCTCGGTGAGCGACAGCACCCCGCTCCAGGTCGCGATCAGCTCGATCGCAAGCGGCAGCCCGTCCAGCCGGCGGCAGATCAACCGGACGTCGTCCTCGGCGAGCCCGGCACCCGCACCGATCAGGCCGGCCCGGTCCACGAACAACTGTGACGCCGACTCGATCGCCAACGACGGCAGCCGGAAGAGCTGTTCACCGGGGACGCCGAGCGGGGCCCGGCTGGTCGCGAGGATCCGGACCCCGGGGCACTCGGACAGGATCCGCGCCGCCAACTCGGAGACCGCGCCGAGAACGTGCTCGCAGTTGTCCAGTACGAGCAGGAGCTCCTGGTTGCCCAAGGTACTGACGAAGGTGTCCTCCAAAGCATCCGCGTCTCCCAGGGCCGCGGCGACAGCACCGACGACGCCGCGTCCCTCGGAAACCTCGCCCAGCAACGCGGTCCGAGCCTCACCAGGGTCCGGGTGGTCGGCCAGTTCGAGCGCGAGCCGGGTCTTGCCGGCGCCCGGGGGACCGGTGATGGTGACGAGCCGGTTGTCCTGGAGCAGTCCCTCGACCTCGGAGAGTTCGCCCTCGCGTCCGTAGAACCGGGTCAGGCCCAGCACCCCCGGGCGTACTCCCGGTGCGGTCAGGATCTCGGGCTCGGCCGCAGTAGATGCCAACGGCAACGGACTGGAAGCCGCGGCGTGAGGCGGTGGGGAAGTCCAGTGGAGCGTCGGCCCTGGGGGCGGTTCGCGGGTGGCCACCAGGAGCTCCCGCTGGAGGTCCTGGAGCTCGGCGGAAGGGCTGGCGCCGAGGGTTTCGCTGAGTTGGTTGCGCAGTACCTCGTAGTGGTTCAGCGCCTCGGCCGGGCGGCCGAGGCGCTTCAACGCGGTCAGCAGGCGGAGCCAGAGGGTCTCGCGGAGCGGATAAAGCTCGACGAGAGCCTGGAGCTCGCTGACTCGGGCGGCCGGATCTTCCACGTCGAGATCGGCGCGCTGTTCGTAGGCGGTGAGGTACCGCTCGACCAGATCGGGCCGGATCCGCTCGTCGAGCCGCTCGGCCACCGCGTCCCCCAGCGGCTCGCCCCGCCACAGCAGCAGCGCCGAGTCGAGCAGGTCGCGACGGACCCGGCCCTCTGCCTGAGCGGCCCGATCGAGGTGGGCGAGGAAGTCGAGCGCGTCCACCCAGGCCGGGCCACCGAGACGGTAGCCGTTCACGTCGGTCTGGATCAGATCATTGCCCAGAGCCCGGCGCAGGCGGCCGACGTACGTCTGCAGGGTGCCGCGGATCCGGTACGGCGGATCGTCGCCCCACAGGCCTCGGGCCAGCGAGTCGAAGGTGACGGTGCGGCCCGCGGACAACGCCAGCAGGGCCAACAGGGTCCTGACCTTCCGGCCGGGAAGAGCGACAGGTCGCCCGTCCAGCGTGACTTCGAAAGGCCCGAGCATACGGATCTCCGGACCGGCCATCGCACCCCCCGGAGCGAGATCGGTTGTCGTTGCGCCTCAGTGTAGGGACCGTTCGGTTCACCGCCGGTCGGGCCGAGGGCTACCTGACCGTCTCGAGCCAGAGATCCGCGTACTTCCTGCCGTCGACCGCCGTGGCCACGTCGACGACGGTCGGGGCCGCGCCGTACGGGTCACTGGACAGGTCCGCGGACCAGTCGCGGGTGTCGACGATCGTGCGGCCGCGCGACCACGAGCCGGCCAGCTCGACCCGCAGCGGGTACCGCTTGGTGGTGAGCCCGGCCGGATCGATCACCGCGCACACGGCCCCGCCGTCGCCGATCGTGGCGCCGTCCCGCCGGTACAGCTCGCTGCGTCGTTCGATCAGGCGCCGGGCGAGCTCCGCCGACGGCGACCCGGCCAGCTCGCGGACCTCATCCAGCGTCACCACGACGTCGTAGAACACGTCCAGGCCGTACATCGTCATGCCGATGCCGAGGTCGCCGGCCGCGGCGAGCACGATCGCGGCCGCCTCCGGGTCGGTCCAGATGTTGAACTCTGCCGACGCGGTCGCGTTGCCGATCCCGGCCGCGCCGCCCATGAAGACGATCTCGCTGATCCCGGCAGCGGCCTCGGGGTACGTCCGCAGCAGCAGCGCGATGTTCGTCATCGGCGCCAGCGGGATCAGCGCGACCTTCTCGCCGGTCCGGGCCGCGGTGGTCAACGTGTCGCGGAGCAGCTCGACCGCGTGCCGCTCGTCCGGACGGCGGGCCGACTTGGGCCAGTCGAGGTCGCCGAGTCCGTCGACCCCGTGGACGTGCGGTGCAGGGCGTACCGGCTGGAGCAGGGGGAGTGCGGCGCCCCGGGCGACCGGTACGTCCGCTCGGCCGGCCGCGTCCAGCACGGTGACGGTGTTGACGACCACCTCGTCCAGGCCGACGTTGCCGCCGACGCACGTCACCGCCCTGAGGTCGAGCGCGGGATGGCGGGCGGCGAGCAGCAGGGCGCAGGCGTCGTCGAGCCCGGTGTCGACGTCGAGGATGACCGGCTTCATGGCGTCATCCTGTCCCATCGGCGGATCCATCGGCCGTTGGCGGTCAGTTCATCACTCGATCTGGTGCCGTTCGCGTCAGTTTCCTACGGTCGGTGCCCATGAAGCCGACTCCCCGCCGCCCTCGGGCCGTCCTCGCCGCCCTCGCGACCGGTGCCACCGTGACCGCCCTGATCACCCCGACCATCGCCGAAGCCGCCGACGCCCGAGCGACCGGCCAGGCCACCTCCCGAACCTCGAACCAGCTCTCGAACCAGCTCTCGAACCAGCTCTCGAACCGAGCCGCTGACCAGGTCGCGACGCAGGCCGCCGACCCGGCGCCGACGGTCGACGAGAAGTTCGACGGTACGGCGCTGCCGGCCGGCTGGACCCCGGTCGAGGGGACCTGGAAGGTGCAGAACGGCCGCCTGGTCGGGACCTCGTCCTCGGCGAGCCAGCAGAGCCGGATCACCTTCGGCTCGCACCTGACCGACTTCCGGATCGAGAGCAAGCTGCGCTTCGACTCCGCCGTCGACGCCGCCCGCTGGGTCGCGTTCGGCCTCGACCTGGCCCCGAGCGGCGCGGTCCCGTGGTCCATCGCGACGCTGCGGAACGGCTCGACCGCGGCCAACGGGCTCGAGTTCGCCCAGCGCACCGCGGCGAACACCTGGAATGTCACCGACACCGCTGCCGCCCCCGTCCAGGTAGGTGTCGGCAAGCAGGTCGAGCTCGCCGTCGAGGTCCGCGGTACCCGCGCCACCTGGTACGTCGAGGGCCGCGAGGCGCTTCGGACCACGATGGTCGAGCGCAGTACGACGGGCGGGCAGGCGTTGATCGTCAACGGCGCGACCGTGTCGTTCGACGACCTCAGGGTGACGCCGCTGGCCAAGGAATCGTTCATCCGCAAGGCCGGTGAGCCGTTGCGGGTCTGGGCGCACCGGGGTGGCTCCAGCGCCGCGCCGGAGAACACGGCGGCCTCCGACGAGGTGGCTCGCCGGGCCCGGGCGGAGTGGATCGAGAACGACGTCCAGCCGACCAAGGACGGCGTCCCGGTGATCCTGCACGACACCACCGTGGACCGGACCACCGACGGTACCGGCGCGGTCCGCAATCTCACCCTCGCCCAGGTCGCCACGCTCGACGCGGGATCGTGGTTCGCCCCGGCGTACACCGGCCAGCGGGTCCCGACGCTCGCGCAGCAGCTCGACGGCCTGAGGACGCGCGGCGGCAACCTGCTGCTCGAGGTGAAGGGCGCGCACACGCAGGACTCGGTCGCCCGGATCGTCCAGGAGATCCGGGACCGCGGTATGGCCAGCCGCGTCTTCGTCCAGAGCTTCGAGCCGCAGCACCTGCGCTGGATGCGCGAGCTGGCCCCGGAACTCCCGCTCGGCCTGCTCCGCAGCACGCTCGACGCGGACCCGGTCGCGATCGCCAAGGACCTCGGCCTGTCCGCGTACAACCCGTCGGACGGCGCGTTCCAGACCCGGCCGGGCATCGTCGCCGACCTGCACGCGGCCGGCGTCGCGGTGAACGTGTGGACCGTCGACGACGCGGGCCGCTGGAACGGGCTGGAGAAGGCCGGCGTGGACGGCGTCATCACCAACCGGCCGGCCGAGCTGTACGGCTGGAACACCGCGTTCCTGCAGCGCACCAAGCCGCGGGCCACCGTGCTCAGCCCGGCCGCGGACCAGCGGATCGACCGGGCCCAGCAGACCAAGGTCGCCGTCAGCAACAACTCGGCCGAGCCGTTGACCGTCACCCTGGACGGCGCGCCGATCGCCAACGGCACGACCCTGGACACGGCAGCCCTCGCCGCCGGTGAGCACGTGATCCGGGCCGAGGTGGCCGGCGCGACCACCGAGTCCCGATTCCGGATCGTCGCCACGCCGACCGGCCTGGCCGACCTGGTCCTCACCTCCGGCGCGTCCGCGTCGACCGTCTCGACCCTGACCACGCTGCTCGGCCAGCGGCAGTACGCCGTCCTCGCGACGTACGCGAACACGCCGGGAGCGAAGGGGCTGACCGCGGAGCGCCGGGACCGGATCGTCGCCGAGGCGCGTGCTCTCGCCACCCAGTAACACACCGCCGTTCCGACCAGGCCGGGTCCCCCAGGGGGCCCGGCCTCGTCGTTGCATGGCACGATGCGGAACGACGCGCCGATCGGCCGAACCCACCTCCAGCCTGCCCACCGCGAAGCCCTGCCCAGGGTGTCCGCGCAGCGGCTCGGAACGGCGTTCGCGGGGGCCGTAGTTTGCGCCTCGAAAGGGTCGTCCCGGCGGCGCCACGCGGGACTACACGAGGCTGCGCGAGTGTTGGAACAAGGAGACGCGCGCGGGATCCGGGCGTTCTTGCAAACTGTCGGAGCAGCGACGTAGCATCCCTAGATGTAGTGGTTACACGGGTGTAATTTTCCACAGGTAGTGGTCAGTTACTCACAAGTCATACACAAGTTGTCCCCAGGCTGATCCACAGGTTGCCCCGCGGCGACCCTCGGGAGGAGTGATTCTTCGTGCACTGTCCGTACTGCCGGCACAGTGACTCCCGCGTCGTCGACAGCCGGGTCGCCGAGGACGGCGGAGCGATCCGCCGCCGTCGCCAGTGCCCGGTCTGCGAGAAGCGCTTCACCACCGTCGAGCAGATGCAGCTGACGGTCGTGAAGCGGTCCGGAGCGACCGAGCCGTTCAGCCGGGAGAAGGTCGTCAACGGCGTCGGCAAGGCCTGCAAGGGCCGGCCGGTGGACGTGGACGCGCTGGCCCGGCTGGGCCAGAAGGTGGAGGACGCGCTGAAGGCGAGCGGTTCGCCGGAGGTCCCCGCGCACGAGGTCGGCCTGGCCATCCTCGGTCCGCTGCGGGAGCTGGACGAGGTCGCGTACCTGCGCTTCGCCAGCGTGTACCGGCAGTTCGAGTCCGCCGACGACTTCGAGACGGAGATCGCGTTGCTCCGGGCCGAGAAGGAGCCCGAGGGGACCGAGCCCGCCGCCTCGATCCAGACATCAACGGGGAAGTAGTTCCACCGCATCACCTGCGACACCAACGGGGCGGTCCCGACAGACCGCGGCAGGACAGACAGACAGGGCGAGGAGCAACCATGACAGAGACGGTGACCGGCCACTCGGGGTCGACCAAGAGGTCGGCGGCCGGGTTCCGCGGGCGGAAGAACAGCGCGCCCACGGGACTCACCATCGAGCGCATCTTCACGACCGACGGCATGCACCCCTACGACGAGGTGACCTGGGAGCGTCGTGACGTCGTGCAGCAGAACTGGAAGACCGGTGAGACGGTCTTCGAGCAGCGCGGGGTGGAGTTCCCCGACTACTGGAGTGTGAACGCCTCCACCATCGTCACCACCAAGTACTTCCGCGGTGCCGTCGGTCACGACAACCGGGAGTGGAGCCTCAAGCAGCTGCTCGACCGGGTCGTGAAGACCTACCGCAAGGCCGGCGAGGAGCACGGGTACTTCGCCTCCCCGGCCGACGCCGAGGTGTTCGAGCACGAGCTCACCTGGATGCTGCTGCACCAGTACTTCAGCTTCAACTCGCCGGTCTGGTTCAACGTCGGGACGTCCTCGCCGCAGCAGGTGTCGGCCTGCTTCATCCTCGCCGTCGACGACTCGATGGACTCGATCCTGAACTGGTACAAGGAGGAGGGCCTGATCTTCAAGGGCGGCTCCGGTGCCGGTCTGAACCTGTCCCGGATCCGGTCGTCCAAGGAGCTGCTGCAGTCCTCCGGCGGCACCGCCTCCGGCCCGGTCAGTTTCATGCGCGGTGCGGACGCCTCGGCCGGCACGATCAAGTCCGGCGGCGCCACCCGGCGGGCGGCCAAGATGGTCGTGCTGGACGTGGACCACCCCGACATCGAGGAGTTCGTCGAGACCAAGATGCGCGAGGAGGACAAGATCCGCGTCCTCCGCGACGCCGGGTACGACATGGACCTCGGCGGCCGCGACATCACCTCGGTGCAGTACCAGAACGCCAACAACTCGGTCCGGGTCACCGACGAGTTCATGCGCGCGGTCGAGGAGAAGGGCGAGTTCGGCCTGCGGGCCCGGATCGACAACTCGATCATCGAGACCGTCGACGCCCGCGAGCTGTTCGACAAGATCAGCCACGCTGCCTGGGCCTGCGCCGACCCGGGGATCCAGTACGACGACACCATCAACGACTGGCACACCACCCCGGAGACGGGCCGGATCACCGCGTCCAACCCGTGCTCGGAGTACATGCACCTGGACAACTCGTCCTGCAACCTGGCCTCGCTGAACCTGCTGAAGTTCCTGACGGACGACGACAGCTTCGACTCGGCGAACTTCGTCAAGGCCGTCGAGCTGATCATCACCGCGATGGACATCTCGATCTGCTTCGCCGACTTCCCGACCGAGGCGATCGGCGACACCACCCGCGCGTACCGGCAGCTCGGCATCGGGTACGCCAACCTCGGCGCCCTGCTGATGGCGACCGGGCACGCGTACGACTCCGACGGTGGTCGCGCACTGGCGGGCGCTATCACCTCGCTGATGACGGGGACGTCGTACAAGCGCTCCGCCGAGCTGGCCGGCGTCGTCGGCGCGTACGACGGCTTCGAGCGGAACAAGGACGCGCACACCCGGGTGATGCGCAAGCACGCCGCGGCCAACGACGCGATCCGCACGATGCACGCGATCGACAAGGACGTCCAGAAGCACGCCACCGCGGCGTGGGAGGGCGTCCTGAAGATCGGCGCCAAGAACGGCTGGCGCAACGCGCAGGCCTCGGTGCTCGCGCCGACCGGCACGATCGGCTTCATGATGGACTGCGACACCACCGGGATCGAGCCGGACTTCTCGCTGGTCAAGTTCAAGAAGCTGGTCGGCGGCGGCTCGATGCAGATCGTCAACCAGACGGTCCCGCGGGCGCTGCGGCAGTACAACTACACCGAGGAGACGATCGAGGCGATCGTCGAGTACATCTCCGAGCACGGCCACGTGGTCGACGCCCCGGGCCTCAAGCCGGAGCACTACGAGATCTTCGACACCGCGATGGGCGAGCGGGCGATCAAGCCGATGGGCCACGTCCGGATGATGGCGGCCGCGCAGCCGTTCCTGTCCGGTGCCATCTCCAAGACGGTCAACCTGCCGGAGAGCGCGACGGTCGAGGAGATCGCCGACGTCTACTTCCAGGGCTGGAAGCTCGGCCTGAAGGCGCTGGCCGTCTACCGCGACAACTGCAAGGTGGGCCAGCCGCTGGCCGACGCGAAGGCGAAGAAGGCGGCCGTCGCCGCCGAGGCCGAGGTCGCCGAGAAGATCGTCGAGAAGGTGATCGAGTACCGGCCGACCCGCAAGCGCCTGCCGAAGTCGCGGCCGTCGCGGACCACGTCGTTCAGCGTCGGTGGCGCCGAGGGGTACATGACCGCCGGGTCCTACCCGGACGACGGTCTCGGCGAGGTCTTCCTGAAGATGGGCAAGCAGGGCTCGACCCTGGCCGGCGTGATGGACGCGTTCTCGATCGCGATCTCGATCGCCCTCCAGCACGGCGTGCCGCTGGAGACCTACGTGCAGAAGTTCACCAACCTGAAGTTCGAGCCGGCCGGTCTGACCGACGACCCGGACGTCCGGATGGCGCAGTCGATCATGGACTACATCTTCCGCCGGCTCGCGCTGGACTACCTGCCGTTCGACGAGCGCGCGGCGCTGGGCATCTACTCCGCCGAGGAGCGGTCCCGGCAGCTCGACACCGGGTCGTACGAGGCGCCGGCGGAGATCTCCGAGGCCGAGTCGCTGAAGTCGGTCGAGCCGGCCGCGGACAAGGCCGCCGAGAACGACCCGTCGGTGGATGCCGCGACCGCCAAGCCGGTCGACACCTCCGAGGTCCGGACCACGGCCGAGATGTTCGAGCTGATCACCGGTACCTCGGTGGACGCGCCGCTCTGCTTCACCTGCGGCACGAAGATGCGCCCGAGCGGTTCCTGCTACGTCTGCGAAGGCTGCGGCAGCACCTCCGGCTGCAGCTGATCCACCCGGTGAGGCTCGCCTTCGGCGGGCCTCACCGGCCACGACTTCCCCGACCAGACCGGATGCTGGGGATCCGATCCACTGAAAGTACTGCGGCCCTCGGTGAGCTCACCCGGGGGCCGCGGTGCGTTCAGCGCGAGGACTGGTTCGTGTAGGTCATCGAGACCAGCCCCGCGTCGGAGGTGACCGATCCGCGGTCGACGCTTCGGCCGCTCACCACCAGGACGACGGAGAGCTCGCCGGCGCCCTTGGTCTTGTTCAGCGTGATCCGGTAGATGCCGCGCGAGTCCTTGGCCTGCAGGGTCGACGAGCCGCAGCCCGCTCTGCTCTCCCGCCCGACCTTCGCCTTCCAGCAGACGCCGTCCGAGGCGGTGATCCGGACGGTCGCCTGCGACTGTGCCGTCGTCGTCTTTGCGGTCGCCTTGCCATTCGCCTTGCCATTCGCCTTTCCAGTGGTCGGCTTGGTGCTCGGGCGGCCGCCGGTCGAGGTCGTGGGTTCGCAGCCGAGGAGCAGGAGGGCGAGCAGGGCAGCGGCTCCGGCGAGGGTCAGGCGGCGGATGCTCATGGGGGCTGTCCGGTCGATCGGGGTCCTGGTCAGCCGGTCTTCAGGGCGAAGCGGGGCTGCACGCTGGTCGGCTTGAGGTCGTCGCGGACCACGGCCTCGATCCCGGCGAGCCCGATCTTGTCCCGGGCCGCGGCGGTCCGGGCGGCCTTGGTTCGCGTCGCTCCCAGCTGGGCTTCGAGCTGTTTGGCCAGCGCTGCCAGCTCGTCGCGCGCGTGACGGGAGAACGCGCGGTGCTTGGACGTGACCACGACCAGCTGGACGGCCACCGCCGCACTGGAACACCCCTGGCACCCGGCGTTGACGGCCAGCGCTCGGTTCTGCGCGCTCAGCTTCACCCCTGGCCGCGTCACGATGACCTGGATGGACACGCTGGTCGCACCGCAACCACTGCAACTCGACCACGCGTTCGCGGTGTTGTCGGCCGTACCCTTGCGCGCCTTGTTGACGTAGATCACCTGGACCGCGGTCGCCTTTCCCTTGCAGCCGTCGCAGGTGGCCGAGGCCGTGGCGACCGCGTCCGCCTGGACACGTTTGCCGCGCGCTCGGTCGAACGAGGCCGTCCGGTCGGTGTCCGAACTGCCCGCCGCGGTCGGGTTGGCGGACGCGACCAGGTCGAAGTCCTGTCCTTTCCGGGAGGTGAGCAGGCCGCCTCCGGCCGCACTCGCGAGCAGGGATGCGATCAGCAGGGTCGCTTCGAGTCGCCGGTGGATGGTCATGTGCTCCTCTTCCAGGGATCCGTGGGTACGAGCTTCGGGACGGACAGGTCAGCGGCCGGGCCAGCGTTCGGCGGCGAATCCGCCGGCCACCGTCTCGGCCAGTTCGAGGTACGCGTCCCGGGTGGCGGGACGCAGGTCGGCGAGGTCGGTCGCCGCGCCGCTCTCCAACGCCGGGTCCCACGGGATGCGGACGGTCCCGGCGCAACGCGAGGCGAAGTGCTTCTCGATCTCGTCCAGCTGGAGCCAGCGCTGCCGGCCCCGGGTCGTGTTGATCACCGCGACCGCGGACGCGACCAGGTCGGCGTGGCCGTGCTGGTCCAGCCAGTCCAGCGTCCCGGCGGCGACCCGGGCGCCGTCGAGCGCGGGCGGCATCACCACGACGATCTGGTCCGCCTCACGCAGGATGCCCTGGACCGCGCTGTCGAGGATCCCGGTGCCGGTGTCGATCAGGATCAGGTTGTAGTGCTGGGTGAGCAGGTCGATCGCGGCCCGGTAGTCCCGGTCGCCGAGGGCCTGGCTGATGGAGGGATCGTCGTCCGACGCGATCACCTCGAGCCGGGTCGGAGCCTGCGAGGTGTACGCGCGCAGGTCGGCGTACTTGGTGATCAGTTCGCGTTCCCCGAGGAGGGTGGTCACCGTGGCCGGCGTCTGTCTGCGGACACGGTAGACGAGGGACCCCGCGTCCGGATTCGCGTCCAGGGCGACCACCCGGTCCCCTCGGTGGACGGCCAGCGTGTGGCCGAGCATCAACGTGGTGGTGGTCTTACCGGCGCCGCCCTTGCGGCTCAGGGTGACCACCCGGCGAGGGCCTTGCAACGGCGTCCGGACTCGCTCGATCCGTTCCTGTTCACGGCGTTCGGCCGCGCTCGGTCCGACGTTGACGCGTCCGCTCGTCGCGACGTACAGGCCATGCCGCCATCCCTGCCGGGGCGCCGTCGTCCGGCGGCGGAGCATCCGCTCCTCGGTGAACGCGGCCGCACCTGGTTCCTCGACGGAGGTGGCCGGGGGCGGTGCGGTCGCGGTCATCCCGGACTCGATGCCGTTGATCCGCTTCGGGTTGTACGCGGTGCTCATCGGTTCCTCCCCGGCCGGTGGAGTTGCGGTCACGGTGTTACGCCTGGCGCGTACTGCGCGGAGTACCTGGAGCACCGCTCGCCCCAGGACGAGACTCAGGCCGACGACGGGGAGCGTGATCGCCAGCAGGGACAGGACCGAGAGGATCGCCGCGCCCATCTCTCCGGCCGAGGCGAGTGCTCGCGTACTGGCCAGCAACGCATCCGCGCGATCCCAGAAGCCGGCCAGGTACTTGGGGGCGTTCCACATCAACACGCCCAGCCCGATCACCAACGCGGGCACGGTGACCAGCACCCACGCCGTCACGATCACCCGGGGTCGTAGCCGGAACTGGGCGACGCGGGGATCCTTGGCCGGGCCGGGAAGCAGGCTCCGCATGATCGGGCGAACGTGGCCGAACAGGTTCGGTACACCGGCCAGGTCGCCGAGGATGTAGTACCCGTCGAAGCGGACGACCGGCAGCAACTGCTGGACGATCTCCAGGTGGGACAGGGCGATGACCGCGAGCAGTGGTGCCCAACCACTCCACAGGTACGCCGCGGCGGCAACCACGATGAAGACCGCGTTGAAATAGACACCACCCAGATCGGTACGCAGCCGGCCCGCCCGGTCGAGCCGGTACGCGTTGGTGACGTTGGTGTAGAAGGCGGGGATCCACAGATAGATGCCGACCCCGATCTGCCCTGGCCGCGCACCCCCGTAGCTACACCCGGCCGCGTGACCGAACTCGTGGAACAGCGTCGCCGCCAGCAGCAGAAGCAGGACCGCGATGACTCCGGTCGGGTCGATGAGCGCGGCGAACACGTCGGCCGGCGCGAGCGTGGTCACCACCCACACGTCGAACGCGATGACGGCAGCGACGATCGCGAGGATCACCGGCCGGTGGAACAGCGGAGCGAGCAACCGGCCGATCAGGCGGACCGCGGTCGTCGGCAGCAGGACGCCGCGAACACTCAACGCCAGCAGGGGATCCGCTCGACGCTGACCGACGGGAGCGCCGTTCCACAACGCGACCAGGCCGGACGGCCCGAGCTTGTCGTGGATGAGGCGGACCAGGTCGTCGGGAACCAGCCGCTGCCCGTACGCCCGGCTCACCCGGTCGGCGAGCAGGTCGGTCGAGGCGTGGCCGTCGGCGTGTTCGACGATCAGGTAGAGCAGCTTGGTGAGCAGCACCATCTGCCGGTCCGCCCGCTCGACCAGGAAGCGTTCGTCCCGGAACCCGGATCCCTCGTACCGGCCGAGCAGCCTCACCCCGGGCGCACGACTCGGCCGAGGACCGCCGGTCTGCGGTCCCCGGGTACTGCGCTCGACCCACTCGTCGGTCGTCATCGAGCCGGTTCCCGAATGGTGCGCGGAGCAGATACCTCCCGGTTGGTGCGCGGAGCACGTACCTCCCGACCGGGGCCGTGGGCACAATCCGGCCGACCGGTGCGGGAGGCAGCACGCGCCCCCCGCACGTGCGGTGGGCGGCCGCCGCTAGTGCTGGAAGCCAGCCACATGCTGCAGAGCCGCCGCGGCCGCGGTCGAGCCGATCGTTCCGGCGTTCACCGCGATGGCGAGATTGACGGCGGTGATGTTGGCGATGTTCACCAGCGCGAGCGCCTCCCGTGTGGGCAGCAACTCGACGGACTGGCCGGCGACCTCCGACGTGGAGATCGTGCCAGGACTCGTCATCGAGACCCCTCCTCTGTGTCGGTCGTGGGCGGTCGTGCCCGTACACGACCGCCCACCCCCCGGATCCGATCGCTAGTGCTGCTTGACCACGATCGTCTGGACGGCCGCGGCCTTGGCCACGGACCAGTACGACGCCGCGTTCAGCGCGACCGCCGTGTTGGACGCGTAGACGTTCGCCCAGTTGAAGGAACCCAGCGCTTCCCGCTCGGGAAGAACCTGGACCTCTTCCAGGTCGAGCTCTACCTTCGACAGCTTCTCGTTCATGAGTCACCCCCTCCGACTGTTTCGGTGCTCAGAGCCCAGTGGAGTCCGGCCCGCATGCTCACGCCGTTGCCGTCGCGTTCTTTCGGCGTTGTTTCAGCGTTGTCCGGGCGTTGTCATCGCGTTGTCTCGGCGTTGTCTGGGTGTGGGTCGGTCGGTGGGTGGGGAGCGGGTCGGTCGACGTAACCCGGGGTCGTCGGAGATCGTTGGCTCAACGTGGGACTTCCAGGTGGCCGGGCTGCAGCCGGCAGTGCGGTAGCGCGCCAGGAGTCCGGCGGATCGCGGGGGAGTGCAGCATGACCGATCAGACACCGGAGGAGACCGGGCCGGACGCTGCGGCGGCACTCGTCGTGAGGGTCTGGCGGGAGAGCTCGGACCCGACCGGCCTGAGAGCACGCGTCACCAGCCGTCCCGATCTGGGGGCCGAGGGCGAGACGACCCGAGTGGTGACATCAGCCGAGGCGGTGTACCGGGAAGTGCGCGAGTGGCTGGAGGAGTTCGTCGAGCGCACGACGCGCTGATCACCGGTGGACGGCGCGGCGTGGGGACCCACGGAGCGAGCGCGCGACGCGAGGGCCCACGGCATGTCAGGGTTGACATCGCGCGGCCGGTGACCAATCGTGATTGTTCAAGTGGCCTTGGTGTTTCTGTGGGTCACGCGGTAGTGAGGCAATGTGTGGCAACACAGCCGGGGGGCTGCGCGCGCACCGATTCGGGCCGGCACCTCGTCAAGGGGGAGGCCGACCAGTGCGCACACTCTCGGGGTGCGATCTGCGACTACACCTGCTCGGTGACTGGTTGCTCGTCGCCGGTCCCGGAGCTCCCGAGGAGGTGGAGCTCCCCGCCGGTCCGAAACACCTCATCGCTCTGCTCGCGTTGAACGGTCGCTGCGCCCGCACCCAAGCCGCGGCGACGCTCTGGCCCGACTGCCCGGACGAGGTGGCCGCCGCTCGGCTTCGTGCTGTTCTCTGGCGACTGCGGCACCGGCACGCCGGCGTACCGCCTCTGCTCGAGATCGGCGACGCGTCCCTCGCGTTGACCGACGACGTGGCCGTGGACGTGCATCGGTTCGAGGCGAGCGCGGAGCTGCTGATCCACGACCCGGGCGAGCGCGAGGTACCGGACGACGAGGCCGCGGCCGCGGTACTGGACTCGTCGGAACTGCTGCCGGGGTGGTACGACGACTGGGTCCTGGCAGCGCGCGAACGCCTGCGGTACTTGCGATTGAGCGCCCTGGACGCGTTGGCCGATCGACGCCGGACGCAACGACGTTCCCACGAGGCGTTGCAGGCTGCCCGGGCCGCGATCAGCGTCGAACCGTTGCACGAGAGCGCGCACCGCACGATCGTCCGGACCCACCTGGAGAACGGCGACATCGTCGAAGCCGTCCAGCACTACGAGAAGTTCCGCGCGATGCTCGAACGCGAACTCGGGTTCCCACCGAGTGAACTCTTCCGGGAACTGGTCCACCCGTACCTGGCCGGCGTCACCGCCCGCCGCATCGCCCGCACCCGCTGATCGGTACTGAAGCGCTTGTTTCATCTGGGTTGGGTCAGGTGACCCGTTCGTGGTGAACGGCGCCCCGCTGCTCGGTGGGCAGCGGGCCGCCTTACCATCACGACGACTCCAGCGCCGGAAAAGTTGCGCCGACCGTGGTCCGAGGCGTTCTGTCGAAGGAGGAACCGGGGAGGGGACCACCATGAGCGACACGATCACACCCGCCTTCGACGAGGCGCGCGCGGAGGCTTTCGCCGAACGGATGGGCGCCTTGCTCAACGACGGCATGCTGTCCCTGCTGATGAGCATCGGTCACCAGGTCCGGCTGTACGACGTGCTGGCCGAGTTGCCGCCGTCGACCAGCGAGGAGATCGCGGCTGCCGCCGAGTTGCAGGAGCGCTACGTCCGCGAGTGGCTCGGCGCGATGGCGACCGCCCGGATCGTCGAGTACGACCCGGGCGCGCGGACGTTCCGATTGCCGCCGGAGCACGCCGCGTTTCTGACCAGAGCGGCGGGGCCGGACAACCTCGCCAAGGCGATGCAGTTCGTCCCGTTGATGGCCGGCGTGGAGTCCCCGCTCGTCGACTGCTTCCGAGACGGCGGCGGCGTGCCGTACTCGGAGTACACCGAGTTCCACCGGTTGATGGCCGAGGACAGCGGTGCGGTCTTCGACGCGCTGTTGCTCGACGTGACCCTGCCACTGGTCCCGGGCCTGCCGGATCGCCTGGCCGACGGGATCGAGGTCGCGGACATCGGGTGTGGGAGTGGGCACGCGATCAACCTGATCGCCGGGGCGTATCCGCGCAGTCGCTGTACCGGATTCGACTTCTCCGACGACGGGATCGGGGCGGCTCGGGCAGAAGCGGGGCGGCTCGGGCTGACCAATGCGGAGTTCGAAGTCCGCGACGTGGCGGAGTTGGGGGAGCGGGAACGGTTCGACCTGGTCACGGCGTTCGATGCGATCCACGATCAGGCGCATCCGGGGACGGTGCTGGCCGAGATCGCCGCCTCGTTGCGCCCGGGCGGAGTCTTCCTGATGGTGGACATCGACGCGTCCAGCAAACTCGAGGAGAACCTCGACCACCCGTTCGCCACGTTCCTCTACAGCGTCTCCACCCTGCACTGCATGACCGTGTCGCTCGCGCTCGGCGGGGAAGGACTTGGCACGGTGTGGGGTCGCCAGCAGGCGACCGAAATGCTCGCCGCGGCCGGCTTCGGTTCGGTCAAGGTCGAGACGATCGAGGCGGACCCGTTCAACGCGTACTACATCGCGCACAAGGCCTGAGGTCGTTCAGCGCAAGAGACCGCGTGACCTCTTGACCTCGGTGGGTGGTCGCTGGAAGGTGGCGAGGAAAGCGCTCTATCTCCTGGTCGCCCAGAGAAGCTACTCATGCGTTTGAGCCACGCGGCCCTTGGTTGGGGCCACAGCGCAGACCGTGCTCGCCAGGATCGGCTCTCTCTGCCGGGGCCGGTTCTGGCACCTTCGTCTCGTCGCCCGAGCTGTCCAGCGCCCCTTTTCCTGTGGCCCGTCTTCTAATGGCCCGTCCTGTCGGAGTCAGCCTCCTCCGGGCCGGTGCCATCGAGGGCTGTGAGCGCGTCCGACTCGTCCTGGCTCAGCTCGAAGTCGAAGACCGCCAGATTCTCCTGAAGCCGTTGCGGATTCGACGACTTCGGAATCGGGACCACGTCCAGTTGAAGCTCCCACCGCAGCACTACCTGAGCCGGCGTTCGGCCGTGCCGCTCGGCGATCTCGACCACCTTGGGGTGCTGGAGCAGTTCGCGGCCGCGCCCGATCGGGCTCCACGCCTCGGTGACGATCCCGTGCTCCGCGTGGAACTCGCGGCTCTCCTGCTTGGCCCAGAACGGGCTGAGCTGGATCTGGTTCACCTCCGGCGCGACCCCGGTCTCGTCGACGAGCCTGCGCAGATGCGACGGCTTGAAGTTCGACGTCCCGATCGCGCGAACCATGCCCGCCTCCCGGAGCGCGATCAACCCGCGCCAGGCCTCGACGTACTGGCCGTGCTCGGGATTCGGCCAGTGGATCAACAGCAGGTCGAGGTACTCCAGTCCCAGCTTCTCCGCGCTCTCCTCGAACGCGGCCCGCGCACCGTCGACGCTGTGCCGGTGCCGATTGAACTTCGACGTCACGAACAACTCCTCGCGCGGCGCACCCTGCAACCCACGCCCGACCCCGACCTCGTTGCGGTAAGCCTCGGCGGTGTCGATCAACCGGTACCCCAGTCCGATCGCCTCGTGGACGGCGCGTTCGGCGTCCGCGTCGTTCATCGGCGACGTGCCCAGCCCGATTCGCGGCATCGCCGAACCGTGACTGAGTGTGATCGTCGGTCCTTGGCTCATCCGGCATCTCCTCGGGTGGTCGCGTCAGCGGGTGCTCCGGCCACCGTAGTCGTCCCGGACGCCCCGGCGGATTGTCGGCGGCGTGGGTCATCATGAGGTCGGGCCCAGAAGCTGGTCTGGGGCGGCGCTGGAGGGGTGGGCGATGAGGAATCGGCTGATCACGCTGGTGGACCTGGGGTTGGACAGCTCTTTCGACGCGTCGATGACGTTCGTCCAGAGCATCGTGGGCAACGTCAACGCCGGCTGGAACAACCCGGTCATCGACGTGAACTTCGTCCGCAGCCGTGACCACGAGACTGCCTTCTCCGCGCTCACCACCCCGTCCACCGTGCTGCACGTGATGGCGCACGGTGACCACAGCGAGGCGCCCTCCTTCCTCTCCACCGACGGCGAGACCCAGGTGTCCCTCGGAGCGCTCGCCGACTGGTTCGTCGATCGTCAGTACGGCATCGCCAGCGGCGTGGTCATCGCCGACGGCTGCAAGACCGGTATCGGCAAGTGGCAACGCGCCATCCGGGACTGCCTCCAGGACGACATCACCTACATCGGCACCAGCACCGTCATCGGCTGGTACGAAGCCACCGTCTTCTGCTCGGCCTTCTACGGCGCCCTGATCCGCAACCGCGGCCTCGGCAAGAGCCCTGCCGAGCAAGGCTGGGACGCCGCCGACCGCGCGATCCGCGCCTACGAAACACTCACCGACGCCCGTTGCCCCTACAAACCCGTCCTGCTCACTCCCTCCCGCCGAGCCCTCCGCTCCCTCGCCGGCTGACGCACACTCGACACGCGTAGCGGTCGCTACGGTCGGTACCGCGTGTGAAACTTTCTGTGGCTCATCCACCGTCCCGAGGAGCCAGCGGGGAGTCATTCCAGGCCGTCCGCCCGGCCTGTAGCCGCCTGAAAGAAAGCCCGCGATGAAGCTGGACAAAAGCTCCTTGCTCCTTTCCGCCGGGGTCGTCGCATTCCTGTACCTCCTCGGTCTGGTCCTCCACCTCCCTGGCTGGGTAGCGGTCCTCGTCTCCGTGATCGGCCTCGGCACGGCCGCGATCGTGATCCGTGAGCCGGTGCCGAAGCCGGCGCCCCTGGCACCGGTGGCCACGACCCCCTCCACACCACGCGCCCCCGAACCGGACCCGGTCTTCAACCTCCCGCCGACCCGAACCATCGCGGACGTCCGCCTGCCGTCCGTCTCACCGGACTTCCAGTTCAGCTTCTCCGCGATCGTGCACTGGTCGGCGGTGTTGTCCGGCTCCCGGCACGCGGATCTGGGCAGCGTCGCTGTCGACGCCCTGCTCCGCCGAGCCAAGGCCCTCACGACAGCCCAGCAACCGACCGAGGAATCGCTGAACCAGCATCGCCTGGCAGCCCTACTCGGCGAACCAAGCCTCGACGACCGCGGCCAGGTCCGTACCTGGGCCACCGAAGTCCGTCTCCGTCTCCCTGACGCGGACAGCAAACACCTCCAGATCCTCGCCGCACTTCACCGTCGCGAACAGACCGCTCTCCTCGAGCGCCGGATGGAACGAGACCACCGCGACTACCTGAAGGACGACGTCCTGGCCACCCCCGGCTCAGCAGCCGTCTGGTGGCTTGTCAACAACCCAGGCCAGGTCGAGAAGGCCACCGACCTCCTCGGCACCCTCGCCGAACTCTCAGCCGCCGCCAACCCCGACGACTCCACCACCGAAGAACCACCTCGGGCCGAACTCCCACCGACCCCGGACAAGTCCACCGCCGAACTGGCCGCCGCCCTCACCCCGTCCGAAGAAGAAAGAACTTCGAAACACAACGGCGAGTACCGCGAGCAGTTCTTCCAGGACTGAAGCGGTACGGCCGCCGCTGAGGGGACAGGGGAGTGCGGCGGCCGTACCGCGGATCAGGGGTTGAGCCATCGGATGGTGGTCGCGCCGTTGTGGCCGTGGACGGCCAGGAGGGCGTCCAGGCCGTCTTGCCAGACCGTGGTGGTGGGATGCCGGCCTTTCCAGCGGAGGGCGACCGTCCCGTCGGACCACTCGACTCCTTCTGCGACGATCCCGGTGCCGCTGATGCCGGAGACGTCGATGTGCCGAACCAGCTGGAAGCAGCGGGGCGCTGACCGCCCTGCCACCATCAGGTGACGCCGGCGGGGGAGGGCCACGGGTCTTTCGCAGGTGTTGTTCATGTCCGTCAGTCAACGCCGCGGAGACTGACCTCACCATGACCTCACCCTGTATCCACAGGGAACTGAAGAGGACCCCAGCCGGTCACCGAATCCTCGTAACCTGATTGCAGAGGGTAGTCGCACGCCGAAGGAGCGAGCCGATGACAATCATCGAGGAATGGACCGGCAGGCACGCACGCGCCTTGCAGGCGGCGATGCGCCTGACCAACGAGGCCTTCGCCGAGTATCTCGGCATCGCGCCGCGCACGGTGTCGAAGTGGCGCCGGCGGCCGGAGATGGTGCCCAGTCAGTACCTGCAGGAAGCGCTGGACACGACTCTGCGAAGAACCGACGCGGAGACCCAGGCGCGGTTCGCCGCCAACCTGGGCCTCCCCGCGCCACCCGTCGCGGTCAGCGCCGACGGTGCGATGTCCAAGGGCGAGGAAGGGCTGGAGTTCGACCCGTCGTTCGTCGATCAGCTGTACTCCGCGGTGGGCGAGCTGACGCGGGTGCTGTCCGGCCTGCCGACCAGGAGCGCGCCCGCGACCTCAACACCGGCCGACAGTCCCGACGAGTTCCAGGCGGGGCGATGACCGTTGCCCATGGCACGGAAGCGTGGTCGGCGGCCTCTCCGTTGTCGGTGCTACCGCGTACGGTCGGGCGGGTCGTCGAAAGGGGTGGCAGGTGAGGCGTCGTCCGGTGAGGTCCGCGAGCGTCAGGTCGGTGGGTTACGAGGGGAGTGTCCTCGAGATCGAGTACGTGAGCGGCGACGTGTACCAGTACTTCGAAGTCCCGCAGCCGACGTACGCCGGACTGCTGGCGGCCGAGAGCATCGGGAGCTACGTCAACCGCGAGATCAAGCCGTACTACGAGTTCAGGGAGGTCTATCGGTGAGGTGATCCGGCAGGGTTTTCGCTGGTTCGCGGACGGGCACCAGAAGGTGGATTCACGGGGGTTCGCCCAACCGCCCAGGAAGGTGGACCATGCGTACTCGGAGAGCGTCTACGACCGGATCCCGAGCGATCACGATCGTGCTCGTCGTCTGGCTGCTGATCGGCCTCGCCGCCGCTGCGCAACGCAACTACTTCGCCGGTTCGGACGCGACCTGCGCCAAGGTGGGGACCACGTTGGTCACCATCGTCGCCGGCCCGCTGAACTACATCGGGGCCAACCCGAAGATCGACTGCTCGGCACCGCAACCGTCCCGCTGACGTCTGCCTCCGGCTGCGGTGCCTCCGGGTTCCCGCAGCCGAGCTGTCCCTGCCGCGCCTTGCACCTCTGCACCCCTAAGCTCCAAACAGTCCAGGGGTGGGAGAGCAGATGTCGGTCGACGCGTTGCAGGAGCAGGTCGAGGCGGACCTCACGGAGTTCAAGGTGCCCGGCGTCAGCTGGGCGGTGATCGACGGCGACGAGATCACGGCGACCGGGCAGGCAGGGCGCGCCGCTGCCGACGGGGATCGCCTCGTCGACGATCGCACGATCTTCCAGGCGTGCTCGATCAGCAAACCGATCACCACGTTCGCGATGCTCCGCCTGGTCGACCGTGGCCTGCTCGACCTCGACGAGGACGTCAATCACCGGCTCACGTCATGGCAGATCCCGCCCACCGGGACCTGGCAACCGGTGGTCACCTTGCGCCAGCTGGTCAGCCACAGTGCTGGTCTCACGGTGAGTGGCTTCCCCGGATACAGGCACAACGACGAGCTTCCGACTACGGTCCAGATCCTCGATGGAGTCCGGCCGGCCAACACCTTCGGCGTGCGCGTGGACACCGTTCCGGGGACCCAGTTCCGGTACTCGGGCGGCGGGACCACGGTTGTGCAGCAGCTCCTGGAAGACGTCACCGGTACGCCCTTCCGCCAGTTGCTGCGCGAACTCGTCCTGGAACCACTCGGGATGCGCGACAGCGACTACGCACAACCGCTGCCGCCCGACCGACACGGGCAAGCAGCCACCGCTCACGACGAGCAGGGCGAACCGCTCGACGGACGCTGGAACACGTACCCCGAGCTCGCCGCGGCCGGATTGTGGACGACGCCGACCGACCTGTGCAGATTCGCGCTCGGTGTGCGGGCCGCGTACTCGGGTGCCGGGGGCGCGCTGCTCTCGACGGGATTGGCGCGGGAGATGCTCACTCCGCAAATGCCTTCCACAGCACGCATCGGCGGTCTCGACTCGCTTGGCCTGGGCCTGTTCCTCGGGGGAGGCGGCACGACGTTCGGCCACTCGGGTGGGAACGCGGGATTCCGGTGCCACCTGATCGCCTATCGCGACACCGGCCAGGGCGCTGCCGTGATGACGAACGGCGACAACGGCGTGTGGGTACTGCAGAAGGCCTTCGCCTCGCTCGCAACGCAGTACGGCTGGATCGGCTATCCGCAGGAGCTCATCGAACTGAGCGAGCCGAGTCCGGAGGAGCTGGACAAGCTGTGCGGTCGGTATGAGCTGCGCAAGACGTCGCTCGAGATCGCGCGAGACGGTTCGAGCCTTGAGGTGACGTTCGCCGGCCAGGAAGCACTCACCTTCTTCGCCACGGGTCAGAACCGCTTCGCGACCAGCTTCGCCGACACGCAGCTCGTGGTCCGTGATGGGGAGCTGTACTTCGTTCAGAACGAGGAAGAGCTTCCCTGCCGTCGCTTGTGAGCCTGCAGAACGCCCCTGCTGTGACTCAGGTCACTTCCGGGTCGGGTGGCGGACGGCGGAATAACCGCCGGCGGGGTCCGGTTACATCTGATGCCGTCCGGCGCAAGACCCCCGGGCCTCATCCTCAGCCGCTACGAGCGGCCACTCGCCGAGAGGCGTCTGCCGGACGGTTGCGGTACTCGGTGGGTGGGAGTCGAGCGATCGGCTCCCACCCATCACCGTCTCCACGATCATCGGACTGCGGCCGGCGGCCTTGAACGAGGGTGCATCATGGGGACGTGGCTCGCGGAGACGTGAGTGACGGCTGTGACCAGAGGGACTTCGCCGACAGCGTGACGGTGCGAGCCGGAAGGGCTCGGCAAGGGGTTTGAAGCGGCCCCGGACCCGATTTGCATCTTCACCGCGAATGTCAGTAATGTTCTTCTTGTTGGGAGCGAGTGCGGGACGCGAAAGCGGCCGGTCGCCTCAACAAACCCCAGAAGGTTCTTGGTAGCTGGAACACGCCCTGAGCGGGTTTCGGTCACTGAGTCGCGGACGGGGGCTGGTTCTGGAAAGGCCGATTTGACCGGCTGGGATGGGATCAGTAAGGTTTACCGAGTTGCCCCGGGGCTTCAAGCGGGAGTTTGAAGCGCGGTGTGCGCCCGATTTTTGAGAACTCAACAGCGTGCCGAAAGTCAATGCCGAAAGATGCATTAACCCCGTACATGGGTCTCGGTGGGCCGGTTTGTCTGGCTTCATTGTTGATTCGTGTCGGATTCCTTTGTAATTATTCTGGATTCAAGTCAGTTTGATTTGTTTCTGATTGCATTGGATCGTTTTTCGTTGTCTGTTGTCCACGGTTTGTCTGTGGTTGACATATTGATTTCAACGGAGAGTTTGATCCTGGCTCAGGACGAACGCTGGCGGCGTGCTTAACACATGCAAGTCGAGCGGTAAGGCCCCTTCGGGGGTACACGAGCGGCGAACGGGTGAGTAACACGTGAGCAACCTACCTCCAACTCTGGGATAAGCCCGGGAAACCGGGTCTAATACCGGATATCACCAATTTCTTCATGGTTTTTGGTTGAAAGTTCTGGCGGTTGGGGATGGGCTCGCGGCCTATCAGCTTGTTGGTGGGGTAATGGCCTACCAAGGCGTCGACGGGTAGCCGGCCTGAGAGGGCGACCGGCCACACTGGGACTGAGACACGGCCCAGACTCCTACGGGAGGCAGCAGTGGGGAATATTGCGCAATGGGCGAAAGCCTGACGCAGCAACGCCGCGTGAGGGATGACGGCCTTCGGGTTGTAAACCTCTTTCAGCAGGGACGAAGCGAGAGTGACGGTACCTGCAGAAGAAGGACCGGCCAACTACGTGCCAGCAGCCGCGGTAATACGTAGGGTCCGAGCGTTGTCCGGAATTATTGGGCGTAAAGGGCTCGTAGGCGGTTCGTCACGTCGGGAGTGAAAACTCGGAGCTTAACTCCGAGCCTGCTTCCGATACGGGCAGACTAGAGGTAGGCAGGGGAGAGCGGAACTCCTGGTGTAGCGGTGGAATGCGCAGATATCAGGAAGAACACCGGTGGCGAAGGCGGCTCTCTGGGCCTTACCTGACGCTGAGGAGCGAAAGCGTGGGTAGCGAACAGGATTAGATACCCTGGTAGTCCACGCCGTAAACGTTGGGCGCTAGGTGTGGGGGACATTCCACGTCCTCCGTGCCGCAGCTAACGCATTAAGCGCCCCGCCTGGGGAGTACGGCCGCAAGGCTAAAACTCAAAGGAATTGACGGGGGCCCGCACAAGCGGCGGAGCATGCGGATTAATTCGATGCAACGCGAAGAACCTTACCTGGGTTTGACATATAGGGAAATCTCCCAGAGATGGGAGGTCCGTAAGGGTCCTATACAGGTGGTGCATGGCTGTCGTCAGCTCGTGTCGTGAGATGTTGGGTTAAGTCCCGCAACGAGCGCAACCCTCGTCCTATGTTGCCAGCACGTTATGGTGGGGACTCATAGGAGACTGCCGGGGTCAACTCGGAGGAAGGTGGGGATGACGTCAAGTCATCATGCCCCTTATGTCCAGGGCTTCACGCATGCTACAATGGCCGGTACAAAGGGCTGCGAAACTGTAAGGTGGAGCGAATCCCAAAAAGCCGGTCTCAGTTCGGATTGGGGTCTGCAACTCGACCCCATGAAGTCGGAGTCGCTAGTAATCGCAGATCAGCAACGCTGCGGTGAATACGTTCCCGGGCCTTGTACACACCGCCCGTCACGTCATGAAAGTCGGCAACACCCGAAGCCGGTGGCCTAACCCCTTGTGGGAGGGAGCCGTCGAAGGTGGGGCTGGCGATTAGGACGAAGTCGTAACAAGGTAGCCGTACCGGAAGGTGCGGCTGGATCACCTCCTTTCTAAGGAGCATTTGGCACTGGTTCCCGTAAGGGGCTGGTGTCTACAGGTCGTTTCTCGAGCGAGTGTCTCGGGGCGGCCGTGCTTCGGAATGTGGAACATTGACCATTAGATTCGGACCGATGCTGGGTGTCGTTAGTACTGCTCTTTTGTGAGCGTGGAACGCGGTGGCTGGTGGAGGAATGTTTCGAGGCGCGCTGTTGGGTCCTGAGAAATCGGGCCGCCCTGGAGAAGCGAGTTTTTTCTTCTTGGGTGGACGGTTTTTCTGGGTCGCAACCAACCGGGACCGTTGGGTTCGGGGTTGGTGTGTGGCTGGGGCCGGCTCTCACCAGACTGCCAGGTGTTCTTGGTTAGTGGTGGTTTCAGGGTCGGTTTTCCTGCCCGTATTTTGAGAACTGTATAGTGGACGCGAGCATCTCTTTGTAGTGTTTTGTTGTTTTTTTGTGACAAGCTACTAAGGGCAATCGGTGGATGTCTTGGCACCAAGAGCCGATGAAGGACGTAGGAGCCTGCGATAAGCCCCGGGGAGTTGGCAACCAAGCTGTGATCCGGGGGTGTCCGAATGGGGAAACCCAGCTGGCATTCTAAAGCCAGTTACCAGTGCCTGAACACATAGGGTTCTGGAGGGAACGCGGGGAAGTGAAACATCTCAGTACCCGCAGGAAGAGAAAACAATTGTGATTCCGTGAGTAGTGGCGAGCGAAAGCGGATGAGGCTAAACCATGTGCGTGTGATAGCCGGCGTGCGTTGCGTATGTGGGGTTGTGGGAGCATTCTGGGCCTAATGCCGTGGGTCCGAAGAGTTATAAATCATCGTTGAAGTCGAATCTTCTGGAATGTTGAGCCGTAGTGGGTAATGGCCCCGTAGGCGTAAGACGGTGACTCTTGAGTGTTTTCCCGAGTAGCACGGGACTCTTGAAATCTTGTGTGAATCTGGCGGGACCACCCGCTAAGCCTAAATACTTCTTGGTGACCGATAGCGGACTAGTACCGTGAGGGAAAGATGAAAAGTACCCCGGGAGGGGAGTGAAATAGTACCTGAAACCGGTTGCCTACAATCCGTCGGAGCATGCCTTTGGGTGTGTGACGGCGTGCCTTTTGAAGAATGAGCCTGCGAGTTAGTGGTATGTGGCGAGGTTAACCCGTGTGGGGTAGCCGTAGCGAAAGCGAGTCTGAATAGGGCGTTTGAGTCGCATGCTCTAGACCCGAAGCGGAGTGATCTATCCATGGGCAGGTTGAAGCGCGGGTAAGACCGCGTGGAGGACCGAACCCACCAGGGTTGAAAACCTGGGGGATGACCTGTGGATAGGGGTGAAAGGCCAATCAAACTCCGTGATAGCTGGTTCTCCCCGAAATGCATATAGGTGCAGCGTCGTGTGTTTCTTACCGGAGGTAGAGCACTGGATGGTCTAGGGGGCTTACCGGCTTACCGAAATCAGCCAAACTCCGAATGCCGGTAAGTGAGAGCGCGGCAGTGAGACTGCGGGGGATAAGCTCCGTAGTCGAGAGGGAAACAGCCCAGATCACCAGCTAAGGCCCCTAAGCGATTGCTAAGTGGAAAAGGATGTGGAGTTGCCCAGACAACCAGGAGGTTGGCTTAGAAGCAGCCACCCTTGAAAGAGTGCGTAATAGCTCACTGGTCAAGTGATTCCGCGCCGACAATGTAGCGGGGCTCAAGCAATCCGCCGAAGCTGTGGCATTCACACTTGTACCCGGCCTCACTTTCGGGTGTGGTCCAGGTGTGTGGATGGGTAGGGGAGCGTCGTGCAGCGTGTGAAGCAGCCTAGTGATGGAGTTGTGGATGCTGCACGAGTGAGAATGCAGGCATGAGTAGCGAATGACGGGTGAGAAACCCGTCCGCCGGATGATCAAGGGTTCCAGGGTCAAGCTAATCTGCCCTGGGTAAGTCGGGACCTAAGGCGAGGCCGACAGGCGTAGTCGATGGACAACGGGTTGATATTCCCGTACCGGCATTAACACGACCCGGCCGAACCCGCTGATGCTAAGAAACTGAATCCGTAAGGCCTTCGGGCTGCGTGGTGGAGGTTTTGACCCGAGGTGGTAGTAGGTGCACTGAGGAGTGACGCAGGAGGGTAGTCCAACCGCGGCGATGGTAGGCGCAAGCTGATCCGCGGGCAAGGTGGTAGGGCGAGGCATAGGCAAATCCGTGTCTCATATAGCCTGAGAGCCGAGGCGGACCCGTTCAGGGGAAGTGGATGATCCCATGCTGCCGAGAAAAACTTCGCAGTGAGTGTTAGAGCCGCCCGTACCCCAACCGACACAGGTGATCAGGTAGAGAATACCAAGGCGATCGAGTGAACCATGGTTAAGGAACTCGGCAAAATGCCCCCGTTAACTTCGGGAGAAGGGGGGCCTGATACGTGAGGCCACTTGCTGGCCGAGGCTTGATGGCCGCAGAGACCAGGCCCAAGCGACTGTTTACTAAAAACACAGGTCCGTGCGAAGAAGTAATTCGATGTATACGGACTGACGCCTGCCCGGTGCTGGAACGTTAAGGGGACAGGTTAGTCGGTTTCGGCCGGCGAAGCTTTGAACTTAAGCGCCAGTAAACGGCGGTGGTAACTATAACCATCCTAAGGTAGCGAAATTCCTTGTCGGGTAAGTTCCGACCTGCACGAATGGCGTAACGACTTGGGCGCTGTCTCAACCATGGACTCGGCGAAATGCATTACGAGTAAAGATGCTCGTTACGCGCAGCAGGACGGAAGACCCCGGGACCTTTACTACAACTTGGTATTGGTGGTCGGTACAACTTGTGTAGGATAGGTGGGAGACTGTGAAGCTCGGACGCCAGTTCGGGTGGAGTCATCGTTGAAATACCACTCTGGTTGTTCTGGCTGTCTAACTTAGGTCCGTTATCCGGATCAGGGACAGTGCCTGGTGGGTAGTTTGACTGGGGCGGTCGCCTCCTAAAAGGTAACGGAGGCGCTCAAAGGTTCCCTCAGCCTGGTTGGCAATCAGGTGTCGAGTGTAAGTGCACAAGGGAGCTTGACTGTGAGACAGACATGTCGAGCAGGGACGAAAGTCGGAACTAGTGATCCGGCGGTGGCATGTGGGAGCACCGTCGCTCAACGGATAAAAGGTACCCCGGGGATAACAGGCTGATCTTCCCCAAGAGTCCATATCGACGGGATGGTTTGGCACCTCGATGTCGGCTCGTCGCATCCTGGGGCTGGAGTAGGTCCCAAGGGTTGGGCTGTTCGCCCATTAAAGCGGCACGCGAGCTGGGTTTAGAACGTCGTGAGACAGTTCGGTCCCTATCCGCTGCGCGCGCAGGAGACTTGAGAAGGGCTGCCCCTAGTACGAGAGGACCGGGGTGGACGAACCTCTGGTGTGCCAGTTGTTCCGCCAGGAGACGGCTGGTTGGCTACGTTCGGGAGTGATAACCGCTGAAAGCATCTAAGCGGGAAGCACGCTTCAAGATGAGGTCTCCCACCGAGTTAATCGGGTAAGGCCCCCAGTAGACCACTGGGTTGATAGGCCAGAAGTGGAAGCACGGCAACGTGTGGAGCTGACTGGTACTAATAGGCCGAGGGCTTGTCACACACACCACCTGGGTGTTGAGTCTCAACAAAACGTCAAGCTGCGATACGAGTTGTTCGCGTTCACTGTACGGTTCCCGGAATACGGTCAGAACCACGTACCAGCACTGGCTGGTACTGTGTGGTTGTGGTTGATATTTCTATAGAGTTTCGGTGGCCATAGCGTCGGGGAAACACCCAGTCTCCATTCCGAACCTGGAAGTTAAGCCCTTCAGCGCCGATGGTACTGCGATCGGGAGATCGTGGGAGAGTAGGACGTCGCCGGACATTCACACTGTTAAGGGCCACCCCATCTCGGGGTGGCCCTTAACATATGTACAGGCAGATTCAGATGCCGGCTGTGGCCTGCGTCGTGGCCGTCGACCGGCGGGACGCGGGAAGCGTCAGCGCCAGGTACACGACGAACCCCGCGACCAGGCCGACCACCCACGAGTAGTCGTACAACGGCTGCAAGAACGGAATCAGCCCGTCCTCCGGGAACGGGCCAGCCCCCGGCGCCGAGTACGCCCCGCCAACGGCCAGTACGGACCCGAGAGCGGTCGCCACCACAGCTCGCCAGTTCCAGCCCGCGTTGTACCAGTAGCGGCTCCCCGGCAGGTACAGCCCGGCCAGCTGGAGATTCGTCTTGTCGACGAACCAGTACCCCGCGATGAGTACACCCGCCACCGAGGCGAGCAGGCCGCCGTAGAACGAGAGCCAGACGAAGATGTAGATCGACGGGCGGCGATCAACCGCCACGGCTGGATCACGATGCCGATGATCCCGGTGAGCAACCCGGCGGTCCGGAAGTTCAGGAACCGCGGCAGCGCGTTCGCGAAGTCGTACGACGGACTCACCACGTTCGCGGCAACGTTGCACGACATGGTCGCGAGAATCGCCATCACCAGACCGATCGTCACGACGACGGGACTCTCGAACTTGGTCGTCAGCTCGACCGGGTCCCAGATCGCGGAGCCGTAGACCAGCACGGTCCCGGACGTGGTGATGATCGAGACCAGGGCGATGAACGACATCGTCGTCGGCAGCCCGATGATCTGGCCGAGGATCTGCTGCCGTTGCCCTTTGCCGAACCGGGTGAAGTCGGGCATGTTCAGCGACAGCGTCGCCCAGAACGCGATCATCCCCATCAACGCCGGCGCGAAGATCTTCCAGAAGTCGGCGTCCCAGCCGAGCTTGGACGGCTGGTCCAGGATCGGGCCGAGTCCGCCGGCCTTCACCAGGATCGCGATCATCAGCGCCAGGAACGCGACCGTGACCAGCGGGGCCGCCCAGTTCTCGAACCGGCGCAACCCCTCGATGCCACGCCAGATCAGCCACATCTGCAGGGCCCAGAAGAACAGGAAGCTGAGCCACAGCGTCCACGGCTGCCCGCTGATCGTGGCCGCGTTGGACCAGCCGGATCCGGCCAGCTCGCCGACGATGGTGTAGATCGCCTGACCGCCGATCCAGGTCTGGATGCCGAACCACCCACACGCGATGAAGGCACGCAGCAAGGCCGGCAGGTTCGCCCCGCGGATCCCGTAGAAGGCGCGCGCGAACACCGGGAACGGATGCCGTACTTCGTGCCCGCGGGCTGTTCAGCAGCAGCGGGACGAGGA
>NZ_VIVK01000005.1 GCF_007828865.1 Kribbella amoyensis
AGATCCGGCGCTGGGCCGCCGACGTGGCCGCCGCGATCCACGCGATCGAGGCGGCGCCCTGGCATCGGCCGACGGTCCCGGCCACGGCACGGCATCGGAGATCGACCGGTCGTTGACCGAGAACGGGGCGGAGCGGATGGCCGACATCATCGTGGTCGGGTACGACGGGTCACCAGCCGGTGTCGCCGCCCTGCACTGGGCCGCGGACGAAGCCGCTCTCCGCCGGGCCCGGTTGCGCCTCACGTATGTGCTGCCGCGGCCGACGATGACCGGCCCGATGGGGACCGGGTCCCCGCTGCCCACCGAACCCCTGCGGCACAACGCGGAACTGCTGCTCGACCGGGTCCGTGCCGAGATCCCCGGGACCCACCCCGGCCTGGTCGTCGAGGCGCTGGTCGTCTTCGGCGAGGCCGCGCCGGCTTTGTTGCAGCAGGCAACGGATGGGGCGCTGGTCGTGCTCGGCTCGCGCGGGCTGGGCGAGTTCCGCGACCTGGCGATGGGGTCGGTCGCGGCGCACGTGGCGACGCACGCCGACTGCCCGGTCGTCGTGGTCCCGGCGGGCTGGGCCCCGCACGAGGCCTCGGGCGGGGTCGTGGTCGGCGTCGACGGGTCGGAGTTGTCGGTGGCCGCGATCGACTTCGCCTTCGGCGCGGCGGAGGACCGGCGGTTGCCGGTGACCGCGGTGATGGCGTGGCACGACCCGGTCCGCCTCGGCCACGGTGACCAGCTTCCCCTGGTCTACGACCTCGACATGCTCGAGCAGGAGAACACCGCGCTGCTGGCCGAATCGGTCGCCGGGCACGCGGAGCGGTACTCCGATCTCGAGGTCCGGCGCGAGCTCGTCCGCGGGCACGCGACCGACGTCCTGATCGCCGCGGCGAAGGCGGCCGAGCTGCTCGTCGTCGGGTCCCGGGGGCGCGGCGCGTTCGCCGGTCTGCTGCTGGGATCGACGTCCCGCGCCCTGGTCCACCACGCGCCCTGTCCGGTCGCGGTGGTGCGCTGAACGGAGGCCCGGACCCGGGACCTTCGCCTCTAGGGCCACTTCCGGCGGCGGCGCATGGTGTGAGCAGGACGGCAGCCCTGGGGAGGTCAGGCCAATGAGGTACGGGCGTGTGGTGGCAGGGATCGACGGCTCACCGGCCGCCGAGGCCGCGATCCGCTGGGCGTCGGCCGAGACGGTGGCCCGGGACGCGGAACTCGTTCTGCTGCACGCGTTCGTGTGGCCGTTGTTCAAGGTCCCGCTCGGGCCGAGCGACATGGCGCCCGGCCTCCGCGCGGGAGCCGACAAGATCGTCCAGGACTCGGTCGAGCTGGCCCGCAAGTTCGAGGCGGGGGTCACCGTGCGCGGGGTGCGCCGGGACGGCTTCCCGGCCGCGGTCCTGGTCGGTGTATCGAGCTCGGCGGACCTGGTCGTGATCGGCAGCCGCGGTCTCGGCACCAGGCTGGGCGCGATGATCGGGTCGACCGGACTGGAGCTGGCCGCGAACGCGCGCTGCCCGGTCGTCGTGGTCCGCCCGGACCAGGGCGACGACCCCGACCGCGCGGCAGGGCCCGTGGTGATCGGGTACGACGGGTCGGAGGCCGCGGCCACCGCGCTCGACTTCGGTCTCGACCACGCCCGACGGCACGGCGTACCGATCCGGGTCGCCGTGGCCAAGCAGCTGGTCGTCGGGGACGGGCCGGCCGAGGACGTACGGACCCGGGTCCGGGAGCGGGCCGGTGACCTGGCGGCAGAGTTCGCCCCGGTCACCGGGCATCCGGCCGACCAGCTGCTGCGATTGTCCGCGGACGCGAGCCTGGTCACGCTCGGCTCGCGGGGCCGGGGCGGGTTCGCCGGGATGATCCTCGGGTCGGTCAGCCAGACCGTGCTGCACCATGCGACCTGCCCGGTGGCGGTCATCCCGCCCGCCGCGATCGGAGGATGACCCCGGCCGCGGCGTCCGGGGGCGGAACGAGGTGGTGACGATGCTGATCCGGGACCTGATGACGTCTCCCGCGATCACCGTGACGAGCGACATGCCGCTCGGGACCGCGCTGCGGATCCTGGACGACCGGAAGATCACCGCGATGCCGGTCCTGGACCAGGCCGGCACCCTGGTCGGGATCGTCGGCGAGGCCGACCTGGTCCCGGACGAGGCGCTGCTCGACGACAAGGTCCCGATCAGCGCGCTCCGCCGGGTCACCGACGCACCCGCCCGCCGGGTCGCCGACGTGATGAACCACCTGGTCGCCACCGTCCAGGCCGACGACGAGCTGGACTCCGCCGTCGATCTGATGTGGTCGACGATGGTGAAGAGCCTGCCGGTGGTCGACCACGGCAAGGTGGTCGGGATGATCAGCCGCAGCGACGTCGTCCACCTGCTGGCCGGTCGCGACGACCGGATCCAGGCCGAGGTCCGCGAGCTGGTCGAGACCGAGTGCGCGGACTGGCTGGTCACCGTCCAGGACGGGATCGTCACCGTGACCGGCCCGGCCGACGCGCACCAACGCCGCGTCGCCGAGGTCCTCGCCCACACCGTCCAGGGCGTCGTCGCGGTCCGGATCGCCTGACTCGGGCAGTTCCTGGCCGCGGGTCCAGGCAGGTGCGGCGGATCGGCAGTGATCCATCCTGGGCGCACGATCCCCGCGCTGTGGACCTCGGGCTACCTACACTTCAGCAATGTCTGACACAGCTCCGGTACCGAGCCGCGATCGGGCCGTGACCCACGTCCTGGACACGTTCGGTGGAGCCCTCGGATTCCAGCCGCGGGGCGTCCGGGACGGATTCACCACCGGGGTGGACACCGACGGCACCATCCGGGTCGCCGGCCGGCATCGGCGAGCGCTCGACCGGCTGTTCCTGGCCTCCTCAGAGAACCGGCAACCCGGCTACCTCACCAGGCTGCAGGCGCGCAACGCACTGCACGCTCTCGGTTCCGCGGCCGCCAAGGCAGCGCTGACCCCGGCGAACCTGCCAGGAGACGACCCCACCCGTCAGCGCGCCGAGACGGCGGTGGCCAAGGGCCTGCCCGGCGCCTGGGCCGACACCCAGCTGAACGACGCACTCCAGCCAGACTCGTGGGCCACGTCGGCAGGCAAGGTCTACCCACCGATCCGGCGCATCCTGAGCCCCGACTACGCCGCGATCGACGGCGCGAAGAAGCTGGTCGGCTCCCTGTCCCGGGCCTCCGGCAGGCCCTCACGCGAGGTACTCGATCAGCTGGTCAAGAGCTCGGACCGGTGTCGAACCGCCGCGGAGCAGATTCGCGGCGGACCAGCGCAGCCTTCGGATGTCGCGACGGAGCAGACGACAGCCGTCATTGCCAAGCAGCTCGCGGGCGAGCGATCCCGAGGGCAGAAGGTCGCCGCCGCAGCGGGGTTCGCGGCGGCGGGTGTCGCTGGAGCCACGGGTGCGATCCCGGTCGCGGCCGGCCTGGCAGCAGCGAGCGCGACCACCTGGCGTGCCGCCAACGCCAACAACGCGGCAGCCGGCGCGCGACAAGCGGTGGTAGCCGCCGATCAAGCCGGCCGGCAGGTCTCGGCTTCCCCGCAGGCCCGCCAGGACGTACCCCCAGTACCGACGCAGGAGAAAGCGGCCGAGACGGCCCGTCCGATCCAGGCGACGCTGACTCCTCAGCAGGTCCTCGCGCCGAACTCACCAGCGGCCGGAGCGGTCAGGCAAGCCACCAGCGGAATCGACGGAGCAAGGGGGCCGCAGGCCACCGGCCGCACACACGATCCGAGCCGCGGCCTCGGCGACTGAGCCGGACTCACGGTTCGACGATTCCCTCCGGCGGCTACGGTCGAAGCAGCACCGTGACACGGGAGGTCGGGAGATGACGGTGAAGGACGCGCAGCCGAAGGGCGGCAAGAAGAGCCGGTTGCCGAAGAAGGTCTACACCAAGGAACTGCTGCGGCTGCAGGCCGAGCTGGTCAAGCTGCAGGAGTGGGTCCGGGCCGAGGGCGCCCGGGTCGTGGTGGTGTTCGAGGGCCGGGACGCGGCCGGCAAGGGCAGCACGATCAAGCGCGTGACCCAGTACCTGAACCCACGGGTCGCCCGGATCACCGCGCTGCCGGCGCCGACCGAGCGGCAGCGGTCCCAGTGGTACTTCCAGCGCTACATCGAGCACCTCCCCGCAGCCGGCGAGATCGTCCTGTTCGACCGCAGCTGGTACAACCGGGCCGGCGTCGAACGGGTGATGGGGTTCTGCTCGAACGACGAGTACGTCCGGTTCCTGCGGCAGGCCCCGGTGTTCGAACGGCTGCTGGTCGAGGACGGCATCCTGCTGCGCAAGTACTGGTTCTCGGTCAGCGACAGCGAACAGGAGAACCGGTTCCGCAGCCGGCTGGAGGACCCGATGCGGCGGTGGAAGCTGTCGCCGATGGACCTGGAGTCGATCACCCGGTGGGAGGACTACTCCCGCGCCAAGGACGAGATGTTCCTCCAGACCGACCGGCCGGAGGCTCCCTGGTACGTGGTGGAGAGCGAGGACAAGCGGACCGCGCGGATCAACATGATCGCGCACCTGCTGTCCACGATCCCGTACCACGAGGTCCAGCGGGCCCCGTTGGACCTGCCGCCGCGGCCCCCGTCGAAGGGGTACGAGCGGACGCCCCGGGAGATGCAGACCGAGATCCCCGACCACGCGGCCGGCCTGCGCTGACCGCTGGTACCACCGGGCGGGTCCGGAACGAAGAGATGCCGTGCGACCGGTGAGGTGATCGGTCGCACGGCACCCTCGCCGGAGATACGCGCCCCTCAACGCGCTCCAGCAGATCCGCGGCTGTCCCCTGGACCCGCGGACATCGTCGCCGGCACCGGGAACCACGGCGATCCCCGCGTGCTGACCTTTCGAGAGTCGCGCGTTCCGGTGGGCCGGTGGCAGGGGCCGTCGGCCCGTCCTCGGGTGCCATAGGACCCGGCCGCTCGGGACCGTCCCCGGGACCCGTCTCCACAAAGCGGACACGGCGGCAACCCAGGTGGCGCAGGTGCGGCGAAGGGCCCGGGTGGTTCGGGACCTCCAGCCCTGCCGAGGTCCGCGGCCCGGCGGGAGGGTCGAGGGGAGCTTGTCCGAGGAGGGGCCCATGACCGCACAGACCTCGTCCGTCGTCGTCGGTTACGACGGCTCGCCCGGCGCGGAAGCGGCGCTCGAGTGGGCCACGGCCGAGGCGGTCCGGCTGCTGTTGCCGCTGCGGATCGTGGAGGCGTCCGCGCTGGTCGTCTCGACCGAGCCCCGGCACCCGGGCAAGGTCGTCCCGTTGGCGGCGTTGCGGACCGCCCGGGAGCGCGGTCTCCGCACGCTGGCCAACGGGATCCGCGGGCGGCACCCAGGACTCACTGTCGAGACGCTGCTCGTCGAGGGCGGTCCCGCCCAGACCCTGATCGAGGAGACGGCGCACGCCCGCCTGGTCGTCCTCGGGTCCCGCGGGCTCGGCGGATGGTCCGGGCTGCTGGTCGGATCGGTCGCGGTCCAGGTCGGTACGCACGCGCAGTGCCCGGTCGTCGTGATCCCGCCCGACGTCCGGCCCCGGGCCAGGGAGCGGACCGTGGTCGTCGGGGTGGACGGCTCGAAGACGTCGGCCCGGGCGATCGACTTCGCCTTCGACCAGGCCGCCGCAATCGGGGCCAAGATCATCGCCGTGCACGCGTGGTCCAGCCCGTTCATGACACATCTGGAGGACGGCCGGTCGACGTTGCAGTTCGAGGACGACGACGTCGAGGAGTCGAGCCGGTTGCTGGTGGCCGAGTCGGTCGCCGGCGCGGTCGCCGATCACCCGGACGTCCCGTGGCAACCGCAACTGGTCGACGGGCATCCGGCCCGGGCGATCCTCGCCGAGGCGCAGTCGGCCGATCTCGTCGTGGTGGGCTCGCGTGGTCGCGGTGGATTCACCGGGCTGCTGCTCGGCTCCGTCGGTCAGAGTGTGCTCCACCACGCGCCCTGTCCGGTCGCGATCGTCCGCTGAGGTCGTCATGTCCGACTGCGTCGTCGTCGGGTACGACGGATCACCGGGAACCGCTCCGGCCGTCCGCTGGGCGGCGTGCGAGGCCCAGCGTCGTGGGCTGGGTCTGCGCATCGTCCACGCGCCGCCCTGGCCGGCCGGCCACGCCGTCCTGCGGGAGCTCGGCGAGATCCGCGAGCACGCCGAGGAGGTCCTGCTGGCGGCCTCGGAGCGGATCCTGTTCGACCACACCGGCCTGCCGATCGAGCTGGCCGCGGTGATCGGTGACCCGGTCCCGGTTCTGTTGCGTGAGGCAACCACAGCGGCCGGCCTGGTGGTCGGGTCCGGCCGGGCCGACCCGGGCGAGGACCTGGCCGCCGGATCGGGGAAGTTCCACCTCGCCGCTCATGTACCGTGCCCGCTCGTCGTCGTCCCGCCGGACTGGGGTCCGCGCGGTGTCCCGCGGATCGTGCTGGGGATCGACGGTACGGCCTCGGTCGCGCCGACCCGGTACGCGCTCGACCATGCCGTGGCCGCCGGTGCCCGGCTGGTCGCCGTGCTGACGTGGCAGGACCAGCGCGCCGATCCGCCGGACGAGCTCCCCGAGATCGCGGAACTGCTCGCCAAACAGGCCGCGGAGCATCCCGGGCTCGACCTGTCCGACCGGATCGTCCACGGTCCCGCCGCGAACGTACTCCTCGACGCCGCCCGCTCGGCACAGCTGCTCGTCGTCGGTGCCCGGGGCAACGGTTCCTTCCCCGGCTCGTTCCTCGGCTCCGTCACACACGCCGTACTCCAGCACGCCACTTGCCCGGTCGCCGTGATCCCCTGAGGCTCACTCGCCGAGTGTGACCGTCGCGGTCTGCGCCGCACCACCTCGGTCGTACTGCACCTCGACCGTCTCCCCCGGCGACTTGGACAGCGAGATCTCCTGCACCTGGTCCCCGCTCGACACCGTCTCGCCGTCCAGCGCGGTGATCACGTCGCTCTGCCGAAGACCCGCACGTGCCGAAGGTCCACCTGGCGTCACACTCGACACGTACAGCGCGTCCGGTGCGATCGTGCTCTCTCCACGCGAGATCGGTACCACGGCCAGGCCGAAGTCGCCGTGCTGGACCCGGCCGTCCGCGATCAGCCGGTCCGCGATGCTCTTCGCCGTGTCGCCCGGGATCGCGAACCCGAGGCCGATACTGCCCGCGACCGGCCGCCCGAGCGAGTCGTCCGCGGTCGCACCCGCCGTCGGTACGCCGATCAGCTCGCCGTCGCAGTTGGCCAGGGTGCCGCCGCTGTTGCCCGGGTTGATCGCCGCGTCGGTCTGCAACGCGGACACCAGCAACGCGGTCATCGTGCCGTCCGCGGGGACCCGGACCGACCGGCCCTGGGCACTCAGGACGCCGGCGGTGATCGTGTCGGTCAGGCCGAGCGGCGCCCCGATCGCGAACACCTGGTCGCCGATCGCGGGCGCCGGACCGAACGCGATCGGCGTCACCGCGGACTGCGGCTGGACCGACAGGACCGCGAGATCGGTCGAGATGTCGCGCCCCACCAACGTGGCCCGCAGTTCCTCGCCGTTCGGCCGCAGGACCGTGACGCTGCCGCCGCCGACGGCCTTCGAGATCACGTGGTTGTTGGTCAGCACGTGGCCCGCGGTGTCCAGGAACTGCCCCGAACCGTTGCCCCGGACCCCGTTCGCCGCCTGCGCGTAGATCGTCACCACCGACGGCATCGCCTTCGTCGCCACCGGCCCGGCCTCGCACGCGCCGCCGTTCCCGGTACTCCGCACCCAGCCGACCGCCGCGATCAAGGCCAGCAACGACACCACCACGAGCGCCACGACCAACGGCGACCACCCGGCCCCACGCCGAGCCTCCTCGGCACCCCCGTCCGTACCAGCCCCGTCCGTACCAGCCCCGTCCATACCAGCCCCGTCCGTCCTGGCCCCGTCCGCCCTGGCCCCGTCCGTCCTGGCCCCGTCCGCCCTGGCCCCGTCCGTCCTGGCCCCGTCAGTACTGGCCGTGGCTGTAGCGGCCATGTGTCGCCATCGTCCGAGCAGCGGGCCGGAGCCGGATCCCCCGGACCGGGGGTTGCCTCGGCTCCCGCTTCACCCGCTTCGGGTGACGCCGGGGTTACTCCTCGTTGTGCTGGGCGCGTCTCGCCCGGACGCCCTTGGCGGTGATCCAGATCGCGACGGCGATCAGCAGGCTGATTCCGACCACCCAGCCCCACAGGCCCTCGGAGACGGGGCCGAGCCGGCCGAGGCCGAAGCCGCCCGGGTCGGTCTGCTGCTGGAGTTCGACGATGTAGGCGATGATGGCGCGCTTGTCCTCCGGGTACAGCACCTGGTCGGAGAAGACCGGCATCTGCTGCGGGCCGGTGAGCATCGCCTCGTAGATGTGCTTCGGCGACGACTGCATCAGCGACGGCGCGTACCGGCCGTTCGGCAACGCGCCGCCACGGCCGGCGAAGTTGTGGCAGGCCGTGCAGTTCGTCCGGAACAGCTCGCCGCCGCGGGCCAGCTGTTCGTCGGTGACCTGGCTGACGTCGTAGTACTGCGGTGGCGGAATCGCCGGACCGGGGGCCAGCGACGCGACGTACGCGGCCAGCGCCTCGGTCTCGGCCTCCGTGTACGCCCGCGGCTTCTGCTCGACCTGGGCGCCCGGCTGGACCGCCGGCATCCGCCCGGTCCCGACCTGGAAGTCGACCGCCGCCGCACCGACCCCGATCAGCGGTGGCCCGGCGATCCGGCCCTCCCCGTCCGTCCCGCCCTCGGCGTGCAGACCATGACAGCTGGAGCACCCGACCGCGAAGAGTTTGCGGCCTTCCTCGATCAGCTGCGACTTGGACGACTGGTCCGCGACCGCGTTGTCCGGTGCGACCGCGGCGTACGCGCCACCCACCAGCAGCAGCCCAGCCAGCACCACGGCGGCCCCCGCGAACCGGCGCCGCCGCCACCCCGAGCCCCATCGCAGGACTGCCACGAGTCCCCCTCACTGCACGCTGTCGCTGTGATGCCCCTGGTACGTCGGTACGCCTGCGCCCGCGACGCTGTCAAGACCGCGCGCCGTCCTTGACCGGGCCGTGCCGTCCTGATCAAACGCATGACAGGTTGCTCTGAGCAACCGATTGCCGTCAGTCGTTGCCGACCGCCAGAACCCAAGAGGTGAAGGGATTACCATTCGCGACCGCTGGACATCGGAGCTGGCTTCGTCGGAGGTTGGTCCGCAGGGGCGTTTGCCGGGGAGGGGTCCTGCGTGGGCGGCCCACGTCATGTTCCGCCGATCGGAAGGTTTGCCATGCTGAGCAACGCCCTGCGCAGAACCGGTTCCCGGACCGTCCGCCTCACCGCGGTCATCCTCGCTCTGCTGCTCGTCCCCCTCGGTGTCACGTCCGCCGAGGCGGGCTCGTCGGGCCGGCACCCGAAGCCGACCATCGTGCTCGTGCACGGTGCGTGGGCCGACGGGACCAGCTGGGCCGACGTGGTCAAGCGCCTGCAGCACGACGGGTACACGGTGGTCGCACCGCCCAACAACCTACGCGGACTCGCCGCCGACTCCGCCTACATCCGCGACTTCCTGCAGACGATCAGCGGACCGATCGTGCTCGCGGCCCACTCGTACGGCGGCGCCGTGATCACGAACGCGGCCACCGGACTCCCGAACGTGAAGTCGCTCGTCTACATCGACGCGTTCATCCCCGACGAGGGACAGGTCCTCGGCCCGCTCGCCGGTGAGGACTCGGCCCTCGCGGGCGCGTTCACGGATCCGGCCTCGGTGTTCAAGCTGGTCCCGTACCCGAGCGCGCCGGCCGGCGTGGTCGACACGTACCTGCTGCCGAAGGTCTTCTTCGACGACTTCGCCCAGGACCTGCCGCGCCGGCAGGCGATGATGCTGCAGGCGACCCAGCGGCCGGCCTCCCTGCTGATCATCACCGAGCCGTCCGGCCCGCCGGCCTGGAAGACGATCCCGTCCTACGCACTGGTCGGCACGCAGGACCGCATCATCACCCCGGAAGCCCAGCTCGCGATGGCGAAGAACGCGGGCGCGAAGGTCGTGAAGGTCAAGTCCTCGCACGTCTCGCTGATCTCCCACCCCGACGACGTCACCCGCCTGATCGAGAAGGCCGCCCGCTGACCCGAAGCACCGACCGACGCCGGGCAGGCCTCCGGACCTGCCCGGCGTCGCCGCGCTCCGGCGCATCGGCGAGCATGGATGGCCGGGGCCGTGGTCCCGTCCGACCCAAGAGCTTCGGGAGCTGAGTACCGATGAGCACGTTCCTCGACCTGGACCTGCCGGTGATCGCCGCGCCGATGGCCGGGGGTGCCGGGACGCCGGCGCTGGTTCGCGCGGCCGCGGAGGCGGGTGGCTTCGGCTTCCTGGCCGCCGGGTACAAGCAGCCGCAGGTCCTCGCCGACGAACTCGCCGCGATGAAGGCGAGCGGCGTCCCGTTCGGCGTCAACCTCTTCGCCCCCAACCCGGTACCGGTCGACCTGGCCGCCTTCCGCCGGTACGCCGAGGTGCTCGCACCCGAGGCCGAGCGGCTCGGCGTGAGGCTCGACTCCACCGTGGCGGTCGAGGACGACGACCACTGGCACGACAAGCTGGACCTGTTGCGGGCGAATCCGGTCCCCGTGGTCAGCCTGACGTTCGGTCCGGCGAGCCCGGCCGACCTGGCTGCCCTTCGCCGATCCGGCGCGCTGGTCGTCCAGTCGGTCACCTCGGTCGAGGAGGCGAAGGCCGCGGTCGGGGTCGACGCGTTGGCGGTCCAGGCCGCCGCCGCGGGTGGTCACTCGGCCACCTTCACCCCGGCCAGGCCGCTCGCCACCACCCCGATCGCCGATCTCGTCACCGCCGTCCGGAGCGCGACCGGTCTCCCCGTGATCGCCGCCGGCGGCCTGGCCACGGCCGAGGACGTCGCTGCCGTGATCCGGGCCGGAGCCGACGCGGCGATGGTCGGCACGGTTCTCCTGCGGAGCGACGAGGCCGGTACCTCCGCGACCCACAAGGCCGCCCTCGCCGACCCCGCGCGGACCGAGACCGTCCTCACCCACGCCTTCACCGGACGACCCGCCCGCGCATTGCGGAGCACCTTCACCGACCAGTACAGCGAAGTGGCCCCGTACGGCTATCCCGCGCTGCACCACCTCACCAGCGGTCTGCGCAAAGCCGCCGCGGCCGCCGGTGACCCCGAACGACTGCACCTCTGGGCCGGCACCGGCTTCCGGCACGCCACGGAAGAACCCGCGGCCGCCATCCTCACCCGGCTCGCCGGTCGGCTCTGATGGATCCGGGTGCGGGCTGATCAGGCGATCGCCGCGGCCTGCTTCCTCTGCTTGGCGACCTGGCTCTCCAAATCACGCAGCGCGGTCAGGTACGCCTCGGAGAACGTCGGGAACGGCTGGATCACGTCGAGCAGGACCGGTAGCTGGATCCGGGCCCGGATCGCGAGCGTTGCCTGTTGCAACCATTCCCCCGCCTCCGGCCCGGCCGCGTAGGCGCCGATCAGCCGGCTCCCGTCCGAGACGAGGGTGAGGAACCCGGGTCGCGTGTCGTAGTGCCGCGTGTACGTCGCGGTCCGCGCGACCCCGGAGAGCTGGACGGTCGCCGTGTACGGTCCCTCGGCCTCACCGACCGATGCGGCCTGCGGGTCGCAGAACACCACCCGCGGCACCGACTCGTACTGCGCGCGCCGCAGCCGGCCGTGGATGTTCGAGGCGACGACGCGGCCCTGGTACTTGCCGACGTGGGTGAGCTGCCAGAGTCCGGTCGCGTCGCCGATCGCCCAGAGGTTCGGGCCCGCGGACAGCCGGTCGTCGACAGGGATACCGTGGGGACCCGGCGTGATCCCGACCGTCTCCAGCCCGAGGCCGGCGGTCCGCGGCTGCCGCCCGGTCGCCACCAGCAGTTTGTCCCCGCGCACCTGCGAGCCGTCGGCGAACGCGAGCACGTACTCCGACCCGTCGTGGCTCGCCCCGGCGACCTCCTGCCCGCAGCGCAGCTCGATACCGTCCTCGGTCAGGCCGGCGTGGACGGCCTCGCCGAGTGCTCGTGGTTCGCGGGGGAGCACGTGGTCGCCGCGTTCGACCAGGACGACCGAGCCGCCCATCCGCGCGACCGCCTGGGCCATCTCGACCCCGGTCGGTCCGGCCCCGAGGACGAGCAGCCGGCGCGGGAGCTCGGTCATCCCGGTGACCTCCCGGTTCGTCCACAGACCGGGCAGCTCGCGCAGTCCCGGAACCGGCGGGACGACCGGGTCCGACCCGGTGGCGATGACGATGTGCTCGGCCGTGTACTTCTGCCCGCCGACCTCGACCGTGTTCGGGCCCGCGAGCCGGCCGGCGCCGCGCAGTACCGCGATCCCCGCACCGGCCGCCCAGGACTCCTGCCCGGCGTCGGAGTAGTCGGACACCATGAAGTTCCGCCAGTCGAGCACCGCGTTCGCGTCGATCGAGCCGGTCACCGCCTCCTTCGCACCCGGTACGTCCCGGGCCGCGGCGACCGCCTCGCCCGGGCGCAGCAGGGTCTTCGACGGGATGCACGCCCAGTACGAGCACTCCCCGCCGAGGCGTTCCCGCTCGACGATCGCGACCCGCGTACCGTCCTCGGCGATCGCGGCGGCACAGTGTTCGCCGGGCGACCCGCCGCCGATGACGATGGCGTCGAAGTTCGTGTCCATCCCGCACCCCTTGGCTCGCGTGGAGGTGACACCGGCCGATGCCACCCCGCCAAGGTGCCGCCCCGCCCCACCGGATCGAGCCAGGGCAACACCCTGGTGAGTGCCTGGTGCTCCGGCCGGTTCTCTCCCGACTCTACGCGCGCGGCTGGTCGAGCAGGACGACCTCGCAGGTGTAGTGCTGGGACGCCGTCATCGTGCCGCGGAACCAGAGCAGCGGGACCCGGTCCGGATCGCCCGGCGCGACGATCGGGCGCAGGTTGTCGCCGTCGGAGTTCTCGGTGACCGGCGTCCAGGTCCAGGACGCGCCACCGTCCGAGGTGCGGCCTTGGAAGATCTCGTGGTGCGCCAGGGCGGTCCCGTCGCGCGGATCGATCGGCGCCGACAGGTACAGCGAGTCCAGGTCGTACGGGTCGAGCGCGACCAGGCCCGTGTAGTCCTGCTCGTGCGGGAGCAACCCGGGCCCGGCCTTCGCCAACTGGTGCACCTGCCACTCACCGCCCGGTGCGAGTCGCGCGTAGAAGAATCGGTGATCCTCGACCTGACGCATCCGCTCGAACGCGTCCGCCGGGTTCTCGGGGCTGTCCTGCCGCGCCGTGACGATCGCGGCCAGTGTGCCGTCCTCGGCCCGGCGGATGTCGGTGGTCCAGCAGTGCGTCATCGGCTCGCCGTCCCACACCGACCCGGCCGCGAGCAAGGTCGTCAGCTCCGCCTGCGACGGCGCCTCCCCGGCCAGTACGGCCTGGTCCACCACGGTCCCGTCGGTCCGGTGCAAGGCGCCCGCTTCGAGGTACCCGTGGTAGATCGAGTTGTCGTAGTCACGCGGGTGGTGGTCCGTGGTCACCAGGTCGATCCGCGTCGGCGTCGACACGTACCGGGTGTACCCGTTCACGTACCCGACCTTGGGCCGGGTGAAGAGCTTGCCCGCGTACGACCAGGTGTCGCCCTCGTCGTCGGACACCAGCGCGCACTGGTCGTCGTTCACGGCACGCGCGAAGCAGTACAGCCGGCCGTCCAGCTCGTGCAGGTTCGAGTACGTGACCCCGCGGCCGCCGGTCAGCTCGCTCCAGTCGAACGTCTGCTCCGGCCCCCACTTCCGCGGATCACCCGGCTCGCTCACCCGCCAGCGGGTCAGGTCGTCCTTCTTGTGCTTGGTGTACACCGCGAGCCACCGGCCGTCGGTGCGCCGCCACAACGCCGGCACGTCGTGGTCGTCGATCTCGAGCCGCTCGTGCAGCACGACGACCTCGCTCGCCCCGGTCCGCAGGTCGACCACGGTGAGCTCGACGTTGCCGGCCCGCTCGGCGCCGCCCGGTCCCTCCGCCGCCGCGATCGAGCCGACCACCAACAGCTGCTCCGCCGGGTCGACCAGGGCCCGCTCGTCCTGGAACCAGCACCAGGCCCCGTTGTCGTTGACCACCCGCGGCGCGGTCACGCCGCCCTCACCGTTGCTTGAGGCAACCATCGCGTCATCAGCCGGCTCCTTCGTCGGTCGGGTCTGCCCGGCACCCTAGAGCGCGAGTTATCGTTCACACAAGAGTCCGGGGCGGTAATGTGTTATCGATAACGTCCCCCCGCTCGAAGGGTAGGCAAGCGCTTGCCCGGACCACCTCCGACTGCGTAACCTGACCCGGGTTCCGCCGGGGTCCCGAGAGCGACGGCCTTTCGCCCGGTGGGCGGGAAGGCAGGTCGGCCCGATGACAGCTGGCGACTCCGGCACGGTGGAATGGACCCTGTCCGGGTTCGGCGACGAGATCGACCAGGATCCGCGGATCCAGGCCGCTGTCCTGCTCGCGCTCGGCGCCCGGCACCTCGAGGTGCGGTCGGCGTGGGGGACGAACATCGTCGAGCTCGACAAGACCCAGCTGGACCGGCTGCGCACGGAGCTGACCGACGCCGGCGTCGGGGTCTCCGCGATCGCCTCGCCGATCGGCAAGGTCCAGGTCGACCTCCCGGTCGAGCACGAGGTGGAGCGGCTGGACCGCGCGATCGCGGCCGCCGAGGCGCTCGACACCAAGTACATCCGGATCTTCTCCTTCTACCGCGCGGACGGTGTCGCGCCGGAGGACGTCCGGGACGCCACGCTGGAGCGGATGAGCGCGCTGGCCAAGCGGGCCGAGCAGGCCGGCGTGGTGCTGCTGCACGAGAACGAGAAGGACATCTACGGCGACATCCCGTCGCGCTGCCTGGACCTGATCACCTCGGTCGGGTCGCCGGCGCTGAAGATCGCCTGGGACAACGCCAACTTCGTCCAGGTCGGCGTCCGCCCGTTCAGCGAGGGCTTCGAGGCGCTGGCGCCGTACGTCGAGTACCTCCAGGTCAAGGACGCGCGGCTCGCCGACGGCGTCGTCGTCCCGGCCGGTGAGGGCGACGGCGAACTGGCCGAGACGATCGCCGGGCTGCGGGACCGCGGCTTCGTCGGCTTCGCCTCGCTGGAACCGCACCTGGCCTCCGCGAACAACCTCGGCGGCTGGAGCGGGCCGATAGAGTTCGGTCGCGCGGCCCGGGCGTTCCGGTCGCTCACCGACCGGAGTGGAGTGAGCCTGGTATGACCGGCCAGCCCCTCGCCGTCGCCATCATCGGCTGCGGCGTCATCGGCAAGACCCACACCAACGCGGTCCTCACCCTCCCCCGGCTCCGGCTGGCCGCGCTGATCGACGTGGACACCACCCGCGCCGACGGCCTCGCCGACCAGACCGCCGAGAAGGCCGGGACCAGGCCGGCCGTGTACTCGTCGCTGGCGGACGCGCTCGACGGTCCCGACAAGATCGACCTCGTCGTGGTCGCCACCCCGAGCGGGCTGCACGTCGAGCACGCCACCGAGGCGCTCGAGGGCGGCGCGCACGTCCTGATCGAGAAGCCGCTCGACGTCGACGCCCGGCGCGGTACCGCGCTGGCCCGGCTGGCGGAGAAGGCGGCCGCGCTCGGCCAGGTCGCGTCCGTGATCAGCCAGCACCGGTTCGACCCGGCCAGCGAGATCGTCCGGCGGGCGATCGAGGCCGGCGACTTCGGCCGGATCACCTCGGCGATGGCGAGCGTGCCGTGGTGGCGCTCCCAGGGGTACTACGACTCGGGTGACTGGCGCGGCACCTGGGAGCTCGACGGCGGTGGCGCCCTGATGAACCAGGGCGTGCACACCCTCGACCTGCTGCTCTGGTTCCTCGGCCGGCCGGTGACGGTGAGCGCCGAGTTCGGGCTGCTCGCGCACCAGGGCATCGAGGTGGAGGACATCGTCACCGCCACCCTGCGGTTCGAGAGCGGCGCGCTGGCCGTGCTGCACGCGACCACCTCCGCGTACCCGGGGCTGGCCGTCCGGCTCCAGGTGCACGGGGACCGCGGGTCCGCCGTCATCGAGGGCGACAAGCTGGAGTACTTCCACGCCGCCCAGGACTCCGGCGGCGCCGACATGGGCCTGCAGGGCGGTGGCAACCAGGCCGCCCAGTTCACCGACGCGACCACCTCGGCCGGGGTCGACGCGACCCAGTTCACCGACGGGCACGTCCGGCAGTACGTCGACCTGCTCGCCGCGATCGACGAGAACCGGCCGCCCGCCGTCACCGTGGACGACGCGCTGGTCGCCCTGGCCACGGTCCGGGCCGTATACGTCTCGGCCACGACGGGCGGGAAGGTCACCCTCGACGACGTGATCGCCGGCAAGTACGACGAGGTCCGCGGGCAACTGCCGGACTAGGGCACTAGTTGTACCGGGTCGAGACGTTGGTGGCAGGTGGGGTGGGGTTGACGTGAGGAGAACCTCCGGTTGGGGTGTGGCTTGTCGAAGGCTTCACACTCACCGGAGGTTCTCGTGTCCCACCGTAACGCGCGTACGACGTTTCATGGCCGGTTGCTGATCGTGCAGCGGCACCGGGCCGGGTGGGCGCAGGCGCATATCGCGAAGGCGATGGGTGTGTCGCGCAAGTGTGTGAAGACCTGGCTCGATCGGTACGAGGCTGAAGGCGAGGCGGGTCTGCGGGACCGGTCGTCGCGGCCGCATCGGTGTCCGCGGCGTACGCCGGCCGAGGTCGAGCAGCGGGTCCTGGACGCGCGGGAGCGGTTGCGGCTCGGTCCGGAACCGATCGCGGCCCAGACCGGGGTACCGGCCCGGACGGTGTCGCGGATCCTGCGCCGCCACCGGGTGCCGCATCTGGCCGTGTGTGACCCGATCACCGGTCAGGTGATCCGGGCCTCCAAGACCACCGCGATCAGGTACGAGCGGGACCGGCCAGGCGAACTGGTCCACATGGACGTGAAGAAGATCGGCCGGATCCCCGACGGCGGCGGCTGGCGCGCACACGGCCGCGCCAGCGCCTCGACCCGCCGCGACCGCAGCACCCGGGTCGGGTTCGACTACGTGCACTCACTCGTCGACGACCACTCCCGGCTGGCCTACTCAGAGATCCTGCCCGACGAGAAAGGCCCCACCTGCGCCGGCTTCCTGACCCGCGCCATCGCCTTCTTCGCCGCGCACGGCATCACCCGGATCGAACGGTTGATGACCGACAACGCCTGGTCCTACCGCTGGTCACTGCGCGAGGTCTGCGCCACCCACGCCATCACCCAGAAATTCATCAAACCCCACTGCCCCTGGCAGAACGGGAAGGTCGAGCGCCTCAACCGGACCCTGCAAACAGAGTGGGCCTACCGGCAGGTCTTCACCACCAACACCGAACGCACCGCCGCACTTGCACCCTGGCTCGAGTCCTACAACACTCAACGCCCACACACCGCACTCGGAGGACACCCACCCATCACCCGACTGCAACCAACCTCATGACCGGGTACAACTAGTTCTTCGGAGCCGGTCCGGTCGACGCGCGGATGACCAGCCGGTTGAGGTCCGACGCGGCCGGCGGAACAGGCGGCTCCTCGCCCTGCAACAAGGCGAGCAGCCGCCTGACGGCTTCCCGGCCCTGTAGCGCGCGATCCACCTCCACGGTCGACAGCGCCGGGTCCAGGTAGCGCCCGATCTCGTCGCCGTTCCAGCCGAAGACGCTCACCTCCCCCGGTACGTCGATGCCCTGCTCCTGCAGCCCGCGGATGACGCCGAACGCGGCCTGGTCGTTGGCGGCGAAGACGGCCGTCACCCCCGAACCGGGCAGGACCTGGGTGGCCGCGTCCCAGCCCGACTGGATGCTCCAGTTCCCCTCGACCACGCCGTACGACTCCAGGCCGAGCTCGGCGACGGTCCGCTCGTACACGGTGCGCCTGTTCCGCGCGGACGTCCACGCGGCCGGTCCGGCGACGTGCAGGAACCGGCGATGCCCGAGCCCGGCCAGGTACTTCACGATGTCCGCGGCCGGGGTCGCGTCGGCCAGCAGACCCCGGGCGCGCATGTTGTCGTCGTACTCGCCGTCGATCACGATCGGGACCGCGAACGCGGACAGGTCGACGCCACCGGTCTCCTCCGACAACGGGGTGAAGGAGAGGATGGCGTCGACGCTCTCCGGGTGCAACAGCGTCCTGATCCGGGCGGCCCTGGCGGTGGCGTCACCCTCCAGGCTGACCACGTCGAGCAGGTACCCGGCCTCGTGCGCGGCGGCGGCCGCGCCCTTCAGCATCCGGACCGGCATCGCGGCCGTCGACTCCGGCAGGACGACGACGATCCGGTGCGCGCGACGGGTCCGCATCGCCCGGGCGGCGAGGTTCGGCCGGTAGTCCAGCTGCTCCATCGCGGCCGCGACCTTGGCCGAGGTCTCGGCGCTCACGGCCTCCTTGCGCAGGTACCGCGACACCGTCTGGTGGGAGACCCCGGCCAGCCGGGCCACCTCGTACATGGTCGCGGGCCGCCGCCGCTCCGGCGCCGCGCCGGCTCTGCTGTCCTGCGTCATCGGCGATCCTTCCCGGCGGCTCCCGCCGAACCGCCGATCCAGGTCCCACGATCTCACGCCCGGCCGGCGTCGCCGCGGTTCGGTCGCCCGGCGGTGGACGGCTCAGTGCCGGTCGGGCGAATCGGCCAGCAGCTCGTCGATCTGCTCCCTGATTGCTGTCGGCAACGGTCCGAACGCGACGGCCTCGGCGTGCTCCACCGCCTGGGCCGCGGTGCGCGCCCCGGGCAACGGGATGATCGCCGGGTCGAGCGCCCAGACGTAGCCGAGCGCGCCCTGGGTCAAGGTCCGGCCGCCGGTCCCGAGCAGGTCGCGGACCGCGTCGAGCCGCTGGAGCCACTCCCCCATCGCATCGTCGTCGAAGTACGTCCACCACGGGGTGTCGCGCCGGACGTCGTCGAGGGCGGGCCGGTTCGCCAGCGTGTATTTGCCGGTGAGCAGACCCATCGCGAGCGGGCTCCGGGCCAGGACGGCGAAGTTGTGCTGATGGGCCGCGGTGAGGACCTCCGGCTGGTGACCGAACACGTTGATCTGTGTCTGCACGGTCACGGCATGCGGCGACTGGGCGAAGCTCGCCATCACCTCGGGCACGTCCGCACTCGTCCCGAACGCCTTGACCTTGCCCTCGGCAACCAGCTCGGTCAGCGTCGCGACCACCTCGTCGGCCACGGCCCCGGTACTCACGCCGCCGTGCAACTGGTACACGTCGATCGCGTCCGTCCCCAGCCGCCGCAGGCTCGCCTCGCAAGCGGACCGGATCGCCGGCGGGGAGACGTCCTCCCCGGCCCCGGTCCGCGTGGTCTCGTCGAACTGGAGCGCGAACTTCGTCGCCACGATGACATCGTCCCGCGCCCCGGCCGGCAACTGGCCGAGCGCTTTGCCGAGGACGCGCTCGCTGTGACCGGTGCCGTAGACGTCGGCGGTGTCGAACAACCGGATCCCGCCGTCGACGGCGGCGTGGATCATCCGGATGCTCTCCGCGTCGTCCACCTCGCCCCAGCCGGCCGGGCGGCCGTCGAACCGGAACGGGCCGCCGATCGCCCAGCAGCCGATGCCAAGCGGGCTCGTGGTCCGATCCCCGACGGCCCGGTCCGCGACCCGTTCTGCGTTGGTGCTCATGGTGCTACTCCCTTGTCCCGAAGGCGTGTAGCACCGAGCCTGCAATCTGGAGTGGACTCCAGGTCAAGCCCTCTGGCGCGGACCGACTACGAAGCCGGCTGCAGCGCCTTGGCGAAGAGCGGGACGACGACCTTGAGGGCGTACCCGACGGACAGGACCGAGTCGGTCGCGAAGGCCGAACTGATCGTCTTGTCGGTGAAGACCACCGCGCGGCCCGCCTTGACCGAGGGGATCGCGCGGTACAGCGGGTCGGCGCCGATCTGCCCGGCGTCGACGCCGATCGGGGTGACGACGGTGAGGTCCGCGTCCAGCAGCTGCAGGTTCTCCCGCGAGACGGGCACGGAGAACTTCTCGGTCTTCCGCGCGTCGATCTCCGGGTTGTTCTTGAACCCGAGCCGCTGGACGAACTCGACCCGCCCGGTCCCGGACACGTAGGCGCCGTAGCCCGCCGAGGTCCGGGCGCCCAGCGTGATCGTCTTCCCGGCGAACTCGGGGTGCTCGCTCGCCGCCTGCTCGAAGCTCTTGGTGGCCGCGTCGATCACCTCGCGTCCCTTGGCGGACCGGCCCAGCGCCGCCGCGATCAGCTCGGTCTGCTGCTTCCAGGACAGCTTGTACTGCTCGGCGCCGGCCGGGACGCCCACCGTCGGCGCGATCGCGGCGAGGGTGTCGTACCGGGCCTGGTCGCCGCTGGACTTCACGTCGAGGATCAGGTCCGGCTTCAGCGCCGCGATCTTCTCGTACTCGGGCTCGAGCGTGCCGATCAGCTGCGGCGCCTGCTGGTACATCCCCTTCGCCCAGACACCGACCCCTTCACCGCCGAAGGCGAGCCAGTCGCTCGCGCCGACCGGCTGGACCCCGAGCGCCAGCGCCGTCTCCGCGTCGCCCCAGCCGAGGGCGACCACCCGCTTCGGCTCGGAAGGGACCTTCACCTCGCCGAACTTCGTGGCCACGCGGGCGAACGGCTCGTCCGCGCTCGCCTCCTCCGGGCCGGTCCCGCACCCCGCGAACGTCGTCGCGAGGGCGAGCAGGGCAGCCGCAACTCCGATGCGTCGAGCGATCATGGCGGTTAGGTTAACCTAACCTAATTTGCGGCGAGTCCTGACCCGCCTCCACCTCCTCCGTTAGCCTTGTGGTATGCGCACAGCCGAAAGGGGTGTCCGCAGTCGCGCTCGGTCGCTGGTCGTGTTCCTCGGCGTGAGCGTGCTGGCTGGTGCGCTGGCCGCGGGGCTGGCGATTCCGTTCGCGGGGTTCGCCGGGTTCGCCACCCAGAAGGCGGCCGTCTCGATGCAGAACCTGCCGCAGGACCTGGAGACCGCTCCACTCGCCGTCCGCAGCAAGATGCTGGCCGCCGACGGGACCTGGATCGCCACCCTCTACGAACAGAACCGGGTCCCGGTGCCGCTGGACCAGATCAGCCCGATCATGCGGCGCGCGATCGTCGCGATCGAGGACTCACGCTTCTACGAGCACGGCGCCCTGGACGCCCAGGGCACGCTGCGCGCGCTGATCCGGAACCGGAGCGAGGGCTCGGTCCAGCAGGGCGGCTCCAGCATCACCCAGCAGTACGTGAAGATGAGCCTGATCGAGAAGGCCGACACCGCCGAGCAACGCAAAGCGGCCACCGCCGTCACCTACGAGCGCAAGCTCACCGAGCTGCGGTACGCGGTCGCCATCGAGAAGCAGTTCAGCAAGGACCAGATCCTGGAGAAGTACCTGAACCTGGCCAACTTCGGCGACGGCGCGTTCGGCGTCCAGACGGCCGCGCAGCACTACTTCGGCGTCTCGGCCGCCAAGCTCACCCTGCCCCAGGCCGCGATGCTGGCCGGCCTGGTGAAGAACCCGACCGGGTACGACCCGACGAACAACCTGAAGCGGGCCAAGGACCGCCGGGACCTGGTCATCGCCCGGATGCGCGAGCTGAACCTGATCACTGCCAAGCAGGCCGCGGACGCCAGGAAGGCGCCGGTGATCGACTTCAAGAAGATCCGCAAGGTCCCGAACGGCTGCGCCAACTCGCGGTACCCGTTCTACTGCGAGTACGCGGTGGCCAAGTTGCTGGACAACCCGGCCCTCGGCAGTACCCCGAAGGAGCGCGAGCACTACCTGAAGACCGGCGGGCTGACCATCCGGACCTCGCTCGACCCGCGGATCCAGGCGGCCGCGCAGGCGTCGATCAAGGAGCACGCCAAGGTCTCGGACACCGCGATCGCGGCCATCACCGTGGTCGAGCCAGGCAGCGGCCTGGTCAAGGGGATGGTGCAGAGCAAGCCGTACGGCAAGGGCCGCAACCACACGTACTACAACCTGAACGTGGAGAAGTCGTACCCCGGCGGGTACGGCGGGTTCCAGAACGGCTCCACCATGAAGGCGTTCACGATCGCGGCCGCGATCCAGCAGGGGCTGCCGCTGACGTACCGGATCAACTCGCCCGCGCAGATCGACCTGAGTGGACGCCGGTTCAAGACCTGCTCCGGCTCCACCCGGGACCCGAACTACCGCCCGCGGAACTCCACCCGCAGCGGCAACCTGACGATGATCGAAGCCGCGAAGGCCTCGACCAACACGTACTTCCTGCAACTGTCCCAGCGCACCGGGCTGTGCTCGATCGCCACGATCGCGGCGAACCTCGGCATGTACAACGCGCAGACCCAGGAACCGCTCGACCAGGTGGTCTCGATGACGCTCGGCGTCGGGTACGTGACTCCGTTGATGCTCTCGAACGCGTACGCGACCTTCGCGGCCCGCGGCAAGTACTGCCGGCCGACCGTGGTCACGTCGGTGCAGGACAAGTCCGGCAAGCCCGTCCAGACGCCCGGGATCGGTTGCCGGCAGGTCCTCACTCCCGCCGTCGCCGACGGCGTCAACCGCGTCCTCAGCGCCGTGATGGAACCGGGCGGTACCGGCGGCCGGCTGAACTTCGGCAACTGGGACCTGGCCGGCAAGACCGGCACCATCCAGGACAACCTGGCCGTCTGGTACGCCGGCTACACCCCGAACCTGGCCGCGGCCGCCGTCGTCGCCGACGCCACCCTGCCGTACACGAACCTGATGTACGGCCACACCCTCGACGGCCAGGACATCTCCGACCCGACCGGGTCCGGGACCGCGGGCCCGCTCTGGCAGACCGCGATGGAGAAGGCCCTGCAGGGGATGCCGCTGCGCCGCTTCGTCCCGCCGAACAGCAAGATCACCGGCGGCGACGGCAAGTCCCTGCCCCCGGTCAGCGGGATGAGCCCCGGCGAGGCGACGGACACGCTGAGCCGAGCCGGGTACCAGGTCGTCCTGTCCGGCGACCGGGTGAACTCCCCGGAGGCCGAGGGCACCGTCGCCTACACCGATCCGCGAACCGGCGACCGCCCGCCCCCGGGGTCCCAGGTGACGCTGTTCCTCTCCAACGGGCAGAACTGATCGCTGCCGAGGTGAGACGGCCGACACACCGGGTCGACGGGACGCGCTAAGGTCGGTGCCGCCGATGGTTCGTGTCGGCCGCGCAGAGGCGCGGCGAGGCACGAGGCAACAGGGAACCTGGCGCGAATCCGGGACTGCCCCGCAGCGGTGAACGGGAACGACCGCCGTCAGAAGCACTGGGCCGCAAGGCCTGGGAAGCGACGGCCAGTAGGCCAGCCGACCGAATCCGGTCGGCCCGCCCGTGAGTCCGAACACCTGCCTTCGGTCCGCACACCACCCGGTGTGCGGTGAGGTCGAGGGTCTCGTGGGAGGACCTGCCTGCAGCGGCTGCCGTGCGTCGGCGTGCCGCCTGGTCGCCGTCCCGCGAGCCCAGCGCCTCGTCACCGCGCTCGCGAGGAGAGAGACGTGAACACATCCATCGGTCCGATCGGGACCACCGTGCTGGGCTACCCGCGGATCGGGCCCCGGCGAGAACTCAAGCACGCCGTCGAGCAGTACTGGGCCGGCGCGATCGACGCCACCGAACTCGAGCGCCGCACGGCCGGGCAACGAGCCGCCACGCTCACCGACCTGGCCGGCCGCGGCTTGGACGTCGTTCCTGGCAACACGTTCTCGTACTACGACCAGGTACTCGACCTGGCCCATCTGGTCGACGCCGTACCGCACCGCTTCCGCGAACTCGGGTTGTCGCGGCTCGACACGTACTTCGCGATGGCCCGTGGTACCGGCGACGTGGCTCCGCTGGAACTGACGAAGTGGTTCGACACGAACTACCACTACCTGGTCCCCGAACTCGACGGCGCGACCAGCTTCCGGCTCGCCGGGGACAAGCCGCTGGCCGAGCTCGCCGAGGCGGCCGCGCTCGGGGTACGGACCCGGCCTGTCCTGGTCGGCCCGGTGACGTTCCTGCTGTTGTCGAAGGCGTCGGCGGATGCGGCCCCCGGCTTCGCCCCGCTCGATCTGCTCGACCCGCTGCTCGACGTGTACGCGGAACTGCTCGAGCGACTCGACGCGGCCGGCGCCGAGTGGGTCCAGCTCGACGAACCGGCGTTCGTGGCTGACCGGACCCCGGCCGAGTTGGACGTCTTGCGGTCCGCGTACGACCGGCTGTCCGCGCTCCCCCGGCGCCCGAAGCTGCTGGTGGCGTCGTACTTCGGCGACCTGGGCGACGCACTCCCCCGGCTGGCGGCCACCGCGGTGGAGGGGATCGCCGTCGACCTGGTGTCCGCGCCCGGGACCGTCGAACGGATCGCGGCGCTGCCCGAGTTCCAGCGCAAGACGGTGGTCGCGGGAGTGGTGGACGGGCGCAACGTTTGGCGGACCGACCTCGGGGCCGCCCTGTCACGGTGCGCGGTGCTGCTCGGATCGGTTGGTCAGCTGGTGGTTTCGACGTCCTGCTCGCTGCTCCACGTCCCGTACGACGTGGCCGTGGAGACCGACGTCGATCCCCAGGTCCGCGACCGGCTGAGCTTCGCCGCGCAGAAGGTCGACGAGGTGGTACTCCTCGGCCGGGCGCTCCACGACGACCGCGGCGTCCTGAGCTCGGCCGTTGGACGTGAGCCGGGAGATACCGAGATCCAGGCGCGAGTGGCCGCGATCCGGCCCGAGGACCGGCGTCGCGCCCCGTACGCCGAACGCGCCGCCGCGCAACGGGAGGCCCTCCGGCTGCCCGCGGTTCCGACCACGACGATCGGCTCCTTCCCGCAGACGGCCGACGTCCGCCGAGCGCGGGCCGAGTTCCAGGCGGGCCGGATCGACCAGTCGACGTACGACGAGCGGATGCGCGCCGAGATCGCCCGGGTGGTGCTGGTCCAGACCGAGCTGGGGCTCGACGTCCTGGTCCACGGCGAGCCGGAACGCAACGACATGGTGCAGTACTTCGCCGAGCAGCTCGACGGGTTCGCGACCACCCGGCTCGGCTGGGTCCAGTCGTACGGGACCCGCTGTGTCCGGCCGCCGATCCTGCACGGCGACGTGGCCCGGACCGGCCCGATGACGGTCGGCTGGACGTCGTACGCGCAGTCGCTCACCGATCGGCCGGTGAAGGGCATGCTGACCGGCCCGGTGACGATCCTGGCCTGGTCCTTCGTCCGCGACGACCAGCCGCTCGCGGTCACCGCGGACCAGGTCGCCCTCGCGCTCCGGGACGAGATCGGGGACCTGGTCGACGCCGGCACCGGCATCATCCAGGTCGACGAGCCCGCGTTGCGCGAACTGCTGCCGCTCCGCGAGGCCGAGCACAAGGAGTACCTGGACTGGGCGGTCGGCGCGTTCCGGTTGGCCACCGCCGGTGCGCCCGCGCGAGTCCAGGTGCACACGCATCTGTGCTACTCCGAGTTCGGCGCGGTGATCGCCGGGATCGACGGCCTCGACGCGGACGTGACCACGATCGAGGCGGCCCGGTCGCGGATGGAGGTCCTGGCCGACCTGGGGCGGATCGGCTTCGGCCGCGGCGTCGGACCCGGTGTGTACGACATCCACTCGCCCCGCGTACCGTCCACCGCCGAGATCGCCGACCTGCTCACGACAGCACTCGCCACGGTCCCGGCCGACCGCCTCTGGGCCAACCCGGACTGCGGCCTGAAGACCCGCGGCTACCCCGAGGTCGAAGCCGCGCTGCGCAACCTCACCGACGCTGCCCGGACGGTCCGGGC
>NZ_VIVK01000006.1 GCF_007828865.1 Kribbella amoyensis
GTGTCGACGCGGCGGCCCGGGGTGTTGCCCTGGTCGCGGGCGTTGAAGTACAGCCGGCCGTCGGCCAGTTCGGTGACCGAGACCTCGTTCGGCCGGAGGGCCTCGATGCCTTGCTCGTCGACGGCCCCGACCCGCCAGGTCTGCCCGCCGTCGTCGCTGAGCAGGGCGTGTCCGCCGGCGCCGGTCAGATTGGTGCACTCCTGTCCGGGATGGACGTAGCTGTGCCGGCCCGGGATCACCAGCCGTCCGGCGTGCGCGCCCTTGGTGAGCTGGATGCCGTGCCCCGGTCCGGGCGCGATGTTCCGCCAGTGCGACGGTTTCACGTCGTCGGTGATGTCCCTGGGCTCGGACCACGTCGCGCCGTTGTCGTCGCTGGTCAACAGGTGCGAGCGCACGGGCACGCGGCCGCACTCGAGATCGTCGCCGCCGCCCGCCGCGGTACGGATGGTGTTGACGATGATCCGCCCCGTCGAGGCGTCCACGACGGCGACCGGGTTGCTCCACCGGTCGGTTCCGGTGTCGACGACCACCTGGATCGGGCCCCAGGTGGCGCCCCCGTCGGTCGACCGCTTGAGCACGATGTCCATGTCGCCGAAGTCGTCCGGATCCGTCACCCGGCCCTCGGCCAGTGCCAGCAGGGTGCCGTCGACGGCCTCGACCAGGGTCGGGATCCGGAACGTGTGGTAGCCACCCTCGCCGCGGGTGAACACCGTGGTGCGGCTCAGCGAGGAAGCATCGGGGTCGGCCGAGGCCGCTGTGTTCGTGGCCGAGGCCGGTGGGCCGATCAAGGAGGTGGCTGTTGCCAGAGCGGCAGCGCTGGTGAGAACGGCGAGGAGACGCAGGCGTGGTGGTCTCGTCCTGGACATGGGCGGTTCCTTTCGCTGGGTTCGCTCCCCGGAGGGACTCACCTGCTAGGATTACGTCTGATGTCCTACAGGTTTGGAACCGTAGAATCGGTCCGATCCGATGTCAAGGGGAAGGCTCCGCGCGTGCCAGAACAGCCTGCGACCGATCCGTCGTTCCGGCGGCTGCGGCCGTCCGCGCCGGTGCATCGGACCGTGCAGGAGGAGATCCGCAGCTACGTCCTCACCAACAAGCTGCAACCGGGGGACCCGCTCAAGCCGGAGGCCGAGCTGGCCCGGCAGTTCGGGGTCAGCCGCAGCTCGGTCCGCGAGGCCGTGAAGGCGCTGGAGTCGACCGGGGTGCTGGAGATCCGCAAGGGCAGCGGTACGTACGTCCGGGACTTCTCGTTCGCGCCGCTGTTCGACCACCTGCCGTACGGGCTGATGGTCGGGACCCGCGTCCTGCGTGATCTCCTCGTCCTGCGGAAGGCGCTGGAGTCGGCCATGGCCGACGACGCGATGGCCGCGCTGCGACCGGAGACGGTCGACGAGCTGCGCCGGGTGCTGGCCGAGATGGGGGAGCGGGCCGCCCGCGGCGAGGGGTACGCCGTGCAGGACCGGGAGTTCCACCGGCTGCTCTTCGTCGACCTCGACAACGAGATGCTGCTGCACCTGTTCGACCTGTTCTGGCAGGCCTTCCACCGCAGCTCCGAGGCGATCCCCGATCACGATCTGCTGGCCGGGTACCGCAGCCACGAGGAGATCTTCGACGCGATGCTCAGTGGCGACACCGAGCGCGCGCGGGACGCCATCCGGCGGCACTACGTCGACATCGAAGAAAGGCTCGAAGCGTGATGAGTGAGGTCGCCATCGGTCCGCTGGACCGCCCGGAGCTGTGGCACGGCGCGCTGAGCTGGGCGCCGGCCGACGGCTGGTCGCAGCCGTGGCGGCTGCCACCGGCGCTGGAGCGGCGCGCCTATGCCCCGGTGCTGTTCGAGAAGGCGAAGGCCCCCGCCGGCGTCCGGGCGGTGCTGACCACCGACGCCCGTGAGCTCACCCTCGAGCTCGACAGCGGCGCCGACGATTCCTCGCCGGTCGACCTGCTCGTCGACGGCGAACTGGCGCAGCGAGCGTCCGTCGGCGCCGGGCCGAACGAGTTCACGTTCACCCTGCCGGGCCGGCCCGCGACGATCGAGGTCTGGCTGCCCCAGCACGGACCCGCGCGGCTGGGGGCGGTCCGGCTGCGGGACGCGTCAGGTCTCCCGGACGCACCGCCGCCGCCCCGGTTCCGCTGGCTCTGTTACGGCAGCTCGATCACCCAGTGCCGGCATGCGCCGGGACCGACCGAGACCTGGCCGGCCCTCGTCGCCCGGGCGCAGGGGTGGGATCTGCGGTGTCTCGGATTCGGCGGCCAGTGCCACCTCGACCCGGTCGTCGCCGAAACCCTCCGCGACCAGCCGGCCGACCTGATCAGCCTGTGCCTCGGCATCAACGTCTACGGCAACGGCAGCTACAGCACCCGCACCTGGCGGGGCCGCGTGGCCGACTTCGTCGCCCGGGTCCGCGACGGGCACGCCGGGACGCCGATCGTCGTCCAGTCGCCCATCGCCAGCCCCGAGCGCGAAGCCACCACCAACCGGACCGGACTCACCCTGGCCGAGGTGCGGGAAGAGGTGCACCAGGTGATCCGCGACCTGTCCGCCGACGACCCCAACCTGCACCTGGTCGACGGCTCGTCCATCCTCACGGTCGAGGAGGCGGACCAGTTGGCCGACGGCCTGCACCCTGGTCCGCTCGGCTACCGGACCATGGCCACCCGGATCAGTACCGCTCTGGAGTCGACGCTCGCGTTCACCTGAAGCTCAGACGGTGAGCAGCACCTTGGTCGCGGTGCGCTGGTCCATCGCCTGGTACCCCTCGGCGGCGCGGTCCAGCGGCAGGGTGAGGTCGAAAACCTTGCCAGGGTTGATCTTGCGGTCCCAGATCAGCTTGACGAGTTCGGGCAGGTACTGCCGGACCGGGGCCGGGCCGCCGTGGAGATGGACGCCGGCCATGAACAGTTCGTCCCCCGGGACGGCGACGTCGTGGGCGACCCCGACGAACCCGACATGGCCGCCGGCCCGGGTCGAGTGGATCGCCTGCATCATCGCCTCCTGGGTGCCGACGGCCTCGATCACCGAGTGCGCGCCGAGTCCGCCGGTGAGCTCCTTGACCCGGGCGACGCCTTCGTCACCGCGTTCCTCGACGAGGTCGGTGGCGCCGAACTCGCGGGCCAGCGCCTGGCGGTCCGCGTGCCGGCTGAACGCGATGATCCGTTCGGCCCCGAGTTGCCGGGCGGCGAGGATGCCGAGCAGCCCGACGGCGCCGTCACCGACGACGGCGACGGTCTTGCCCGGACCGGCCTCGGCGGCGACCGCGGCGAACCACCCGGTCCCGAGGACGTCCGAGGCGGCCATCAACGACGGGATCAGGTCCGGCTCGGGCAGGCCCGGGGTGGCGACGAGGGTGCCGTCGGCCAACGGGATGCGGGCCAGCTCGGCCTGGGTGCCGATGGTGCCCATCAGGACGCGGTGCACGCAGTACGCCTGGTAGCCGGCCTGGCAGATCTCGCAGGTGTTGTCGGAGGCCCAGAACGAGCCGACCACGAAGTCACCGACCTTGACGGTGCGGACCTGCGCACCGACCTGCTCGACGACACCGACGTACTCGTGGCCCATCACCTGGTGGTCCACCGGCTCCGCGCCCCGGTACGGCCACAGGTCGCTGCCGCAGATGCAGGTGGCCGCGAGGCGGATGATCGCATCGGTGGGTTCGATGATCCTCGGGTCCTCGCGGTCCTCGACCTGGACGTTCCCGGGGCTGTGCATGACTACCTGGCGCATCACGCGCTCCTTCTCTTCGACTTCCGGGACCCCGAGGTGCGGGGCCCCGGGACGAGTCAAGCTCGGGCCGGCGACGCGAGGAAGTCACTGTCGATGGGTGTACCGACAGGGCACCCTTCGCGGCCCTGCGCCCCGGCGCCGGCGGGTTACTGTCGGAGACGTGGACAATCGCCAGGAGGTCCGCGAGTTCCTCACCACTCGCCGCGCCCGGATCACGCCGGACCAGGCCGGGCTGCCGGCCACCGGGTCCCGGCGCGTCCCCGGACTGCGCCGCAGCGAGGTCGCCGCGATCGCCGGACTGAGCGTCGAGTACTACGCGAAACTCGAGCGCGGCCAGATCGCGGGCGCGTCCACCGGAGTCCTCGACGCGCTGGGCCGGGCCCTGCAACTGGACGACACCGAACGCGCCCACCTGCTCGACCTCGCGCGAGCCGCGGACGGGATCCCCACGTCGGGCCGGCGCCGTCGTCCGGCCGGGAAGGCGGCGGGGTCGCGGCTCAGCCTGCAGTGGGCGCTCGACGCGATCACGGACGGGATCGCGTTCGTCCGGGATCCGCACCAGAACCTGCTCGCCACGAACGCCCTCGGCCGGGCCTTCTACTCGCCCGTCATCGGCGACGGCGGCCGGACGCCGAACCTGGCCCGCTTCCAGTTCCTGGATCCCGCGGCCCGCGACTTCTATCCCGACTGGGACCTGTTCGCCGAGATGTGCGTCGGCATCATGCGCGCCGAGGCCGGCCGGGATCCGCACGACCGTGGACTCCAGGACCTCGTCGGTGAACTCTCCACCCGGAGCGAGACATTCCGCCGGCTCTGGGCCGACCACAACGTCCGGACCCACGGGACCGGTACCAAGCGCTTCCACCACCCCGTCGTCGGCGACCTCACGCTGGCCTACGAGGAACTCGCGGTCACCGCGGAGCCGGGGATCGTCCTGCTGATCTACACCGCCGAACCCAGCTCACCGTCGGCCGAACGCCTTCGGTTGCTCGCCTCCTGGGCCGCGCCCGCGGACACCCCCATCACCAAGCCCTGAAGGAACCATGCAGATCACCCGCAGCTCCATCGACACCGCCAAGGGACCGGCGGACTGGTTCACCGGCGACGTGTACATCGACGCCGTCGCCGCGGCCGGACCGCCGTCGCGGCTCACCGCGAACCTCGTCCACTTCATGCCCGGCGCCCGGACCCACTGGCACCGTCACCCCCTCAGCCAGACGGTCTTCGTCACCGAAGGCGTCGGCCTGTGCCAGCGCCGCGGCGGACCGGTCGAGGTCATCCGCCCCGGCGACCGGGTGCTCTTCGAGGCCGACGAGGAACACTGGCACGGCGCCGCCCCGAACCGCCTCATGGTCCACCTCGCCCTGAACGAGTCGGACGCCGACCACGCCGTCGTTCACTGGCTCGACCCGGTCACCGACGACGAGTACGCCGCGGCCCCACCCACCGCTTGAGCCTGCCTGGAAGCAGGCCTGAGTCGTCACAGAACGGATCCCTGCCCTGTCCTAGTGGGTGACCGGGCGGCAACTGGTGCCGCCCGTGGACGGGAGGTTGACGATGAGGATCGTGGTGATCGGCGGAACCGGGCTGATCGGGTCGAAGGTCGTGGAGAAGCTCACCGAGCACGGGCACGAGGCGGTCGTGGCGGTACCGAAGACCGGGGTGAACACGCTCACCGGTGCGGGACTGGCCGAGGTGATGAAGGGCACGGACGTCGTCGTCGACGTGTCGAACTCGCCGTCGTTCGAGGCCGACGCGGTGATGGAGTTCTTCCGGACCTCGACCACGAACGTGCTCGCCGCCGAGGCGGAGGCCGGGGTCGGGCATCACGTCGCGCTGTCGGTGGTCGGCACCGAGCGGCTGCCGGACAGCGGGTACTTCCGGGCCAAGATCGCCCAGGAGGAGCTGATCGAGAAGTCGGCGATCCCGTACTCGCTGGTGCATGCCACCCAGTTCTACGAGTTCGTCCAGGCGATCGCGGACGCGGCCGACGACGGCGGTACGGTCCGGATCGCGCCGGTCGCGTTCCGTCCGATGGCCGCCGAGGACGTCGCGAAGGCGGTCGGCCGGACCGCGGTCGGTACGCCGCTGAACGGGCGGATCGACATCGCCGGGCCGCAGGAGTACCAGATGGACGAGTTCTTCCGCCGGGCCCTGAAGGCGCACAGCGACCCGCGGGACGTGGTCACCGACCCGCACGCCAAGTACTTCGGCGCCGAACTGGCCGAGCGGACCCTGGTACCGGCCGGCGACGCGACCTTCGGCGACCTCACGTACGGCGACTGGGCCGGCCTGACCCCGGCCGGGAAGTGAGCCGGCCGCGATGACGGATCCTGACGTGACGTACCCCGAGCACCCGTCGACCGCCTGGCAGACGGCGCTCACGATGCTGCAGGAGGTGGAGCCGCCGTTCGTCCCGGACGGGTTCCACGCCATGACGGTGGTGCTGGAGTACCCGCCGGGTGACCCGGGGGCGCCGCCGCATCGGCACTCCGGGCCGGCCTTCGGCTACGTGGTCGAGGGCGAGATGTTGTTCGAGCTGGAGGGCGAGCCGCCGCGGGTGCTCAAGGCGGGGGAGGCGTTCTGGGAACCGGGTGGCGACGTCATCCACTACCAGGACGGTAACAACCGGCCCGACGTCCCGGTGCGGTTCACGGTCACGATGCTGTGCGCGCCGGACCAGCCGATGTTCGTGCTGGTGCCCGCGGAAGAGCTTGCCGAGCGCAAGGATCGCCGGGTCGCCCGGCCGGCCTGACCACAGCACCTCCGGTCGGCCGCGGCCGGTCCGTCGGACGATCGGAGCCGGCTGGGCGGCGGTGACCAGGGGCTGGCTAGGGTTCTGGCATGGGGAACAGTGTCTACATCGCTTCGGTGGAGGGGCACACCGGGAAGTCGACGGTGGCTCTCGGGGTGCTCGAGGAGTTGTCGCGGCGGGTCGAGCGGGTGGCCGTGTTCCGGCCGATCGTGCGGCCCGACACCGCGACGCACGGTGGCCGGGACTACGTGCTCGACCTGCTCACGTCGCACGATGCCGTGCCGATGACGTACGAGGACGGGGTCGGGGTCACCTACGACGAGGTGCACGCGGATCCCGACGCCGCGCTGGACACGATCGTGCGGCGGTACCACGAGGTGGCCGAGCACGCGGACGCCGTGCTGATCCTCGGCAGCGACTACACCGACGTGGGGACACCGACCGAGTTCTCGTACAACGCGAAGATCGCCGCGAATCTCGGGGCGCCGGTGTTGCTCGTGCTCAACGGGTACCGCCGGACGCCACGGGACCTGCGGGCGATCACGGACATGGCCGTGGCCGAGTTGCAGGCGAACCACGGGTCGTTGTTCGCCGTGATCGCGAACCGGGTGGACCAGGACCAGCTGGACCCGGCGGCCGAGGCGCTCGCGGGGGCGGACGTTCCGGCGTACGCGATCCCGGAGGAGCCGTTGCTGAACCAGCCGTCGGTCGCGGACCTGCTCGGTCCCGTCAACGGCCGGCTGCTCAGCGGGGATCCGCAGTTGCTGGCCCGCGAGGTCACCGGGGTGATGGTGGCCGCGATGACGATGCCGAACGTGCTGGACCGGTTGTTCGACGGCGCGGCCGTGGTCACCGCGGGGGACCGGCCCGAGGTGGTGCTCGGGGTCCTGATGGCGCACGCGTCCCGGACGTTCCCGCAGATCTCGGCCGTCGTGCTCAACGGTGGGTTCGCGTTGCCCGATCAGGTCCAGCGGCTGATCGAGGGACTCGGGGCGACGCTGCCGATCGTGGCGACCGACCTCGGAACGCAGGCGACGTCGGCCGTGTTGAGCGCGGTCCGCGGCCGGCTCACCAAGGACGCACCGCGCAAGGTGGACACGGCGCTCGCGCTGTTCGACAAGCACGTCGACAGCCGGGCGTTGCTGGACGAGCTGGCGGTCGCGCGCAGCAAGGCGGTGACGCCGCTGATGTTCGAGCACCGGTTGCTCGACCAGGCTGTTGCCGACCGCAAGCACATCGTGCTGCCGGAGGGTGCCGAGGAACGGATCCTCCGGGCCGCGGACGTGCTGCTGCGGCGGGGGGTCGCGGACCTGACCCTGCTCGGTGACCCGATCGCGATCAGCGCGAAGGCGGCGGCGATCGGCGTCGACGTCGGCGCGGCCCGCCTGATCGACCCGGACCACGACGAGCTGGCCGAGCGGTTCGCCGCGGAGTACCACCAACTCCGGCAGCACCGTGGTGTCGACCTGGACCGGGCCCGCGAACTGGTCCGGGACGTGTCGTACTTCGGCACGATGATGGTCCAGCTCGGCCTCGCCGACGGGATGGTGTCGGGGTCGGTCCACACCACCGCACACACGATCCGGCCGGCGCTCGAGGTGGTGAAGACGCCGCCAGGGGTCTCGGTGGTCTCGTCGGTCTTCTTCATGTGCCTGCAGAACCAGGTCCTCGTGTACGGCGACTGCGCGGTCAACCCGGATCCGACCGCCGAGCAACTCGCCGACATCGCGATCTCGTCGGCCGCGACCGCGGTCGCCTTCGGGGTCGAACCGCGGGTCGCGATGCTCTCGTACTCGACCGGGTCCTCCGGCACCGGCACCGACGTCGAGAAGGTGTCCGCGGCGACCGCGCTCGTCCGGGAGCGGGCCCCGCACCTGCCGGTCGAGGGGCCGATCCAGTACGACGCCGCGATCGACGCCGCCGTCGCCCGGACGAAGTTGCCCGACTCCCCGGTCGCGGGCCGGGCCACGGTGTTCGTCTTCCCCGACCTGAACACGGGCAACAACACGTACAAGGCGGTCCAGCGCTCCGCGAACGCGGTCGCCGTCGGCCCGGTCCTGCAGGGTCTGCGCAAACCGGTGAACGACCTGTCCCGTGGGGCCACCGTCCGCGACATCGTGAACACGGTGGCCATCACCGCGATCCAGGCCCAGTTGGGGGAGTGACCGATGACCGACCACGTCCTGGTGATCAACGCCGGATCGTCCTCGCTGAAGTACAGTCTGGTCGTCGGCGACTCGGGTGAGGCCGCGGCCAGTGGTGTGATCGAGCGGATCGGTGAGTCCGAGGGGCACCAGGTCCATCGCGGTCCGGACGGCGAGTTCACCAGCGACGACCCGATCGCGACGCACGAGGACGCGTTACGGGCGGCGATCGCGGCGTTCGACAGTCACGGACCCGCGCTCGACAGCGTGCAGCTCGCCGCGGTCGGGCACCGGGTCGTGCACGGCGGTGCGAGCTTCGGTGCGCCCAGCCTGATCGACGACGCGTTGGTTGCCGAGGTCACCGATCTCGTCCCGCTGGCACCGCTGCACAACCCGGCGAACCTGGAAGGGATCCGGGTCGCGCGGCGGCTCTTCCCGGACCTGCCGCATGTCGCCGTGTTCGACACCGCGTTCCACCAGACGCTTCCGCCGCACGCCTACACGTACGCGGTGCCGTACGAATGGCAGGAGGAGCACGGCATCCGGCGGTACGGGTTCCACGGCACGTCGCACGCGTTCGTGTCCGAGCAGGCGGCGAAGTTGCTCGGCCGCCCTCCCGCCGACGTCAACGTGATCGTGCTGCACCTCGGCAACGGGTGTTCGGCGGCCGCGGTCCGCGGGGGCGAGTCGGTCGACACGTCGATGGGGCTGACCCCGCTCGAGGGCCTGGTGATGGGCACGCGCAGCGGCGACCTCGATCCCGCGATCCAGGCGCACCTGGCCCGCGAACTCGGCTGGACGGTGGACGAGATCGACCGGGCGCTCAACTTCCGGTCCGGGCTCAAGGGGCTCACCGGCGACAACGACTTCCGCGAACTGACCCGGCGCCGCGCGGAGGGGGACGACCGCGCCCGGCTCGCCTTCGACGTGTACGTGCACCGGATCAAGAAGTACATCGGCGCGTACTACGCCGTGCTCGGGACGGTCGACGCCATCGTCTTCACCGCCGGCGTGGGCCAGCACTCGGCCGAGGCGCGCGCCGCCTCGGTCCACGGACTCGAGCGCCTCGGCATCCACCTCGACGCCGTCCTCAATGCCGAACCCACGAAGACGGCCCGCTTCGTCTCCACCGACGACAGCCCGGTGGCCGTACTCGTCGTCCCGACCGACGAGGAGTGCAGAT
>NZ_VIVK01000007.1 GCF_007828865.1 Kribbella amoyensis
CGCGCTCGTGCACGAGAGCCAGGAGGTCGGCCTGGTGGTGGTCGGTGCGCACACCGGTCCGGTGCCCGCGGACCCGGTCGCGCTCCGCTCGATCGCCGCGATGACCTGTCCGGTCGCGATCGTGCCGCATCACCTGGTCGCCGCCGCGGAACCGAAGCCGCGGCCCCGCCGACGGCGTTCCACTCCCGCCGGTACGAGCGTGCCGACGCATTGACATGGCCGTGCCGCGGGGCTACCGGCGCAGGGCGCTCCCTGCGGACCTGCTCGCCGGAGCCACCGTGGCGGCCTATCTCGTTCCGCAGTCGATGGCGTACGCCCAGCTCGCCGGGCTGCCCGCGGTCACCGGACTCTGGGCGATCCTCGCCCCGCTCGCCATCTACTTCTTCCTCGGCACGTCGCGGCTGTTGTCGCTCGGCCCCGAATCCACCACCGCGTTGATGACCGCGGTGGCGATCGGCCCGCTCGCCGCCGGTGACCCCGCCCGGTACGCGACGCTCGCCGCGTTGCTGGCGATCCTGGTCGGGCTCGTCTGCCTGGTCGGCTGGCTGGCCCGGCTCGGGTTCCTGGCGGACCTGTTGTCCAAGCCGGTCCTGGTCGGTTACCTGGCCGGGATCGCGGTGATCATGATGACCAGCCAGCTCGGCCGGGTGACCAAGACGACGGTGAGCGGCGACACCCCGCTGAGCGAGATCGTCTCAGCCTTGCGGCAGATCGGCAGCTGGGATCCGGCGACCGTGGTCCTCTCCGTCGGAACGCTCGTCCTGCTGCTGGTCGTGGCGAAGTGGTGGCCCCGTGTCCCCGGACCACTGGTGGTGATCCTGCTGAGCTCGGTTGTGGCCGCGGCCGTCGGTCACGGTATCGCGGTCGTCGGTGAGGTGCCGTCCGGGCTGCCGGTCCCCGAGTTGCCGTCGTTGCGGCTGGACGATCTGCGGCTGCTCGTCCTTCCCGCGGTGGGCGTCGCGCTGGTCGGGTACACGGACACCGTCCTGACCGGGCGGGCGTTCGCGACGCATCGGCGCGAACGGATCGACGCCGACCGTGAACTGCTCGCGCTCGGAGTCGCCAACGTCTTCACAGGACTGCTGCGCGGTTTCCCGATCAGCAGCAGCGGTAGCCGGACCGCTGTCGCCGAGGTGTCCGGAGCGAAGAGCCAGGTGTACTCGCTGGTGGCGCTCGGTTGCGTGATCGCGACTCTGTTGTTCGCTGGTCCGTTGCTGGCCACGTTCCCCGTCGCGGCGCTGGGTGCGTTGGTCGTGTTCGCCGCCCTGCGGCTGATCGAGGTCGCCGAGTTCCGGCGGATCGCGGCGTTCCGGCGGACCGAGGCGGTGCTCGCGCTGGCGACCACGGCCGGGGTTGTCGTCCTCGACGTCCTGTCCGGGGTCCTGCTGGCCGTCGGCCTTTCCGTACTCGACGTCCTGCGGCGCGTCGCCCGGCCGCACGACGGCATCCTCGGCCTCGCGCCCGGCGTCCCCGGCATGCACGACCTCGACGACTACCCGGACGCCCAGACGGTTCCCGGGCTGGTCGTCTACCGGTACGACTCACCGTTGTTCTTCGCCAATGCCGAGGACTTCCGCCGGCGGGCGATGGCCGCGGTCGACGCCGCCCCGACGCCGGTGCGCTGGCTGCTGCTGAACGCGGAGGCCAACGTCGGCATCGACAGTACGGCGGTCGACGCGCTCGACGCGGTCCGGCGGGAGCTGGCCGACCGCGGCATCGTGCTCGCACTCGCCCGGGTCAAGCACGACCTGCGCGACGACCTCGCGGCGGCCGGGTTCCTCGACCGGCTCGGCCCCGACCGCGTCTTCTACACCTTGCCCACCGCCGTCCAGGCGTTCCACCAGCAGAACCACCCGTCCCCGACGGAGAACAGGAGCTGACCATGTCCGGGACCGCACGCGCACTCGTCGTCTACGAGTCCATGTTCGGCAACACCCAGCGGATCGCGGCCGCCATCGGCGAAGGACTGCGGCCCGCGTTCGAGACCGAGGTCCTCGCCGTCGGGCAGACGCCGCGGACGCTGCCCGGCGACGTCCGGCTGCTCGTCGTCGGCGGACCGACGCACGCGTTCGGGATGAGCCGGCCGTCGACGCGGGACCAGGCCGCCGCCCAGGGCCCGATGGTGATGCCGGCCACCACCGGGGTCCGGGAGTGGCTGGAGATGCTCGGTCCGCGCCGGACCGAGACGGTCGCCGCCACCTTCGATACCCGGGTGAACAAGGTCCGCCGGCTGCCGGGCTCGGCGGCCCGCGCCGCCGCCCGCCGGTTGCGGCACCAGGAGTACGAGGTGATCGCCGCGCCGGCCAGCTTCTACGTCGGCGACATGACCGGCCCGCTCGACGAGGGCGAGGTCGACCGGGCCCGCAAGTGGGGCGAGCAACTGGTGATCGCCCAAGGTTCCCGCCCCGCCGGCGCCACCCACCACCACCGCCGCGGCCACTAGATCAAGGCGGTCAGCGGGGGCGTTGGCCCCAGGGGACGAGGCGTCGGCCGGTGACGGACTCGGCGCCGAGGCGGATCAGGTGGTGGTCCAGTTGCGGCGCCCAGGACCGCAGCGGCAGCGAGCGATCGAGTACTGCCGCCTCATCGGCCGGGACGACGGACAGGTGACCGATCACGGTCACGGTCCAGCCGAGATGCCGGTCGGCGTCGAGCTCGTCCACCTCGAACCCCACCACGTCACCACGGACCGCGGCCCGGTACTTGTCGCCCGGACCGGTGGCGATCACGATCGTGTCGCCGTCGAGCAGGAAGTTGACCACTCGGACAGCGGGCAGCCCGCCCTTGGAGAACACCAGCCGACCGACCGGCACCGTCATCAGCAGCCGCAGGCATTCCGGCGGGTCGAGGATCTCCAGTCCGGCCGGGTCGAAGGTGCGAACGGTGTCCATCAGGCGCTCCCGGAGCTCGGGCGGCCTACGCTGAAGACAGGCCGGGGTGCACGGAGGGGGACGAGATGACCGTCAAGGTGTTCCTGCTCGACGACCACGAGGTGGTGCGGCTCGGGCTGCGCCAGTTGCTGGAGGCCGAGCCCGATCTGGAAGTGGTGGGCGAGGCCGGGACAGCGGCCCACGCGGTCGCCCGGATCCCGGCGTTGCAGCCCGACGTCGCGGTGCTCGACGTGCGGCTGCCCGACGGTGACGGGATCTCGGTCTGCCGGGAGATCCGGTCCTCGATGGACCGGCCGCCGGCCTGCCTGATGCTGACCTCGTTCTCCGACGACGAGGCGTTGTTCACCGCGATCATGGCCGGCGCCGCGGGGTACCTGCTGAAACAGGTGAGCGGGACGGATCTGGTCGGCGCGGTGCGGCGGTTGGCGGCGGGGGAGTCGCTGCTGGATCCGGCGATGACGACGGCGGTGCTGGAGCGGCTGCGCCATCCGGCCGAGGAGGACGCCGACCCGCGGTACCAGTCGCTGACCGAGCAGGAGCGGCGGATCCTCGACGAGATCGCGGCCGGCAAGACCAACCGGCAGATCGCCCAGTCGATGTTCCTGGCCGAGAAGACGGTGAAGAACTACGTCTCCGGGCTGCTGCGCAAACTGGACATGGAGCGCCGGACCGAGGCGGCCGTGTACGCGATCGAGCGGGCCAAGCGCCGCCCGCGCTGATCCACTCCGTCCCGCGCTGTCCATCGAGGCCCATCCTCCGCTCTCCGACTCCTCGATCGAACCAGCGGCCGGAAGGGCGAAACAGAGTCCGATGGCCTCCCCGGTTCGGGACCGAGGACCCACCCCCGGCGGCGCCCCCGTTTCCTGTCCGGCCGTCGCGGTTACCGGTTCGCGGACGAGAGGAGATCGCGATGAACGCAGTGGAGCCGGTCGGCCTGGTCCGACTCGACGACACCGACCTGGTGCTGGCCCGGAGCGAGGACGACGTCCGCGGGGTCACCGTGACCGATTCCGGTGGTGAGGAGATCGGCAAGGTGAGTTCGCTGTTCGTCGACGCCGAGGAACGCCGGGTCCGGCTGGTCGAGGTCGCCTCCGGCGGCTTGCTCGGCCTCGGCAAGGAACACCGGCTGATCCCGGTCGACGCGATCGTCGACGTCACCGAGGAGAAGGTGGTGGTCGGCCGCACCCGGGACGAGATCGCCGAGGCGCCCGGCTACGACCCGGACCTGAAGGAGGCCCAGCCGCCGCAGTACTACGACGAGCTGTACGGCTACTACGGCATGTCGCCGTTCTGGTCCGCGGGCTACCGCTCCCCGAACTACCCCTTCCGCTGACCCTCGGGCGAGGATCCCTGGCGCGTTGGTGCTCACTGCTGTAAGTTCGCTTGCGCTCATGAACATCAACGCGCCGAACTTCGTCGTCGTGATGACGGACGACCAGGGAGCCTGGGCCACCGGGGCAGCGACGCCGGAGCTGCGGACGCCGACGCTCGACGCGCTCGCTGCCGGCGGCCTGGTGTTCGAGAACTTCTTCTGCGCGTCCCCGGTCTGTTCGCCGGCCAGAGCATCGGTACTCACCGGCCGGATGCCGTCCGCGCATGGCGTGCACGACTGGCTGCGCGGCGACAACGACGGCATCGACACGACGGGAATCTCTTATCTGCAAGGGCTGACGACCACTCCGGAAGTACTGGCCGCCAACGGTTACGTCTGCGCCCACTCCGGCAAGTGGCATCTCGGGGACGCCCGGTCGGCGCCGCCCGGGTTCTCCCACTGGTTCAGTCACCGGGACGGCGGCGGACCGTACTACGGGGCGCCGGTGATCGACGGTGGGACCGAGCGGAGCGAACCCGGGTACGTCACGGACGCGATCAGCGATCACGCGGTCGCGATGGTGGGCGAGCTCGCGACCGGCGACCGGCCCTTCTACCTCCAGGTGAACTACACGGCCCCGCACACGCCCTGGTCCTCGGAGAACCATCCCGCGGACCTGCTCGACCTCTATCGCGACTGCGAGTTCCCGAGTGTGCCGCGGGAACAGCGGCACCCCTGGTTCGACCACGTGAGCGCCGAGTTCGACCGTGCGCAGGTCGATCCGCGGCCGGCGCTCCGTGGGTACTGCTCGGCGCTGAGCGGGGTGGATCGCGGCGTCGCTCGCGTCCTCGCCGCGCTCGAGGCCGCCGGGGTCCGGGACGACACGTACGTGATCTTCACGTCCGACGACGGGTTCAGCTGCGGGCATCACGGCTATTGGGGCAAGGGCAACGGGACCTGGCCGCTGAACGTGTGGGACCCGTCGATCCGGGTGCCGTTCGTGGTCAACCGGCCGGGCCACGTCGCGCCCGGTGTGGTCCGGACACCGATCAGCGCGGTGTCGATCCACCCCACCTTGGTCGAGCTCGCGGATGCACCGTTGCCGCCCGACCCGCTGGCGGCGGGGACCTCGTTCGCGCCCCGGATCCTCGGGACGGAAGACGTGCCCGCCGAGCCGGTGCTGGTGTTCGACGAGTACGGCGGGACACGGATGATCCGGACCGCGACGGAGAAGTACGTGTGGCGGCACGACGGTCCCGAGGAGCTGTACGACCTGGTCGCGGATCCCGGCGAACTGGTTGACCTGAGCAACGACCCCGCCTCGGCCGATCGGCGGGCCGCGTTGCGCGGGCAACTGGCGGACTGGTTCGCGGCGCACGCCGTCGGGGAGTACGACGGGGGCGCGCGACCGGTCACCGGTCTCGGCCAGCGGAGTCCGGTGTGGACGGACCAGGCGGACGCGGACCGCTATGTGTGGACCGCGAAGCGACGAGTGGAGACCGAGTGACCGACCGGCCGAACCTCCTGCCACGGCGGAGAAGGGTCAGCCGACCTTGGTCCACGGATGGGTGGACCAGAGGAACTGGTCGTGCGGGTTCATCGGCAGCTCGGGTTCGAGGGTCAGGTCGCCGTCGGCGTTCTCGGACACGGTGAAGGTGAGCACGCTGATCCCGGCCGGGCGCGGCCAGAAGAACGTGATCCGGTGGCCCTCGACGAGGTAGCTGCCGCTGCCCTTCTCGATCCGTGCGTTCCGGTGCAGGGTCCAGGTCTGTGGGCCGAGCGTCATCGTGAAGATCCACGGCATCGAGGCGAGCTTGCCGGGGTCGCGGTCGAGGCTGGTCCCGAGGGCGAGCGCGTCGTCCTCGGTCAGCGTCCAGCGGTACACCCCGGTCAGCGCGGTCGCCGGTCTCGCGGCCGGCGGATCCTCGGCGCGGGCCCGGGTACAGGCCGGCGGGATGTCGACGTCCTCGGCCGGTGTGGCGGCGTCCTTGAGCTGCCGGATCCGCCCGATGGTTGCCTTGGTCAACGGATCCCGCTCGAGCTCGCGGTACACCCCGACGAACGCGCGGCGCAGGTCGGCGAGCTGGGGCTGGGACGCGGTCGCGAAGAACGCGACCGACCCGCAGAGGTCGTGCACGTACTGCGCGTCGTTGTCGGCGAGATCGAGCGACCGCTGGACCGCGTCGGCCGCGGCGGCCCGGATCCAGGAGCGCTGCCGGCCGGTCAGCTGGGCGAACCGTTCCGAGCCGGCGATCAGGGCGAGCGTCTGCGGCCACAGGTTCACGTTGACGGTGACGTACCGGGCCAGGTTCTCCATGCCCTTGTCCTGGTACGTCCGGAGATTCTGTGCGAGCCCGCTCGCCGTGCCGGCCACCAGCGCCTGGTCCAGGGCCTCGCAGCAGAGTTCGACCGGGGTGGCGCCGAGGGCGAGGATCGAGGTGGCGTGCAGTTCGGACCGGGCGGACTGGAAGCCGATGCCGGCCCAGTCGCCCGGATCGAGCAGCGGCTGCCTGGTCCCGACGGGTTTCTGCAGGCCGTCGGCCAGGACGGCGAGGCCGGTGACCTTCAACGTGTCGAGCGGGCTGAGCAACTGCTCCGGCAGTTCACTCTCGATCACCGCGCGCTGCACCGGGTAGCTGTCGACGAGCATCGGGGCCGTCAACGCCTGCAGGCTCCGGACGCCCAGGGTGTCGAAGACGCGGGTGCCGACCCAGCCCAGATCGGCCTTCCCGCCGGCGACCGCGCGGACGACGCGTTGCTCCGCGCTCGGCCGGGAACCGCCCCAGCCGTTGACGATCTCGACCTTGAGCCGATGCCCGGACCGTTGTCCTACCCGCTGGGCGAAGTACGCGACGGCCGGTTCGTCCTCGAGACTCGGGTCGGCACCGGCCAGCCGGAGCACGATCGGAGCACCGTGACCGCCGGCCTTGTCGCCGCTCGTGGTCCCCCGCAGGCAGCCGGTCAACAGGCTCGCCAGAACTGCGGCGGCGAGCAGGCGCCGCAGGATCGCCGTCATGACCTCCCCCCTCCCGCAGGTCACTTCTTCGACCATAAGCCCGTCCGGCGGGTGTGGCCGCCGCAGTGTGCGCAGGCTGGTGCGGTGCGAGGATGAAGAGGTGGGACCCACTTTGCTGGTCGTGGACCACGCGGCCTTCCGGTCGGCAGCGCGGTCGCTGCCGCAGGCGGACGGGTTCGACGTCGTCGAGCTCACCGGCGACTCCCTGCGCGCACTGGTCTTCCGGGATCCCTGATGTACCGGCCCGGTCCCACCGCCCCGATCCTCGGCCTGGCGGTGGGGCTGGGCTCGGCGCTGGTGCTCGGCGTGCTCTCGGAGTGGGCCGTGTACTCGTGGGACGAGCCGCAGTTCTGGCTCCCCGATCTCGTCGTCGGCCTGGTCTGGATCGCGTGCGGCCTTCGGGTGTGGAACGCGAACCGCGGTACGGCCGCACTTTCCGTGGCCGTCGGAGTCACCTGGTTCCTCGGCGGTGTCGTCCCCGGCGGCCTCGGCTGGCATCGCGGGCCGCTGGTCCACCTGCTCGTCGCGTACCCGGGATCACGGCCGCGCACCCGCCCCGGACGAGTGGCCGTCGGGATCGGGTACCTGGTCGCGATCGTGCCGTCGCTCTGGCGGAACAACGTGCTCACCATCGTGCTCGCGGTTGCCCTCGTGGCGGTCGTGGTCCACGAGCGCGTCGGGTCCGTGGGCCGTACCCGGCGCCGACGGACCCGGGCGCTCCAGGCCACGGTCGTCCTGGCCGCGGTGCTCGTGACGGCCGCGGTGTTGCGGATGACCCCGGCCGAAGGTGCGACGGTGCTCCCGATCCTGCTGACCTACGAGGCCGTGCTCTGCGGGATCGCGGTCGCGTTGACGCTCGACCTCGGCCGGACGGGTTCGCCCGCGGTGACCGACCTGGTGGTGGAGCTGGGGGAGACCACCTCGGGCACGCTGCGGGACACGCTCGCCCGGGTCCTCGGCGATCCGAGTCTGCGGCTCGGGTACTGGTCCGACGACGCGCACACCTACCTGGACGACCGTGGATCCGTCGTCCGCCGGCCTGGTCCGACCCGGACGGCGACCGCGATCGCGTCCGACGGGCACCCGCTCGCCGTGCTGGTCCACGACCCGGCCGTCCTCGCGGATCCGGCGCTGGTGGAGGCGATCGGTACCGCGACCCGGCTCACCGCGTCGAACGTCGCGCTGCAGGCCGAGGTCCGCGGCCAGGTCGACGAGCTGACCGCGTCCCGGCGCCGCCTCGTGGTCGCCGCCGACGAGGAACGCGCTCGCCTGGTCCAACGGCTGGAGCACGGCGCCGAACACCACCTGCAGACCGTGCTCGCGAGGTTGCGGACCGCGTTCCAGGATCCGCCCGACGAGCATGTCGCCAGGGCGATCGACCACCTGGACCGGACCCTCGCCGAGCTCCACGAACTCGCCCGCGGCCTGCATCCCCGCGAACTGGCGGACGGACTCCGGCCCGCCCTCGTCGCCGTCGCCGAGGCGAGCGCGGTCCCGGTCCGGCTCACCGTGACGGACGCGAGGTTCCCCACCGAGGTGGAGGTCGCCGCGTACTTCGCGTGTACGGAGGCGCTCGCGAACGTCGCCAAGCACGCCGAGGCGTCGAGCGCGTCGGTGGACGTGAGCCGGCAGGACGGTCAGCTGGTGATGGTGATCGCCGACAACGGCACCGGCGGCGCGAACCCGAGCGGTACCGGCCTGACCGGCATCGCCGATCGGCTCGCGGCCTTCGGCGGACGGCTCACGGTCGATTCCCGGCCGGCCACCGGGACCCGCCTCACCCTGACCATCCCGACCGGCACGACCGTGGGGGAGGAGCCGTGATCGGCGACGCCACGCTCGCGCGACTGCTCCGGGGTACGGGGCTCGCGGCGTTGGCGGCGTACGTCGTGCTGACGGCGATCGCTCTCACCGAGCGCGGCGACACCGTGACCAGTTACGCCGCCGTCTCTCCCGTCGCGGCCGTGGCCGCCCTCGTCCCTGGGGTCGCGCTGATCCTGGCCGGGGTCCTGATCCGGACCTCGCCGCAGGACGACCCGGTCGCGTTCCCGTTGCTGCTGGCCGGGGTGGCCTGGCTCGCACCGATCTGGATCGGCCGCCCGGACGGTCCGGCTGTCGTGCGCAGCCTCGGCATGGTGGTCGCGCCGTTCCTGCTGCCCGCGCTCGTCCACCTCGCCGTCGGGTTCGTGGACGGCACGCCCGGCCGGCATCGCCAACTGGCCGGCACCGCCTATCTCGTCACCGCGGTGATCAGCCTCGGCCAGGCGGCGGTCCGCGATCCCTTCCTCGACCCACGGTGCTGGACGAACTGCACCGACAACGTGTTCGTGCTGCACGCCGATCCCGTCATCGCCGGCGGACTCGACCAGCTCTGGGTCGCCGCGACGGTCGTGTTCGGCGGCGCGATCGTGGTGATCACCCTGACCCGGCCCGCCGGGACCAAGGGCTGGTCCGCGTTCTGGCCGGTCTCGGCCGGGATCGCGGCTGCCGGCGCCGCCGAGGCGACGTACGCGGTGGCGTTGGTGGTGCGGCCGGTGGAGGACCCGGCGGTACCGATGTTCCTCGGCCTGTTCCTGGTCCGCGCGGCCGCGCTCACGGTGGTCGGCGGCACGTTGAGCTGGATCGTCCTCCGCCGCCGGCACCGGCGCCTCGCAGTCGCCCGGCTGGCCGGCGAACTCGGGGCCACGCCACCCCTCGGCGGCTTCCAGAGCGCGTTGGCCGCCGCCCTCGGCGACGCCGACCTCGAGGTCCGGTACTGGCTCCCGCACGCGCAGCGGTACGTGGACGCGTCCGGTCGGCCGTGGAG
>NZ_VIVK01000008.1 GCF_007828865.1 Kribbella amoyensis
GGATAGACCATCGCGATCGGGACCAGGGCCACCACCACGACCGCCATCTGCAGCGACTGGGGCTGCGGCAACGGTTCGACGCCGAGCTGGTCGGCCGACAGCGACTTGCCCTGCAGGACGTACGTGCGCAGGATCACCTGGACCGGCCACTTCGCGGTGTCGTTGAGGTAGAGCAGCGCGTTGAAGAAGGCGTTCCAGAAGCCGACCGCGTAGAACAGCCCGACCACCGCGATCACCGCCTTCGACAGCGGCATCACGATCCGGCGCAGGATGGTGAAGTCGCTCGCGCCGTCGATCCGGGCGCTCTCCAGCAACTCCTGCGGCACGTTCATGAAGAAGGTGCGCAGGACGACGAAGTTGAACGCCCCCAACGCGCCAGGCAGGATCAGCGACCACAGGCTGTCGATCAGCCCGAGCTGCTTGACCACGAGGAACATCGGGATGATGCCCGGCGCGAACAGCAGCGTGAACAACACCATCAGCAGCACCGGCCGGCCGAACAGCACCGGCCGCGAGGTGGCGTACGCGAGCGCGATCGTGGTCGCCAGCGCGATCGCGGTCCCGACGACGGTGACGAAGACGCTGACCATGATCGCCCGGCCCATCAGCCCGCCGCTGAACAACGTCTGGTACGCCTTCAGCGTCGGGTGCGACGGCCAGAGCACGTACCCGCCCGCGTCGATGATGTCCTGGTCGCTGGCCAGCGACGTCGACACCACCACCATGATCGGCACCACGATCGCCAGCGCGAAGCCGCCGAGCACGAGCGCCTTCACGGTCTGGTACGCCGGGGCCGGTCGTTCCTTCCAGATCGGGCGCTGGGCCCGGGCCGCGAGCAGGCTCACTGGTGCACCATCCTTTGGTCAGTAACTGTGGATTGGTTGCTGATGCACCCGAGGTGCCGTCTGGTCACTGCCCTGCTCGCTTGACGTCTTGGACGTCCGTCATGAGATCTGCAGGGCCTGGCGGTTACCCGGGGCGTGCCGACCGTCGACAGGGCTGAGCGCCAGGGCTGTGTGCTGCGAGCGCCGATCAGTGAGCGAACCGGCAGCAGCGTCCCGGCACCACATAAGGGTGCCTCCCCACTGGGTCTAGCAGCGAGGAGGCTGACGTGAAGTCTGCCAGAAACACCCTGCCCGAAGAACCTCTCAACGCCGTCACAGCCGGCCTGGACTGGGCCCGCGACGACCACGCCGTATCGGTCGTCAACGCCCGCGGCCAAGAAGTCGACCGGTGCACCGTCGAACACACCGCCGCCGGCCTGCGCGACCTGATCGCCGTGCTGGGACGCAACGGTGTCGGCGAGGTCGCGATCGAACGACCCGACGGCCCGGTCGTCGATGCCCTTCTGCAAGCCGGTGTCACAGTGGTCGTGATCAGCCCGAACCAGGTCAAGAACCTCAGGAGCCGCTACGGATCGGCCGGCAACAAAGACGACCGATTCGACGCCTACGTCCTGGCCGACACCCTGCGCACCGATCGGGCCCGGCTCGCACCGCTCACCCCGGACAGCCCCGAAACCGTCGTACTGCGCCGCGCCTGCCGGACCCGCAAAGACCTCGTCGCTCACCGGGTCGCGGTCGCGAACCAGCTCCGCGCCCACCTGCGGAACGCTTTCCCCGGGGCAGTCGGGTTGTTCGCCGAGATCGATTCTCCGATCAGCCTGCAGTTCCTGACCCGCTTCGACACCCAAGACCGCGCCGACTGGCTCTCGCCGAAACGCCTCGGCGCCTGGCTGGCATCGGTCGGCTACTCCGGCAAGAAAGACCCTGCCGCGCTGCACACCTACCTGCTCGCCGCACCCCGCGGTGCGACCGGCCACGACGCCACCTTGAACGCCCAGATCACCCACGCCCTGGTCGCACTGCTCACCACGCTGGTCGACCAGATCAAAACCCTCACCGGCCAGATCAGCGACCAGCTCACCACGCACACCGATCAGCACATCTTCACCAGCCTGCCCCGCTCCGGCCGCGTCCGCGCCGCCCGGCTCCTGGCCGAGATCGGCGACTGCCGCGCCCGCTTCCCCACCCCCGAAGCCCTCGCCTGCCTGGCCGGAGCCGCACCCTCGACCCGGCAATCGGGCAAACTCCGCACGGTCAGCTTCCGCTGGGCCTGCGACAAACAACTCCGCGACGCCGTCACCGACTTCGCCGGCGACTCCCGACGAGCCAACCCCTGGGCAGCCGACCTCTACGACCGAGCCCGATCCCGAGGCCACGACCACCCCCACGCCGTCCGCATCCTCGCCCGCGCCTGGCTGTTCGTCATCTGGCACTGCTGGCAAAACAACACCGCCTACAACCCCACCAAACACAACGCTCTGCAACACATCCTCAACCCCACCCAGCAGGAGGCGGGTTGACACAGGGCTTCTCATGACTGTCCCTTCTTCTGGAAGATGCCCGGCTCGCCCAGCCGGTGCGCGATCGAGTTGGCGCCCCACAGCAGCAGCGCGCTGATCACGCCCTTGGCCAGCCCGGCCGCGGCGCCGCTGCTCCAGTCGCCACCGATCACACCGGCGTAGTACGTGAAGGTGTCCAGCACCTCCGCGGCCCCGGCGCCGACCGAGTCGCGTTGCAGGATGAACTGCTCGAAGCCGACGCTCAGCACGTCGCCGATCCGCAGGATCAGCAGCAGCACGATGACGGTGCGCAGGGACGGCAGCGTGATGTGCCAAAGCCGGCGCCACCGGCCCGCGCCGTCCGCGGCCGCCGCCTCGTACAGCGCGACGTCCACGCTGGCGAGCGCGGCGAGGAAGATGATCATCGCCCAGCCCGCGTCCTTCCAGACCAGCTGCGCGACGACCAGCAGCGGGAACGTGTCCGGGTTCGTCATGAACGGGATCGGGTCCAGCCCGGCCTGCCGGAGCAGGTTGTTGACGAACCCGGCGCCGCCGAGCGACTGCTGGAACAACGCGATCACCAGCACCCAGGACAGGAAGTGCGGCAGGTACGCGATGGTCTGGAACCAGCGCCGGAGCCGGTTGCTCACCAGCGAGTCCACGATCAGCGCGAGCGCCAGCGGAACCGGGAAGAACAGCACCAGCTGGGCCAGCGCGAGGATCAGCGTGTTCCGCAACGCGTCCCAGAAATCCGGGTTGGCGTAGAGGTTCACGAAGTTCTGCACGCCGTTCCACTCGCTGTGCATCACCCCGAGGAACGGCTGGAAGTCCTGGAAGGCGACCACGTTGCCGACCACCGGCACGTAGAAGAACACCAGCAGGAACAGCACACCCGGGATCATCAGCAGCACCATCTGCCAGTCCCGCCGCCAGCGCACCGAGAACGGCAACTGGCTCTTCTGCTTCCGGACCCGCCTGGCCCGGCCGCCCGGAGCGGTGGCGGCCGGTTCGGCGGTGGTGGGCCGGTCGGTGACGAGGGTTCCCATCGGCGCCGCCCTCAGTTCGGCGTGACCGGCACGCTCGCCGGCAGCACCGACTCGAACTCGCCACGCATCTTGTCACCGCCGCCGCTCTTCCACCGGCTCAGCGCGTCGTCGTACGCGGACAACTGTTGCCGGCCGGTGACGATGTCGATGATGGTGTCGCGGAACTGCTCGGTCAGCTTCGGCCCGACCTTGCTGCTGGTGTCGGAGTACGTGCCCGCGGTCGGGTTGCGCATCGCGTACTTCAGCAGTTCCTGCTCGGTGGCGTGGATCTTGCGGGTGTCGTCCGGGAACGCCGGGTTGAAGATCACGCTCTCGGGCGCCGTCATGATCTGCAGTGCGCTGACCAGGCCGGGTGCCTGCTGGTTGCCGGCCTGGGTGAGGACCGGGTTCTTCTGCCCGTCCAGCCGGTACTGCTGCCCCTCGGTGCCGAAGTTCTTCTGCAGGAACTCCTTGGTCCCGAACGGCGCGGACAGGTAGTCGACCAGCGCGAGCAGTTCGCGGATCCGGCCCTCGTCGGTCTTCTTGAACGGGGTGAACCCGACGGTGCCGTAGCCCATGTCGTACACCGGCTTGGCCTTGCCGTCGTGGCCGAACGGGATCAGCGTGTCGACGAACAACGACGGGTCGAGCGCCCGGAAGTCGGCCGTCGCCCGCGGTCCCACCGTGACCTGGGCGGCGATCTGGCCGTTCACGGTCTTCGGGGTCGCGTCGGCCAGGTTGAGGTCGGGGTAGAACACCTTCGCGGCCCACAGCTTCGCGGCGTACTCGACGGCGGCCTTGTAGTTGTCGGTCTCGTACAGGTGGGTCAGCGAGCGGTCGGCGTTGACCCGCCAGCCGTTCGGGGCGCCGAACCACTCGCCGAACATGTGCAGCATGTTGATCAGCGCGGGCTCGAGCGCGTAGTTGGTGCCGCGGGTCAGCTCCTTGCACTTGCCGAAGAACTCCTCGGCGCTGGTGCACTGCAGGCCGCCGACCTTGGCCCAGGTCTTCGGGTTGCCCATCATCACCTGGCCGAACGGCGTGGACGGGATCGGGGCGCCCCAGATCTTGCCGTTCACGATCGCGGTCCGCCACGAGGCCGGCTTCAGCGCGGCGAGGTTCGGGTATTCCAGCACCGCGTCCCCGGACAGGTACTTGGTCAGGTCCTGGAACTTCGCCTCCAGCATCGGCCCGACGTTCGGGATGCCCTGGTTCGGCGGCAGCCACATCAGGTCCGGCAGCGAGTCACTGGCCAGCAGGGTGGCGAACTTCTCCGGGTACCCGGGGTCGGTGCCGATGGTGAGCCGCAGCTCGGCGCCCAGCGACTGGTTCAGCGCCTGCCACATCGCGTTGCTCCCCATCGGCGGCGGCGGGGTCGCGAACGTCTCGGTCAGCGCGGACACCGAGTTCTTCAGTGGCGGCGCCTTGACGCTCGCGATAGCGTTCTCGGGGAACTTCAGGAAGCCCGGCTCGAGTCCGGTCTCGGCGCCGGGCAGGTCCGGCCGCAGCCCGGCGAACGGCTTGTACGTCGGCAGCGCGACCTCGCTCGACGCCTTTGCGCCACCCGCCGACGAACCGCCGTCACCGCAGGAGGTGAGTACCGGGCCGAAGACCGCCGCGCCCACCGCGGCCCCGCTCAACCCGAGGAAGCGCCGTCGGCCGAACCGGCTGCTCGTGGATCCCGACATGTCCGTCTCCTGTCGCCTGGTGAGTGTTCATGATCTGTTTCTGCATGAACCACTCAAAAACGTGCACTTAAACGTTAACCGGGACCGTAAACCCCGGCGCCTTGAAGCGCAAGGCGTCACGACGCAGAAGATGGCGGTGAGGTGAACGAAGGGCCGAGAGGGCTACTCACGGCCGCGGCTGCCTACTTGCGGGCGCCGGCCTCGGCGTCGCGGATGAGCTCGGCGGCGACGTCGCGGAGCTTGCGGTTGGACTGGCGGCTGAACCGGACCAGGGTGCTGAAGGCCGGGTTGGTGCCGATCGAGTAGCGCTCCATCAGCAGCCCGACGGCCTGGCCGATCAGGTCCCGGGTCTCGATCGCGGCCAGCAGGTTCTCCTCCCGCTGGGCCCCGGCGTACGCGATCGCCGCATGGGCCGCGAGCAACCGGCCGACGTCGACCGACTCGTCGGTGAACGCGCCCGGCTCGGCCCCGTACAGGTTGAGGGCGCACAGGGTGTCCTCGTCGACGATCATCGGGAACGCCAGCATGCTCAGCGCGCCCGCCTCGACGGCCCGGGGAGTGAACCGGCGCCAGCGTTCCTCGAGCCGCAGGTCGTCGACCCGGATCACCTTGCGCTCGGTCAGCGCGTCCAGGCAAGGACCTTCGCGTACCTCGGACATGATCGCGTCGACCCGCGCCGGCAACGGACCCGACGCGGCCTTGTGCTGCACGCGACCACGGCCGGCCACCTCGGTGACGGACCCCTCCCACGCCCCCGGGACCAGGTCGATCGCGGCCTGCACGGCCTCGCGCAGAACCTCGCCCGGATCCTCGGCCTCGTGCAGGCTGCGGGCCATCTCGGACAGCTTGTGGGCAAGGGCATCCGGGCCCGCTGGTTCGTCGCGATCCGGCGGCTCGAGCCCCTCGGTACTGCGTTCGTCGTCCACGCGTCTGACCCCTGCAACATTTTCCACCAGGCCCCGGTCCCGGTCCACCCGAAACGCGCCGCGTCAAGGGGCTTGATCCACGCCGCGATCCGGGTCATAGTGAACGAGCCTCAGACAGTTCGGGCGCCGGTTCTTCCGACCTGCCGAGGCCTCCATGCGCGAACTCGATTCCAGCAGCGTTCACCGGTTGATCGACGTGCTGAGCACCATCGACCACGAGCTGCGCGCCATCCGTACCGGCACGGACACCGAAGAGCGGATCACTCTGATCCGGAGCAAACAGGCGGTCCTGCGCGAGCTGCGCCGCCGCAAGCACCGGCCACCGTCCGTCGTCTGACGGATCCCACGAACTGATTGCGGGCCCGTCCTCCCATTTCAACTGGGGGGGCCAGGGGAGCGGGCCCGCAATCACCTTCTCCGGTTAGCGATGCGGTAACAACCGCATCGCTGCCGCTTGCCCGGCCCGCCCCCACCGGCGCACCGTGGAAGTGGGCGGAGGGGGAAGCCATGGAGGGACAGCCGGCCAGGATCGAAGGGCGACTCGACCCGGCGGTCCCACGTGAACCCAGACCGGTGCGATGGTTGCTCGCACTCCCCAGACTGCTCGAGCTGATCGTCCTCGGCCTGGCCTTCGTCGCGCTCAGCGTGGTCGGGTTCGTGGCCGGGCTGTTTCGCCGCAGGACAAGGGATCCGGCCCTTCGCCGGCCGCGCCGGTGGACGGGCCGGCGGATCTTCCGCGTCGTCGTCGGCGGCGTGCTGATCGTGGCCGGGCTGGCCCTGGTCCCGGCCGGCGCGGTCGGTCTGTGGCTCGATCAGACCGGACGCGACGAGAGCGGATTCGTCGGGACCAGCCTCAAACGCTTCAGCAGTGCCGGGTACGCGATCAGCACCGAGCCCGGCGCGCTGCGGTTCGACGGTCCGCCCTGGCTGGTGAACCGGCTGGTCGGTGAGATCCGGGTGACCGGTGTCGGCGCGACCGCGACGCCTTTGTTCCTGGGGATCGCGAGCACTCGCGACCAGGCCGTGTACCTGGCACCGGTCGAGCACACCATCGTCCACCGGCTCGATCGGAACACCCCGGAACCGGTCTCCGGCGAACGCGTCGGCCAGGTGCCGCCGGAACTGCCGGGCACCCGCTGGATCTGGGTCGCGCAGGCGGCCGGGACCGGCGTGCAAACGATTGATTGGGCGCCTCGGCCCGGGAACTGGTCGGTGGTGGTGCTGAATGCCGACGGCAGCCGCGCCGTCCAGGCCGACCTCGCCGTCGCCGCGACGGTCCCGTGGCTCGACGATCTCGCGGTCTCGCTGATGGGACTCGGAGCCCTTTGCCTGCTGGCCGGAACGCTGCTCATCTCGCTCACCACGCGCGCCGTCCGCCGGCAGGTCGCGACAGGCTAGGGCACCATCACCGTCGAGCCGGGGACGCGGCTGTGCGCGATGTCGGCGAGTGCCTTGTCCACCTGGCCGAAGGACACAACTGTCGTGTGGGCGGTGATGCCGAGCCGTGCCGCGAGCCGCAGCCACTCCTCGCCGTCGCGCCGGGTGTTCGAGGTGACGCTGCGCAGATCGCGTTCGTGGAAGAGGTGGCTTTCGTACGTCAGAGCCGGAACGTCGGAAAGGTGGATCCCGGCGACGGCGAGAGTTCCACCGGGCTTGAGGGCTTGCAGGGCGACCGGGACCAGGTCGCCGGCCGGTGCGAACAGGATCGCCGAGTCCAGCGGTACCGGCGGTTCGTCGCGGGCGTCCCCCGCGTACGTCGCGCCGAGTTCGCGGGCGAGGGCCTGGTTCTGCGCACCGCGGGTCAGGACGAACAACTCCGCGCCCTGGGCCAGCGCGAGCTGCGCGGTGAGATGCGCGCTGGACCCGAATCCGTAGATGCCGAGGCGGCCACCCGGTGGGAGTTCGGCGCGCAGCAGTGATCGGTACCCGATGATCCCGGCGCAGAGCAACGGCGCCAGCTCCTCGGCCGGCCGATCGGCGGGCAGCGGGTACCCGTAGTCCTGCGCGACCACCGCGTACTCCGCGAAGCCGCCGTCCGCGTCCCAGCCGGTGTACCGCGAGCGCGGGCACAGGTTCTCCCGGCCCGACCGGCAGAACTCGCAGTACCCACAGGTGCCGCGCAGCCAGGCGATCCCGACCCGCTCACCGACAGCGAACCGATCGGCCCCTCTCCCGGAGTCCACCACCTCGCCGACCACCTGATGCCCGGGGACCACCTCGGCCCGGCGCGGGACCAGGTCCCCCTCGGCCAGGTGGAGGTCGGTGCGGCAGAGCGCGCAGGCGAGGACGCGGACCAGTACCTCGCCGGGGCCGGGCTCCGGGACCGTGCGCGTCACCTGTCGCAACGGGCCGTCATCGATCGGCGCCGGTCGCTCCACCACCCAGGCCCGCATCCGCTCAC